>CAZSOV010000135.1:0-8444 GCA_964608505.1 uncultured Verrucomicrobiota bacterium
CCATGCCCAGGAAGCCGAACGCCACCAGGCCGAAAGCGAAGATCGGAGCGGCGAACTTGAACTTCTCCGGCATGATCGTCATCAGCGCCGGGTTCATCGAGAAGTAGTACGACACGAACATCAGGAGGATGATCACGAGCCCCATCCAGAACGCCGAAAAGTTGCCCGCCACGAATCCCGACAGGATGTTCAGCGACGCGCCGCCGTGCTTCGAGCAGTTCGTCACTTCCTGGACATGCCGCGAGTTGGTGCTCGTGAACGCCTTGGTGAACTCCGGAATCAGCGCTCCCGCCACCGTCCCGCACGAAATGATGACCGACAGCACCCACCACAGGTTGCCGTCCAGCCCGGTCTGCCTTGCCAGAAGCACGTAGCTGGCCACGAACGTCACGAGGATCGACACCGCCGAGGTGAGCCACACCAGGTGCGTCAGCGGCGCCTCGAAATCGAAATCCTTCAGCCCGCCGAACTTCGCCTTGCTGATGCTCTCGTTGATGAAATACGACGCCAGCGAGGTCACGATCATCAGCGAACGCATCACGAACAACCAGATGATCAGGGTCGCGCAGATCGCCGGACTCGCCGCCAGGGCCAGCGCCAGGAACGCGATCAGCGCCACCCCGGTCACGCCGTACGTCTCGAACCCATCCGCCGTCGGTCCCACGGAGTCACCCGCGTTGTCGCCCGTGCAGTCCGCGATCACGCCCGGGTTCTTCGGGTCGTCCTCGGGCAGCTTGAACACGATCTTCATCAGGTCCGATCCGATGTCGGCGATCTTCGTGAAGATGCCGCCGCAGATGCGCAGGACCGACGCCCCCAGCGACTCGCCGATGGCGAATCCGATGAAGCACGGGCCCACCATCTCCCGCGGCAGGAAGACCAGGATGCAGATCATGAAGAACAGCTCCACCGCCACCAGCAGCAATCCCACGCTCATGCCCGACCGCAACGGGATGCCCAGCGTCGCGAGCGGGTTGCCCTTCAGCGCCGAAAACGCCGTGCGCGAGTTGCTCGTCGTGTTGATCCGGATGCCGAACCAAGCCACGCCGTACGAGCCCAGGATGCCCAGAATCGAGCAGAGCAGGATCACCAGCACCTTCCCGAAGCTCTCGTGCGAGAGGCCCATGAAATAGTACACCATGCACGCCGCGATCAGCACCCAGAGGATCGCCAGGAACTTGCCCTGGGTGAACAGGTACGTCTTGCAGGTCTCCCAGATGGTGTTCGACACCTTCGCCATCGATTCATGCACCGGCAGCGCCTTCGTCTGCTGGTACTGCACCAGGCCGAAGGCGGCGCCCACCAGGCAGACCGCAAGGCCCAGATACATCAGCGCCATGCCGCTCATTCCCCCCAATCCGTCGAACCTGACCTGGGTCAGGTCCGGAATGTTGATGTCCGCCTCCCCCGCGGCCGCCGGCAACGCGCCGGCCGCCACGACCAGGAGGAAAGAAAGAACACGCTTTAGTGAGCTTTGCTTATCCATAAATAGGGCTCCATTAGATTCACTACGGAATTGATACTCTCGTCCGACCGCGTCGCTGTCGAGAATTTTGAGGAGAAAATCTCATACGACCCAGCCTTCGACGAAAGCGGTGCTTATACCGCTACCGGCACCGGCCCCTGTCAAGCTCCCTTCCCCGGCCCGTTTCCCGGGCGCCGGAGCGCCGCCAGCGCGGCCATCCCATGCCCGCGGTCCCGAAAACCCGAGCCGATTCGGCAGATTCGGTTGGCGGGGCCTTCCCGGTCGCACCTATGCTGCCGCCCTCCCATGTCGACGCTTCGCGAAGCCCCTCGGGCCTGGCCCTACGGAATGCTGGCCGGCGCCCTGATCTGTCTCGCCGGTTGCGGCCCCGCTTCCCCGCCCCGGCCCCCGCCGCCTGTCCCCGCCACGAACATGGGCACCCCGTCTCCATCCGGCGCGCCGCCCTCGGCCCCCCCCCAGGCTTCGTCGGGGGCTTCGACGAACCCTGCCACGCCGCCGGGCGCGACCGACGGGAGCACCGCCGCGCTGGACGACGCGCTGCACACCGATGCGGACCGGGCCACGGAACTGGTGAGGAAAGCCGACCAGGCCCTCGGCGCCGGGCGGTTGGAGGACGCCATACGCTGGTATCAGGAGGCCAACCGGCTGGACCCGGAATCCGAGGCCTCCCGATTCAATCTGGGCATCGCCCTGGCCCGGGCGGGACGGCATTCGGAAGCAATGCAGGAGTATGGGGAAGCGCTCCGCATCGCGCCCGACTACGCGGAGGCGCACAACAATCTGGGAAACCTCCTGGTCCGTCAGGGGCGCGTCGCGGAAGCCCTGCCGCATTTCGATGCCGCGGTGCGCATCAACCCCGAGCATGCTCTCAGCCGGAACAATCGCGGCACGGCCCTGGCCCGAATCGGACGGGTCGGGGAAGCCCTGGAGGAATTCACCCGGGCCGTGGCCCTGGAACCCGGATACCTCGAAGCCCGCTTCAACATGGGCAACGCGCTGGCACGGATGGGCGATGCAAACGGCGCCGCGCAGCAGTTCGGGGAAATCCTCCGGGTGCGACCCGACTTCGGTCCGGCCCAGGCGGCCCTCCAACGCCTGACGGACGCCTCCAAGCCGGCTCCGTAGCGACACGCCCGCTCACGAAACCGCCACGATACTGACCCGCTCGTTGTGTTCGGTTCTCCCCACCCCCTGCGCCCGCGGGTCCAGCACCTTTTTTCCGTCCACCAGATACAGGTACTGATGATGGCCGTGGGACAGGGGAATCTGGGCCGTCCAAGCCCCATCCGGCCCCCGCTGCATCGGATGGGCGGAAGGATCCCATTCGTTGAAATCACCCAGAACGGCCACGGACCCCGCCTGCGGGGCGTAGCAGAAGAAATTCACGGGCTTCCGCATGTGGCGGGCCGAATACCGGCCCGAGTTCGCCGTAGGATACGACCGGCTGCTGTGCATGGTACAAATGTGGAACCGCCGCCCACGCGCGGGCTCCGCCTCCTCCGGCGGCCTTGCGCGCGGGTCAACGTGCGTAGAGAGCACGGGAATGGCCCGGGCGCAAGACCACAGGGGTAAGCTTCGCGCTCCGGGCCCGAGAAACCGCTCGCATCCAGGGCGGCACCCACCACCCTTGCCCCGCCCATGCCACGTTCCGTTCCGCTCTCCGACCTGACCCGGTTTTGCGACCGCCTCCTGGCCACCGCCGATTTCCAGGATTGGGAAGGTGCGGTGAACGGCCTCCAAGTCGAAAACCGCGGGCAGGTCCACCATATCGCCGCGACGGTCGATGCCTCCCTCGCCACCTTGCGCCTCGCCACGGCGTGCGGGGCGGACCTGCTGGTCGTGCACCACGGTCTGTTCTGGTCTCCCAGCCATCCCTGGACGGGACGGCGATACGAGATCCTGCGGGAACTCCTCGACCACGACGTGGCGGTGTACGCCTCGCACCTTCCGCTCGATGCCCATCCGAAGTTCGGCAACGCCGCCCTGTTGGCCAACGCCCTCGGACTCCGGGGAATCCAACCCTTCTTCGAGACCAAGGGGCGCGCCATCGGATTCCGGTCCCGGACACGACTGCAACGAAGCGAGCTGGCCAGGCGCCTCGCGCAGGCCACCGGCGGCGAACCGCGCCTGCTTCCGGGGGGGCCCTCCCTATGCCGCGAAATCGGCATCGTCCCGGGCGGCGCCGGCGCCGAGCTCCGGCAGGCCGCCCAGACCGGCATCGACACCTTCATCACGGGCGAGGGACCGCACTGGACATACGCGCTGGCCGAGGATCTTGGGATAAACGCCTTCTATGCAGGGCACTACGCGACCGAGACCTTCGGTGTCAAAGCCCTCGCCGCCGAATTATCCCGGAAGTTCCGGCTGCCCTGGACCTTCCTGGATCATCCCACCGGCCTGTGACCGCCGGCGGGTGCTCCGCAGCCCCCAGCCCCCGGCCCCGCGCGCCCGACCCTCATTTCCCTTCGCCGGACCCGGCCCGTCCCAGCAACCGGCGCAACTCCCTCGCCGGTTCGTTCACCAGAGCCGCCGTCACCGCGAATTCGCGCACCCGGCTGGTGGGCAGGCGGAACTTCAAATCGCGGAAGACCCGTTCGCAGACCGTCATCAGTCCCCTCGCGCCCGTACGTTCGGTCGCGGCCAGCTCCGCCAGACGCCGCAGGCCGTCATCCCGGAAATTCACCCGGATCCCGTACGCCCCGAAGGCCCGCTCGTACTGGTGAATCAGGCTGCTCTCGCTCTTGCGCAGCACGTCGAAAAGGTCGTCGGTGTCGAGAGCGTGGCACGCCACCCGCACCGGCAACCGCCCCACGAACTCCGGCTCGAGTCCGTACCCGATGAAATCCGGGGTGGTCACCCGCGCCAGGAGCTCGTCCGTCTTCATGCGCGACAATCGGCGCATCGCTCCCTCGGGCTCCGCCCGACCGTCGGCCCCGATCCGTTCACCCGCCAAACGGCGTCGGATGATCTCCTCGATGCCCGAGAAGGCGCCGCTGACGATGAACAGGATGTGCCGCGTATTGAGCGTTTCCGGCGCGGAACTTCCTCCGCCCCGCATCGACTGCACCGCGTTCTGGAGCTGTCCCGTCACGTCGTTCGGCGACACGAGCGGCACCTCGCCGTCCTCCATCAGCTTCAGGAGATTGGTCTGCACCCCGCGACCCGACACATCCCTTCCCCCCGTCGGTTCCCGCGTCGCGAGTTTGTCGATCTCGTCCAGGTAGATGATCCCGTGCTGCGCCTTCTTCGCGTCGTTGCCCGCGCGCCGGAACAGGTCGCGCACCAGATCATCCACATCCCCCCCTACGTACCCGGTCTCCGAGAACTTCGTCGCGTCCGCCTTCACCAGCGGCACGCCGATCAATTCGGCCGCGGATCGGATGAGATGGGTCTTTCCGACGCCGGTCGGCCCGAGCAGCAGCACGTTCTGCTTCTGGTAGAATGGCGCCTCGTTCCCCTCGAGGCTCAACCGCACGTGCTGGAAATGGTCGCACAAGGCCACGCTCAGCACTTTTTTCGCCTCGCGCTGCCCGATCACGAACCGATCCAGATGCCGGGCGATCTGCACCGGACGCAGGTCGAAACTGAACTCCTCCGCCGGCCTCGCCGTCTCCACGACTCCAGGCTTCGCCAATCGCTCCTCCCCTTTCCGGGATCTCCGGATCCGGGCGGGAATCCCCGCCGTCACCGGCCCCAGGGCGTCCGGGTGACCCGATGCTGGACTTGGAAACATGATCGGTACGCGCTTCCGTCTCTCCGTCGTGTGATCAACCGGCAACCCGCTTCCGGCCCTCAGGGGCGCGCTCCGGCATCCCGCGCACCCGCCCGTTCCTCCCGCGTCCCGCGTCCCTGGGACAGCGGTGGCGGCCCGTTCAGAGGCAGCAGTCTGGGCAACACCACCGTTCGCCCGAACTCGATGTCCTCCACGAAATCCACTTCCGTCCAGGGAATGCCCGAAACGTCCTCCTGGCCGAACCGGTCCGCCTGCACCAGGGTCCGGAGCGCCTCGTCGTACGAATCGGCGCGTCCCCCGGAAACACAGCGCCGCTCCACCTCCGCGTCGAGCCGTGCCAGATCGTCGAGTCCGACCTTGAAGAAACCGATGGATTCCCCGACCCACTCCGCCTCCCCCTGCCATTTCTTGCGAAACTCGAACGGACGACCGCCCCTCACCGGCACCAAAACCGGATCGTCGTCGGCCGTCGAGTAGCCACGGTCCACCAGCAGCACCGTCTCCTGCCGGGACTCGACCAACCGGCGCAGGATCCGCTCGTCGTAGAGGACGTCCCCGTCCATCAACAGCATCGGTTTCCGCGCGGCGCGGAGCTGCGGGAGCGACACCCGGACGCTCAACACGCTGCCCTCCCGGAAGTCGGGGTTGAACACCTCCGACACCGGAATGCCCGCCGCGACCGACAGCGCCGGCAGCAGGTCCGCGATCATGGCCCGGCAATGGCCCGTCACGACGAACAACCGGGTCACCCCGACCGAGGCCAGCAGCAACGCATGCCGCTCCAGCAGACTGCGCCCACCGAACTCGAGCAGGATCTTCGGTTGTTCGATGGCGGTGGGACCGAGGCGCAGTGCCCTCCCCGCAGCGTAAATGACGGCATCCATGTCGGCCCGCATCTGACACGGTTCCCCCGCTCCTCCGCCAGACAAACGACACCGGGCCGCTACTTTTTCGCCGCATTCCTCCCCGGCTCCAACAACAGCCAAACCCATCCCACCGCGGCGTAGATCAACTCCCGCGCCCGTCGAAGCAGGGGATACGTCGCGCCCAGCAACCCCGGGGCCCCGGCCAATCGCGCCAGCAGCACGATCCCCGATTCCTGCACGCCCAGCGCGCCCGGGACCCACATTCCGATCACCTTCACCACCCCGGTGAACGCCTCGATCGCCAGGGCCTGGAGCCAGTGGATCGGCACCCCCAGGAGCCAGCCCGCCAGCCAGATCTCCACCGTGTCCAACAACCACCCCACCAGATAGCCCAGCGTCGCCAGCACGAACCTCCCCCGATGTTGCCGATAGAAACCCGCCACCTGTCGATCCACCGCCTCCCACCCCGCGCGGCGCGCCTCCAGCCACCGGGATCGAATCCCCGCCCGCCCCAGCAACTCCAGAACGCCGCCCATCGCGCCCCGCCGTTGCAGCCACGCCATCATGGCCACCACCCCCACGCCCCCCGCCAAGACCACCACCATCCCGGTTCGAAAGCCCGCGTGCTCGACCCCGATCACCAGGAACGCCAGCGCCCCGCCCGCGATGAACAACACCTGGGCCACCGTCTGCGCCGTCTTCGAGACCAGCGCCGCCGTCGTCGCGTCCCCGCTCGGCACGCCCCGCCGGGACAGGAAGATCACCTTCAACGCCTCCCCGCCCACGTAGGCGGTGGGCACGACGTTGTTCACGGCCTCCCCGCACCAGCGAATCCGAAACAAGGTCCAGAAGCCCACCCGCGGAGGGACCCCGAACGACTGCCGCCAGGCCCAGGTATCCACCGCGTAGACCACGAAATACGAACCCAGCAGCAGCGGGGCCATCAGCCCCAAACGTCGCAGCGCCCTTCCCACCTCTTCGAGGTCCGTCCCCTTCAAGTACCAGGCGAAGATCCCCACCCCCACGGCCAAGGCCAGCCACCGCGCCCCGCGCTTCATTCAACCGCCTCCCTTCGCTGCCGACGCCCGGCACGACTGAAGCACCATCAGCGCGATCCAGAACACGTGGCTGCCCACCGCCGCCATCCACAGGAATCCCTCCAACCACCCCACGCACGCCAGCACCAGGACCAGCACCGAAAAATCGCGGTTCGTGGCCGCGTCCAGCATCCGCTGCACGCGGCCATCCCCGCCCCCGCCGGCCGCCGCCCGGCGCATCCCGCGCATCACCACCACGAACGAGATGGCCGCCCCCGCCACCGCGCTCGCCCCCAGCCAGCCCACGTGCCCGCCCGCCCCCGACCGCCACAACCCGGCGGCAATCCCCGCGAACACCCCCAGGTGCACCACCTGATCCCCCACGATGTCCAACCACTTCCCCAGCCTCGACTCCTTGAACACCGCCCGCGCCACGTCCCCGTCCACGCAATCCACGATGGCTGAGAGCTGGAAGATCACCGCCGCCACCATCGACCACGCCCGCCCCCCCTGCGCAAACAAGGCCGCCGCAACCACGCCGAGCAACGTCGCCCCCACCGAAATCATGTTCGGCGTGATCGGCGTCCAGATCAGCCACTTCGACAGCGGACGTCCCGCCGGGCGGTTGAACACCCGGTCCACCAGGCCATCCGAACCGCTCGTCAACGACCGCCACAAGGCCGCCTCGGCCCGCCGCGCTTCCTCCCGGTTCCGCACCGGGTACGCCACCCCCTCCGCGGCCATATCCCGACCGCTTTCCGCCAGCCCCAAGCCCGGCTCGGCCCGCGGGATTCCCCGGACGACGGGCAACGCCGTCCCGTCCGCCCCCACCAACCGCCCCTGCTCCATCTCCCCAAGGCGCCGCAGATCGGCCACGTTGACCACAACACTGCTGCTCGCCATCAACGTCGGGATGCCATCCGCTCCCGGGGCGGACACGATTCCGGCACGAACCTCGAAGGGAACACTCCATGCCCGCGCGCGCCGCAGCGGCGGAAGCGCAGCCCCCTCCGGCAACACCACCGTGATCGGCGCGAATCCCGCCCGATGGACGTGCACCAGCAGGCGGTCCAACAGGGGAAGCGCCGCCACGCGCAAGGTCGCCGTGGCGGGGTCATGGTGGATCACCGCCGGACGCGCCGGCGTCCGGCCCGTCTCCGTCCCCTTCGTTTCCGAACCGCTCGACATGAATCGTGGCGCGGACCTTGTTTCCCAAGCCCGCCCGCCCAGCCTGCCGACTTCCCCCGCGCCCCGCCATCCCCGGATTCGGCCTCCCGCCGGTTGCGGCCTCATCCTCCCATCCCCAGCTCCAGCTGGACCCC
>CAZSOV010000135.1:8454-18361 GCA_964608505.1 uncultured Verrucomicrobiota bacterium
AAGCCGTCGCCGGGACGCCTCGAACAACTGCTTTGTCTGCTCGGCCCGCAGCCCCTCCCCCCGCATCCGGCTTCCGAACCGCGCGTCGTTGAGCCGTCCGTCCCGCATCCCCTCCAACTGGCCCAGGACCTTTTCCTTGCGCTCGGGAAAATGCCGCTCCAGCCAGTCCACGAACACGTCCTTCACCCCCAGCGGGAGGCGGAGCATCACGAAGGACGCGAAGCTGGCTCCCGCCTCCCGCGCCGCCTTCAAGAGCGCCGGAATCTCGTGGTCATTCACCGCCGGGATCACCGGGGCCACCAGCACCCCCACCGGCACCCCCGCTCTGGCCAGAGCCGTGATCGCCGCCAATCGCGCCGCCACCGGCGACGTCCGCGGTTCCAGAATCCGGCGCAGGTCCGGGTCCAGGGTCGTGAGCGAAATCGAAACCGAGGCGGCCCGGTGCCCCGCCAAGGCCGCCAGCAGATCCGCGTCCCGCGCCACCAGCGCGTTCTTGGTCACGATCCCCACCGGCTGTCGGAACTCCGCCAGCACTTCGAGACACCCCCGCGTGATCCTCAGCCGGCGTTCGACCGGCTGATACGCATCCGTCACCCCGCTCAACGCCATCCACTGCGGCTCCCATTTCGGATGGGACAACTCCGCCCGCAGCAACTCCGGCGCCCGTTCCTTCACCAGGATGCGCGTCTCGAAATCCGATCCCGCCGACCACCCCAGATACTCGTGCGTCGGTCGCGCATAGCAGTACGCGCAGCCGTGCTCGCAGCCGCGGTACGGGTTCAGACTCACCCGGAACGGGATGTCCGGACTGTCGTTCCGGCTGATCACGCTCGCCGAGGCATCCCGGTAGAACTCCGTCTTCCGTGCCGGCTCCTCCCGGGGATCCAGGTCCGAATCCGGGTCCGGCTCCGGGTGCAGGCGCTCGAACCGGTTCGGCAGGGCAAGGTTCGTGCCGCGCGTCTCCCGCGCGGGGCGTTCGGGGGCACTCATCGGGCCACCTCCGCAATCCCCCCCGCCGGCGGAGCCACCATGAACGCCACTCGCGTCACCTTCCCGAACACCCACCGCAGCCGTCCCCGATCGCCCGGGGAGATTCCCCTCGGCTCGAAGTGGTACATCCCCCGCTCGGCGAGCCAGGGCATCCACTCCGTCACCGCACGCCAACCCTCCCCCTCGGGCCTCCAGGCCAAACCCACGGCGTCGTCGGGCCCGAATCCGGCCTTCAGCACGGCGGCCCAGGGAACCCGGGAGTTCACCGTCGCCCAGGGCGTTCCAAAGCCGTGTTGGATGAACGTGCTCCAAGGTGCGTCCAGACCGGGGTCGGCCCACTCCGATTCCCACTTGCCCGACGACAGCGGACGAAGCCGGTAGTTCCCCGGCCCACCGATCATCACCGCCTCGATGCCCTCCGCCGACATGCCCTGCGGACACTCCAGAATGCGCAGCTCCCCCGGCCCCGGCCAGGTGACCCCCTCGAATTCCCGGGCGCCTTCGCTGCCCTCGGCGGACGCCGGGTTCAGGGCATACGCCGCCTCGATCCGCCACGCCGGCTCCCGCCGGCATAGCACCGGGTCCGGCGACCGGTTCCCGGTGACGTCGGTGTACACCAGGTCCCGCAGTTCCCACTCCTTGCGTTCCCGGCCCCCCGACTCCACGCGCAACCGGACCCGCGGTACGGGCCCCTCCTCGTCAAACCCCAGAAACACGAATCGAACCCCAGCCACCACGCGCACCGCGGGCAACGGCTCCGGTCGCCATTCGTCCCCGCGCCACGGACTCGGATTCGTCACGCGAATCCGCCGCGGCGGGGCCGACGTCGGCCCGATGCCGCCGGCCAGTTCGACGTCGAACCCGCTCTGCCGCCGGGGATGGACCCGGAATCCCAACGAATGAACCCGGTCCTCGCCCTGGCCTGAATCGGAGTCCGCCCCGTCGAAGTGCGGCAACGTGCACCCGTGCGCGTCGAGCACCGCCAGCACCCGCGGCCCCTTGAACGCCGGCCACCGTCCCTCCGGCCCCCTCAGGAACAGGCAAAGACCGTTCGTGACCGCGCCGTTCCGGGCCGGGAACGCCGGACGTCCCAGCAGGCCCCGCACGACTTCCCAGCGTTGACGCGCCGGATTCAACCACGGCCAGCGCCCGACCCGGAGCAGATGGTTGCTCCCCGTCGTCACCGCGACGGCCTCGAATTCAAACCCGTTTCCCAGATCAAACCGTCGCGGCGCGGTGGCGTCCCCCCGTCCCGCAAGCATCCAGCCCGCGATCACGGCTCCCGCGACGATCACCGCGCCGCCCAGCATGACCCACCGATTGCTCACGCCACATCTCCCGTGCTCCGGTGTTGCCCGATTCGATCAGGCGCCCCCCCATCCGGAGACGGCGGCTTCACCAGAAACTCCACGCGCCGCAACGTTTGAACCACGAACCTCAGCCTGACCATGGTTCCTGCGGGTATTCGTGGAAAATTCACAAGGCGGGATCCCGGCCCCATGCCGGACCATCCCCGGTTCCAGTGCCCGGTTCCGTTTTCCTCCACCAACGCCACGTTCCACGCGTGGTCAGACCTCAGCCCCTTCAAGGAGACCGCCAGCCAGGGTCCCTCCCGTGCGATCCGATACTCCGTCGACCCCGAACCGGAGCCCGAACTCGACACGGAATCGCCTCCTCCCCCTCCCGGGTCCGACGGAGGCTCGGCCGTCAACACCTGCAAGGTGCCGGCGCCGGACTGCTTCAGCTCGAATACTCCGCCCCCCCCTAGAAGCAACGGCTGCACGGTCACCCCTTCCAGGGTCGCGGTCTCCGTCAACTCCAGCAGCCCACCCCCCTCCGGCACCTCGATTCCCGCGACTTCCCAAACCTGGTTCGACTCCGAAACGGCCTCGGGGCTTCGCGCGAAACCGGCGTCGATCTTCCAGGCGGCTTCGTGCCGACAGAGCGCGGGCGCGTACGCGCTGTTGCCCGTCACATCCCGGAACAGCAGTTCACGCGCCACCCAGTCCATCCGTTCGCGTCCGTCGACCTCCACCCGGAACCGCGGACCCAGCCAGCGCCGATCCCCCGCGAATCCCAGGAACGAGATGCGCGCCTCCCCGACTTCTCGCACCGCCGGAAGCGCCTCCGGCACCCACTCCAACCCGGTCCATGGGCTGGGATTGGAGATCCACCACCGGCGCATCACCGGAGCCGCGTCACCGGTGGCCAGCCCGAACTCCACCTCGAACCGCGCTTCGCGTCTCGGGTAGTTGCCCAGGCACTGGTGCCCGATCGGTCGTTTGTCCATCCAGAAGGTCCCCCGGCCCGAATCGACCGCCAACCGACACCCATGCCGATCAAACGACGCAACCAGCCAGGGCGATTCCCTCCCGAACGGATTGCCTTCCCCGCGCGGTCCATGAAAGACGCACAGATCATCCCACGCGGAACTCGTCGTGACCCGCCGCGTCGGTTCCCCAAGCACGCCCTGCAACCAACCCGCCCGCCGCCGGATTCCGTCCAATCCGGGCCACCTCCCCTTCAGGTACGCATGCGTCTTCCCGTACGTGGTGGCCAGGACCTCCAGAACGCGTCCCTCCCCGAAATCCAGCGCCGCGCCCCGATCCCGAGCCCCCCGGATCCTGGGGACCGCCCACACCGCCCAGCACGCCGCGAACGTCACCGCGCCGACCAGGAACCACCGACCCTGTCGCCTTCGCGTCACCCCGCTACCCTGCCGCCCCGTCCCAACGACGCAAGCACCCCGAACGACACGGGCCCGCCGACCCGCCGGACATGGAAAGAAGGGATCCGCACCGGACCTTGTCCATCGTCCCGCCGCCCCCAGGGCCGTTGACAAAGTCCTGCGTGGGACCGCGATGTGGGGCCGGCGACTGGCTCCCCGCCATAGCGTCTGCGCGACGGCGGGCCAAGTCGCAGGCTTCGCCTCTCGATTCGCCTGCTTCGATCGCCCCGCGACCCGGCGGTCGCGGGCCCCAATCGACTTTGTCAATCGCCCTGCCGCCGCCCCGGACCCGGACCGCTTTCCTGTTGGCTATTTCCCCCCGGTCCTCTGTCATCCCCTCCCCGTGTCCGCGAAAACCCTCTACGACTTCCTCCCCAAGGACGGCGACACCAGCCCCGACACCTTGCTCGGCCGTTTTCTGGAGTACGCCGAGTCCAAACGCCTCTCGCTCTACCCCGCCCAGGAAGCCGCCATCCTCGAACTCTTCGAGGACAAGAACGTCATCCTCAACACCCCGACCGGCTCCGGGAAATCCCTCGTCGCCGCCGCCCTCCATTTCCAAGCCCTCGCCCGCGGCCGACGCTCCGTCTACACCTGCCCCATCAAGGCCCTCGTCAACGAGAAGTGGATGAACCTCTGCCGCGAGTTCGGCCCCGACAACGTCGGACTCAGCACCGGCGACGCCACGGTCAACCGCGACGGACTCGTGCTCTGCTGCACCGCCGAGATCCTCGCCAACATCGCCCTCCGCGAAGGCCCCCAAGCCCAGGTCCGGGACGTCGTCATGGACGAATTCCACTGGTACGCCGACCGGGATCGCGGTGTCGCCTGGCAGGTCCCCCTCCTCACCCTCCCCCAATCCCGGTTCCTCCTCATGTCCGCCACCCTGGGCGATACCGGCTTCTTCGAGGAGGAACTCACCCGCCTCAACGGACGTCCCACCGTCGCCGTCACCTCCCGGGATCGCCCCGTCCCCCTCGATTTCAGCTACGCCGAAACCCCCCTCGCCGAAACCCTCGAGCGGCTCGTCCGCGACCAACAGGCCCCCGTCTACATCGTCCACTTCACCCAGGCCGATGCCGCCGACTCCGCCCAGAACTTCACCAGCATCAACGTCTGCACCCGCGAGGAGAAGGCCGCCCTCGCCGCCGCCCTCGAGGGCTTCAAGTTCTCCAGCCCCTACGGCCCCGACATCAAACGCTGGCTCCGCCACGGCATCGGACTTCATCACGCCGGCCTCCTCCCCAAGTACCGCGTCCTCGTCGAACAACTCGCCCAACGCGGCCTCCTCAAGGTCATCTGCGGCACCGACACCCTCGGCGTCGGCGTCAACGTCCCCATCCGCACCGTCCTCTTCACCCGCCTCTGCAAATTCGACGGCCAGAAGGTCGGCATCCTCTCCGCCCGCGATTTCCACCAGATCTCCGGACGCGCCGGACGCAAGGGCTTCGACGACCGCGGCTGGGTCGTCGCCCAGGCCCCCGAACACGTCGTCGAAAACCTCAAGCTCGAGGAGAAATCCAAACGCGACGGACGGAAGTTCCAGCGCCGGCAACCCCCGGAGCGGGGCTTCGTCAACTGGGACCGGAAGACCTTCGACCGCCTCATGACCGCCCCCCCCGAGCGGCTCGCCTCCCGCTTCCAGATCCAGCATGGCATGCTGCTCAACGTCCTCTCCCGCCCCTCCCACGGCTGCGAGACCATGCGCGACCTCGTCCGGCGCTGCCACGATTCCCCCAATCAGAAGAAATCCCACACGCGCCGCGCCTGGCAGCTCTTCCGCTCCCTCGTCGAACGCCGGATCATCGAGTTCATCCCCGAAACCGAACCGGGCCGCTACCTCCGGGTCAACGTCGAGCTCCAGGACGATTTCTCGATGGACCAGTCCCTCTCCCTCTACCTCCTCGAGACCCTCCCCCTCCTCGACCCCAACGCCCCCGACTACGCCCTCGATCTTCTCACCCTGGTCGAGTCCATCCTCGAGGATCCCGACCTCATCCTCCGCCGCCAACTCGACAAACTGAAGACCGCCAAGATGGCCGAGTGGAAACAGCAGGGCATGGAATACAACGAGCGCATGGACGAGCTCGAGAAGCTCGAATACCCCAAGCCCCGCCGCGAGTTCGTCTACGCCACCTTCAACGCCTTCTCCGACAAACACCCCTGGGTCGGCCAGGAGAACATCCGCCCCAAATCCATCGTCCGCGAGATGTTCGAGGAGTTCCGCTCCTTCGCCGACTACATCAAAATCTACGAACTCCATCGCTCCGAGGGCCTCCTCCTCCGCCACCTCAACAGCGTCTACAAGGTCCTCGCCCAGACGGTCCCCGATGCCGCCAAGAACGAAACCGTCCGCGAGATGGAAACCTACCTCGACACCCTCATCCGCCAGGTCGACTCCAGCCTCATCGAGGAATGGGAGCGGATGCGCAATCCCGATTATCAACCCCGCGGTTCGGGCCTCGTCACCAAGGAACTCCGCCCCCCCGGCGCCGAGGAAGCCGACCGCGACATCACCCGCGATGTCCGGACCTTCACCGCCGCCGTCCGCGTCCGCATCTTCGCCTTTCTCCGCGAGCTCGCCAACGGCGACCCCGAGGCCGCCCTCGCCACCCTCGGCTCGGACCCCGCCCAAACCCCCGCGCTTCCCGCGGCGCCGGAATCCGCCCCCTGGACGACCGCCCAACTGCGCGCCGCCCTCGAACACCACGAATCCGGCCATGGACGGATCCGCCTCGATCCCGAGGCCCGCAACGCCCGCCACACCTACGTGCTGCCGGCGGAGGACAGGAAATCCTGGCGCGTCCAGCAGATCCTCGTGGATGCCCACGACCACAACGATGACTGCGCCGAGTTCCTGGTCGACCTCGCCACCTCGCGGGAATCGCGCCAACCCGCCCTCCGCTTCCTGAGCCTGGGACCCATCTCCCGCTGAACCGACGCCCGCCCCGAACTACCGCCCGCCCAAAGTCGCGCCCGCGCCCCGCGAGGACCGCCAGCGCCGCCAACCGGCCACCCCCGCCAACACCATCGCCCCGACGCTGCCCACCTCAACCGGCTCCGGCACGGGCGCCAGCTTGGCCGCGCCGCCCCCCGTGATGTCGTAGATCGCGAAATTGAACTCGCTCCGGTCGTTCCAGACCTCCACCGGCGCGGTGAATTCCGCGATCTGCATTTCCAGCACCGCGCTCCCGCCCTGCAAGGTCACGAGATTCTCGACGAACGGATGCCCCCCGACCGCCGCCAGCGTCACTGCGGCCGTGCCGGTCGCCTTGGTGAAGTTCGGCGAGCCCGGATTGGTGTCCGTCACGATCTCCAGGCTGAAATCGTTGCCCGTCGCGATCAAGGCCCCCCCGTTGTAGATGCCGAAATACCGCGGACTGCCGTCGGTTTCACCGTAATACTCCGTCGCCGTCCCCGCCCCGAACACCAATTCGGTCAGCTCCAGATCGCCAAAGTCGAAGCTCAGATTCGCCGGTGCCACGCCGGCCAGCGACACCCACCCCGCCTGGGCCGTCACCTGCCCCGTGCCCCCGTCGACGCTCTTCCACGCGAAGTAATCCACGGCACCAAAACCAGGCACGTTCACCGTGATGAGCGGCGGGTTTGGCGGCGCCGTGTTATCGCTCGAAACCAGGCTGCCGGTAAACGAGAAGGTCTGGCCCATCGCCGCCGGCGCCGCCAAGGCGGCTCCCAGAGCCAGGATCGCCGGCCACCGCGGCGTGCTGACATGGACCGGTACGGTGGATTCGACTCGGGGAAGGATGGCTGAACTCATGCTGCCGGCACGCTATCGGATCGACGGCCTCAGGCAACAACGTCGTGGCCGCACCTCCGGCCCCGTCCGCCCGGAGTGCCCTCGCGACCCTTGTAGGCCGCGTGCCCCCACGCGGCGACGCGCCGTGCGCGGTTCATGGTCGCACGACGCGTCCCGTTCCTGGTAACCGGTCTCACCCTCGCCCGACTCTGCCCCCCCGCCGAACGGTCGGCCCGTCACTCATCCCACCCGTGACCGCCGACTCCACCACGCGAATCCAAGCAGCGCCATGGCTCCCGCCATCCCATATGTCCCCGGCTCGGGCACCACCGCCGCACCCCCGTCCCCCGCGATCTGGTAGAGCGCGGAATTGTTCACGTTGCGGTCGTTCCAAATCACCACCGGCGACACGAAGCTCGTGATGTGCATTTCCAACACCGAGCTTCCCCCCTGCAGCGCCGCCAATTCCCCGACGAACGGATGCCCCCCCTCGGGCGCCAACGTCACCCACCCCGTCCCCGTCGCGAACGTGTAGTCCGGCGAAACGGGATTCGTGTCGGTCACGATCTCGAGACTGAAATCCCCGCCCGAGGCAATCTTCACGCCCTGGTTGTACAGGTTGAAGAAGCGCGGACTGCCATCCACCTCCCCGTAGCTCTCGGTCGAGGTGCCCGCGCCAAACGCCAGATTCAGCAATTCCAGATCCCCGAAATCGAACGTCAGATCGCCCGCGGGCACTCCGGCCAGCGAGGCCCACCCCGCCTGCGCCGTCACCTGCCCCGCACCGTTGTCGACCCGCTTCCAGGCAAAGAAATCGATCAGCCCCAGGCCCGGAACGTCGACCGTGATGAGCGGCGGAACCGGAGGCGCCGTGTTGTCGCTCGAAAGCAGCGTGCCGGTGAAGGAGAAGGTCTGCCCCAGGCCGACCTGGCTCAATCCGGCGATGCCGAGGACACCCACGGCCCGAAGCAGTCTTGCGAGACGCGACGAGGAACGGAGGCGGAGGGAGTTGGAAGCGGTGGAATATCGTTGGTCACTCATGACCCCCACACCGTACGGGGAGCTCCCTCGCGATGGCTCGGCCAACGCCCTCCGCAAGATTGCGGAGGCCCCCCCCTCCGAACCCGCGTGGGCCTGCCGTTCGTGGAGCCCCCCATCACCCCGTCGCGGAGCGACGTTCGAACGCTGCCGGGACTCGGGCCCGACTTGTTGAAGGTCGGGTCCAATCCCCGCGCAGTCGCGGAGCGACGACCGAAGGTTGCCGGGGCCTTCAGGCCCCGGTTTCGCCCTTTCTCCTCACCCCGTCGCGGAGCGACGTTCGATCAGAGGCCTCTCCCCAAACACCGAAGGCCCGCCGGGTGATCCGGCGGGCCAACGGCCAACTCGTTGATGGCAGGGCTGCTTTGACGACCGCCTGGCGCCTGCCTACTCGGCCGGCTTCGCGGTCTTGCCCGACGCTCCAGCCTTCTTGGCGTCTTTTTTGCGCTGGATCTGCCGTCGTCGCCGTGTCCGTTTCTCGATCTTGTTCAGTTGTCGACCCATATCTGCCTTTACATCGCCAGCCAGCGTCCGCTTGGCTGGGCCCGGAACTATGCGGACCGTCCTCGGACCCTTCAATCTCGTTTTGGCCGTGCTGCTCTGCTTCGCCTCCGTCCTCTCCGGAACGGCCGCCGAATCGAGAACCCCCTCGCCTTCCACCCACACCAACACGCCGGCCGCCGACGCCAAATCCAAGGCCAAGCCCAAGAAGGAGAAGAAAAAGAAGCCGCTCAAGTACTTCCGCGTCCATGTCGAATCCCGCCGCGACCTCCCGGAACGCACCGTCCTCGCCAAGTTGCACTCCGACGAAACGGTCCAGGTCCCCGTCGAAAAACTCCCCGCGCTCAACGAAAGCCACCTGAAGCGCGCCGCCCTCATCGAGGAACCGGGCGGCTACCTCGTCCAGTTCCAGTTCGATTCCGTGGGCACCAAACTCCTCGAGGCCCATAGCGCCGCCGCCAACGGCCGCCACTTCGCCGTCGCCGTCGATATCGACGGTGAAACCCGCTGGATCGCCATCCTCCTCATCCGCCGCCGACTCTCCGAAGGCGTCCTCTCCTTCTCCCCCGCCGCCTCCCGCGAGGACATGGACCGCCTCGTCCGCGATCTCAACAAGGAGATCGACCGCAAGCGGAAGCAGTGGCTCGACTGACCGCATCCCCCCGCTTACCGCGTCGCCGTGAGCCGCCCGCGCCCCTCCCTCACCGCCCCGCCCAGCGCCCCCCGGCGACCCCGCCAAGCCCTCCCCCTCCTTGCCGGCCGGCTTGCCCTTGCCCTTGCTTTTCCCCTCGCCTTCGCGGCCGCCCCCCCCCCCCCCCCCCCCCCCGGCCCCGCCCCCCCCCCCCCCCCAAACCCCCCAACCCGGCCCCCCCCGGGCCCCGCGCCGCTTTGCG
>CAZSOV010000135.1:18371-19963 GCA_964608505.1 uncultured Verrucomicrobiota bacterium
TCGCGCCCGCCCCCGCCCCCGCCCAGGCCCAGGCCCTTCGCCTCCCCACCCCGAATCACGCCCTGTTCGACGCCAACGGGGCCCGGGCCTTCTTTGCCCCCACTCCCGGCCGCACCTGGACCGCAGGTCAGTTTGGCTGCGTCCGCTCCGACGGCTGGCAGATGCACGAGGGCATCGACATCCTCGCCGTCCGCAAGGACCGGCGCGGCGAACCCCTCGACGACGTGGTCGCGGCCGCCGACGGCCACGTCGCCTACGTCAATCGCAAGCCCGGCCTCTCCAACTACGGCAATTACCTCGTGCTCCGCCACCGGGTCGACGGCATCGAGGTGCTCACGCTCTACGCTCATCTGCGCGAGGTCCGCGCCGGACTCGCCCCCGGCACCCCCGTCAAGGCCGGCGACCCCGTCGGGGTCCTGGGACGCACCACCAACACCCGCACCCCGATCACCCGCGACCGCGCCCACCTCCACTTCGAAATCGATCTCCTCGTCAACGAACGCTTCTCCGCCTGGCTCGAGAAATCCGAACCCGGCAGCCGCAACGATCACGGCCCGTGGAATGGACGCAACCTGGTGGGCCTCGACCCCGCCGAGGTCTTCCGCCTCCAGAACCAGTCCTCCCCGCCCTTCCAGTGGCTCGACTATCTCCGGAGCCAACGCCCCATGTACCGGGTCCTCCTGGCCGACACCCGATTCTCGTGGCTCCGGCGCTACCCGCAATTGATCCGTCGCAATCCCAAAGTGGACACCGAGGGAATCGCCGCCTACGAGGTCTCCTTCAACTACAACGGCCTCCCCTTCCTCCTCGTGCCCCGCGCCCGCTCCGAAATCGAAGGTCCCCTCGCCACCCGCCTCCTCGCCGTCGACGCCGCCGAGTACCAGCGTCATCCCTGCCGCAAACTCGTCTTCAAACGCGGCCAGGTCTGGACCCTCACCGCCCGCGGCCAGCAGCTCCTCGACCTCCTCGCGTTCTGAGGGGGGACAATGGGGTCAAACATCGACATTTGACATTTGCAGCCGGAACGAGCGCGGCACGATCCCGTGCCCGGCCTCTCCTGCGGGGCCCGCGACCCCCGAGTCGCCAGCCTCACCCCACCCGTCCGCCTTCTCCCCGCCTTCCTCGTGGCGTTCGTCGCGCCATGGCGTGATCCACCCTCTCGGCGTTCCGCATGGGCCGATCGCACGCAACGCCGCCACGACCGCAACGAGAAGCAAGCCCAGGGCCTCGACGCCGTCCCGCCCAACCTGTGCCGCGGGGCTGGCGACTGCCGAGTCGCCAGCCTCCCCCCACCCCTCCGCCTTCTCCCCGCCTCCTCGTGGCGTTCGTCGCGCCGCGGCGTGACCCACTCCCCTCCGCGGTCTGCCCGCGTCGACCCGCGGCGCGCCAGCACCGGAACTCGGAACTCGGCCTGGTACCCACGATGAATTCGACGCCGGCGCTGTGAGACGCGAACCTGCCGCCGTGGTCTCGGTGAGGTACTACGCTAACCGGACGCCGATCCGCCCTCGCGGGGCCCCTCCGGCGCGAAATACCGACACCGCCAACTCCCTCAACCAGTACTCCAGCCGTACCGTGCCCGGCGCCCTCGA
>CAZSOV010000136.1:0-19832 GCA_964608505.1 uncultured Verrucomicrobiota bacterium
GAGCCGGGAGTTCGTGGAGGGAATCTTCCGGCAGCACCGGGAGAAGTTCGGGAAGCGGCGGAAGGATGGAGCCAGGCGGATGAAGGGGGTGGAGGCCGGTGAGCTCTTCACCCTGCGGGACCTGCAGAAGAACGTGTTCGGTTAGGTGGCGGGGAACTTGGTCGAGCGCGTCGGCGACCCAAGCCCCGTGCATGACGGGAACACAAGCGGGTTTGCCGGCGGACCGGTCACCCGGCTTCGACGTTGCGTATCCGAGAACCGGGGTTGGGTTGGGTTGGGCGTGTAAGGATCATCCGTGGCCTCCTTTGAAGAGGAGCGTGGGGCCCGGAGAAGCCGGGTCTCCATGAGACACCCAACCAGCCGAATCCAAGTCAAGTCAGCCATGAACGCAAACCACATCCCTTCCCGCAGTGCAGCTCGCCGAACGATCACGATGGTCCTGGTCCTCCTCGGGACGAGTCTGATGCTAAGCTCGGCCCAGGACCGTCACAGTGCCGGCGCCCGAGGCGATGCCCGACCCCCGGGCAACGGCGCCCAAGTCGAGAAGGAGCGTAACCAGCAGCCCACCGGAGGGGAGCGCGAAACGAGGAGGGATGGTGTCGCCAGCGATATCATGCGGGAGATCGAAAAGAGGATCCGAATCGTGGCCAACGAACTGGGGATCTGGTGGCAACGCACCCGCCGTCCGTGAGGGCGGGGTGGAGTTCCGGACGGGGCGGGCGACCTGCCCGCCCCGCTCCGGTGCCCGGGCCCCATCCATGCGATGCGCCGAGCTTCGCGCCGCCCATCCGGCAGGAGTACGCGACGATCGATCGGGGGTACTCCCCATCCCCATCTGCGGGACCGCGCTTCCGAACCGGCGGACACCTGGGCCGCCTTCCTTCCCGAGGCCCGCTCGGATTTGTCGCGGCGATCAACGTGCCGGCGGCGGTGCGGCGCTTTCGACGCTGATCGCGATGAGGAACGGAATCGTCCGGGGATCGAACGAGCTCAGTCGAAGGCGTTCGATTGCCTGCGCGGAATCCGGATTCGCCCAGGTCAGGAGGTGGAGGCGCGCACGCTTTCCGGGGCTTGCAAGCGAGGCCGTATCCTCGGGACGCCTCCCCGGATTGGCGCCGTCCGGAGAGGGATCGGTTCCGACTTCGGCCCAAGGGACGAGATGTTCGTCTCGGCGCAGCAGGAATCCGCCGACGAATCCGCCGTTGGCGGACAGGAGGACGACCGAACCGATGGGGTCGCCGTCGTCCGTGTCGCCGTGAGTTCCGACCAGGAGCCGAATCGCGGTCGGGCTCTTTCGAATCGGAACGTCCACGCTATCGCGGGACGACTCACCGCCGGGCTGGTAGCCGGGGGCGGCTCCGGGCCTGATCACGCCCCGGGCATCGTAGAGATTTCCCCGGAGGCGCCAGGGTATCCCGGGCGAGGCGTTGGCGTAAGAGAACACGCCCCGCCACAACGCGTCTCCGGCAGCGGCATTGTAGAAGGGGGAAAGATCGAGTGCCTCGTCGGGGATCCCCCTGGGGCGAGGCGGCAGGCCCAGCGCGGTCAGGCGTTCCGCCGTCCACGCCTCCGGGTGGCCTGCGGTGCCCATGGCCTCCGCGCGGGCGAGGAGCAGGGGAATGCGCGAGGGGGAATCGGCTTCCACGGGCAGTCGGGCCAATGCCGCGGAGACGAGCGAGATCGCGGCGTCCGTCTCGCCCAAATGGAGGAGGACGGAGGTCCGGAGACGGAGGACTTCCGGATCATCGGGCGCCCATTGCAGGGCTCGACGGCTCAAGAAGTCCGCATCGATCCAGGCGAGCCCGTTGGTGGACGGGTCCATTGCCGAGTATCGATGGGCCAACCGGGCGAGGAGCAGGGCGTTGGTCGGGTTCCGCTGGGCCTCCGCCCTCAGACCTCCCGTGGGGACATCCTCGCGAGGCTCCAACGGCTCCCTGGAGGCGTCCCGGCCGGCACGGAGGTGAAGCCCGGCAGCGCTCTCCGCCGGAGCGCGCCCGACCGCCCGCAGATCCGCCGAGGACCGGTAGGACAGGTGAGCCACGGACCACGCGAGGTCCGTGGCTTGCGCGATCCGCGAGTTGAGAAGCGCCCAACCACTGGCGCGCGCGTGTGGGCTTAGATCCGAATAGGTCCCTCCCTCGTCGAACCGACGACCGCAGACGACCATGCCTGCCCAAGGCAGCCACTCGGGAGTCGAAGCATCCAGAGGCGCCACCTCCCATTCCCTCGCATCGCCCGCAATCGTGATGGTGCACACGCGGCGCTGATCGGCGCTCAAGCGGGCGTAGGCCAGACGCTCGTCGTGCGCGAGGGGGCCCACACACAGCTCCCCGGTCGCGGCGTCCCACACACACGCGGTGCGGTCGTAGGAAGCCGTGACGATATATCGACCGTTCGCGCTGAATTCAGCCGAGGAAACCCAGTCGCCGTGGCGCAGCGCCTTGATCAGGGGCCTTCCATCCAGAATGGTGGTCGTACAGGAGCACCTGGGCGGGGTCGGGGGCGATTCTCGCCTGGTATCGACCGTCGGAGGAGAACTGCCGGGAAGGCTGGTCCTCAACGTGCTGCAGCGGGCGAAGCGCGTGGTTGGTTCCGGACACCTCGCGGACGGAGGCCCCCCGGATCCACGAAATGGTCACGGACCGCATGTCCGCGTTCATCGGCGTGTGCGGAAAAAGCAGAACATGGGGTCTCCAGGCCGGTTGGACCCTCCATTCCGGCAACGCCCACACCTGAACCAGGGAAGCGTCCTCCGTCAGAAGCAGGATGCCGCTCGATCCGAACCGGGGGTGGCCGGGCAATTGGGAATGTCTGAGCGGCTCGCAGAGTTCCGCGCCGGTGAGGGAGTCCCAGACGCGAACGGTGCGATCGTAGGACGCCGACGCGACTTTCAGTCCATCGGGACTGAATTCCGCCCGCAGGACTCCTCCGCGATGGCGCAGAGGTTGTCCCAGCGGCGTTCCGGTGGCGGCCCTCCAGAGTCGGGCGGTCTTGTCCCAGGAGGTGGTGACGAGGCGACCGGCATCGGGGCTGTAGGAAATCGAGGTGGTTCCTCCTTCGTGTTGCATGGTCCCCCCCATGGTCTCGAGGTCCGAAAGGCGGAACTGCCGGGCGCTTCCGTCCCGGAACATGACGGCAATCCGCTGGCCGTCCGGGCTGCAAACAACGGCTTCGGGGCCTGCATTCGGGAGATCCCTGGCCGCCAGGAGTCGGCCTGAATCCAGATCCCACACCTCCAGGCGCCCGGCGGGATGTCCGATCACCAGGCGGCCCTCGTCGGGGGTGAAGGCGACGTCCGTGGCTCCCTCCTGGTGCGCTAGTGCGGTTGGGGGAGGGAGGGGATTCCGATCCAGCCTCCAGGCGAGGGAGGATCCATCCCGGATTCGCGCGACCAACCGGGAAGCCCGGGCGCTGAAGCGGGCGGCTTCCACCGCCGCCGGATGTTCCAGCCTCCGAACCGCATTCGAGGCCGCGGAAACGTCCTCGACGTGGATGGCGTGCGCCGAGGGCAACCACGCCACCAGGGATTCGTCGCCCACCGCGGCCACGTCGAGCACTCGGAAGCCGTCTCTCCGTATGGTCCGCGGGGAATCCGATCCGGGATTCCAGAGATGGACGCGATCGGTGTATTCACCCATGACGAAACGATCCCCTTCGCCGCACGCGACGGCCCACGCGGATCCGTCCAGCGCGAGGCCGGGGGCGACCGGATGGGCGTAAGGTCTGGACGCGATGGCCGCGAGAAGGCGCGTGCGCGCGACGGCGTTCCCGGGATTTCTGGCGAGGATGCTCGCCAGATAGGCGACTCCCTCGGTCCCGTCGGCATCCGTCAGCAGTTGATTGGCATGCTGGACTTCCAGCTGATCTCGCGTCGCTTCCGCACGGGCTCTTGCCGCCTCCGCGCGCCGCCACTGCCAGACGACCAGGAGGAGGCCGGCGAGGACCGTGACCAAAAGCGCCGCAGCCAGGCTCGAAATTACGGGCTTCCGGCGCGCCCACCGCAATCCGCGGCGCCAGTTGCTCACGGGTCGCGCATGGACGGGCTCGCCGTTGTGGAAGCGATGCAGATCCTCCGCCAGATCCTCCGCCGACGCGTACCTTCGGCTCGGCTCCTTCTCGAGGCACCTGAGGCAAATCGATTCCAGGTCGACCGGCACCCCCTGGTTCAGACGGCAGGGAGGGATGGGGTCCTCGTGGCGGACCTGGGCGAGCACGTCGCCAAGGGCGTTTCCCACGAAGGGCGGGCGTCCGGTGAGCAGGTGGTAGAGAACCGCGCCCAACCCGTAGACATCCGCGGCTCGCCCCGCCGTCCCCGCCCCGCGCTCCTGTTCAGGAGCCATATAGCTCGCGGTCCCCAACACCTGTCCGGTGGCGGTGAACGTCGGATCCAGGTCCAGGGACTTGGCCAACCCGAAGTCCGTGACCTTCACCTCGTCCTGCCCGGTGAGGAGCAGATTCTGAGGCTTCAGGTCACGATGGAGCACGTTCTCGCGGTGCGCATACGCTACCGCCTGTGCCGCGGACCGCATCAGGCGCGCGGCGCGGCGTGCCTCCATGGGACCGCTTTCCCGGACGACCTCGGCCAGGTTTCTGCCTTGGACGAACTCCATGGAGAAGAAGGGGACTCCCTCGTCCTCGCCCCAGTCGTGAATGGCGACGATTCCGGGATGCTGCAATCGTCCGGCGACGCGGGCCTCGCGCAGGAAGCGCTCCCGTTCCTCGGCGCTGGCGTGGGCGCCCGAGGAGATCATCTTGAGCGCGACCACCCGCTCGAGGTTTTCCTGGTAGGCCCGGTACACGACGCCCATGCCTCCGCGGCCAAGCACGTCGAGGACGCGGTACTTGCGGGCGATGAGCGACTGGCGGTCCGTGAGGGGAAGGTCGTCGAGGAAGCCGGGGCCCAGCGGTTGCGGCCCTGGCTGTGCCAGTCCGACCCCAAGGAGGCAGGCCGAGCACGAGGACCCGGGCGTCGGGAGCGCGGCGCCACAGACGGAACACCGGGGGCTGTCAGACATGCTCATCCGGACATGGAGGGGAGGGGGTCCGATCCTACCCTACCGCGACGGACTCATGCCGTTTCTTCCGAGGAGTTCGATCAGGTACCGGAGTTCCTCCCGCCAGTCGCCGTCGTTGCCCACCGTCTCCAGGATCACCTCCCGGATCATTTCGCCCAACCGTCCGCGCAGGCGGTGCATGGCGACGTGGATGGCGCCCTCCTTCAGGCCCAGGCGCGCACCGATCTCCGACGCGCTTCCGGGATCGGGGGCACGACCGAGGTGTCCTTGGAGCGCGTCGAACAGCTGGGCGCGACCGCCGGCCCGACATTCCTTCCCGAGAGCCTCCATGGAGTGCGCCAGCACGGTCAGGGCCCATTCGCGATCCAAAACCTCGCCCGGCGGATCGGTGGTGTCGGCGGGATCGTACCGCGGGCGACCTTCGTCATCGACCTCGTCCAACGACGCGGAACTCTGGCCGCCACCACGCTTGCCGGCCGAAGCCTCCAGATGCCGGTCGCGAAGGTAGCGCTTGATACACTCCCGGATGAAGGTCCGGAAGCGACCCTTCTCCGGGCTGACGTTCTTGAGGAACTCAAGCCGGAGGCATTGCGCGATGAAGCCCTGGGTCAGGTCCTCGGCGTTCTCCGGGGTTCGTTGGTCGCCCCGGAGGCTGGCGAGGATGTGTCGGAAGATGGGCTGGCGGTAGCGGGTCAGCATTCGCTCGAGCGCGGCCAATCGGGTGACCTCGTTGCCGTCCCGGGCCCTGATGATCGTGCTCCAGATCGTGGCGTCGAAGAAGCCGGCCTGACCATGTTCATTCGCCATGGAACGGGACGGTATCCCTCCCGTCGAACGCGAGAAGCGAAGAGTGGCGGGAAGCGGAGGGGAGCCTTCCGCGGCGCGTCGCGACCGGGTTCCGCCGGGCTTGCCGTCGCAGCGCAGGGACCTCCCCCTGCCCTGGTCGCCTCGCCCCCCCACGTTCACGCCCGACGGGAACGGGCCGGGGCGAGAGCGCCGTCCACACGCGGAAGGCCGCCCGCGAAGGGCATCGCGGGCGGCCTTGATTCACGGGTTCCCCTGCCGGGACTTCAGGGGACGACGACCGCCCGATAGATCCGGGAGCCCTGGACCGGATTTGACGGATCGATCCACCACTGGGTCGGCGCCGACAACTTCACGGTCTCCAGGGGCTGCCAGACGCCGCCGGCACTCTCGGCGGCCTCGATGCGGCACGTGGTGCCCGGCGTTCCCTGGATCAGGAAACCCGCGAACGTCTGAACCGGGCCCAGCTTGAAGGCGTGCTCGACCGTCAGCACCGCCGCCTCGCTGAACGCGGTGCCGGCCTTGTTGGTCGCCACGGCCCGGAACTCATACCCGCTCCAGGCTTCCGGGACCGAACGGAGCACGAGGCTGTCGGTGGCCGAGCCGCCCACGTTCGCGTCATCCACGAGGTCCTGCCAGCTCGCGCCCGAGTTGACGGAGACCTGCCAACGCACGCCGGGCGAGGGAGAGCCATCGGCGCGGCAGGTCAGGACCACGCCGGATTCGACCAGCACCCGTTGGCTGGAGGGATGGGCGGTGAACGTGGGGGCTGTGATCCGTTGAACGATCTTGTAGCCTCCGTTCCAGCACGAGACGAAGGCCAGATTGCCCGCAAGGCGCACGTCGAGTGCCGGCGTGACCGTCCAGAAATACGCGACTTGCGTCATGGCGGCGGGATTCGACAGGTCGAAGACACGCAGGGCGTCCTCATAGTCGGCGACGTACCCCAGACCCCCGTCCAGACGGATGCGCCGGGGATCCGGAACCGAGGCGAATCCCAAGGTCCGGGTCTGCGCGGGAACCGAGACGTCCACCGCGAGGATCCCCGCTTTCGATAGGCACACGTAGGCGACGGAACCCTGCACCTGGACATACAGGGCCGGTTTCGGCGTGTCGTGCAGGCCCAGCAACCGGGGGGCCCGTGGATCGCTGACGTCCAGGATTCCCAACCCCGCGGTTCCGAACGCAACGTAGACCAGGTTTCCGACCCGGGTGGCGCCGTTGGCGGGAGCGGAAATTCCCGTCCCGAGCGAATCCCCGAGCAGTTGCGGATTCGCCGGATCGGAGACGTCGATCAAGCGGAGGCCCTTCGACCCGGCCGCGACACAGGCGAGGTTGCCCGTCACTTCGACGGCATCGACATTACCACCGGGCACCCGCGCAAGGCGCACCGGCAGGGAGGGGTTGCTGACCTCGTAAACGAGGAATCCCTCGGTGCTGGCGGCGATGTAGGCATGGTTGCCCACAACCTGGATATCCGCCCCGTTCCATCCCGAGCTGATACGAGACCCGCCGAGGTGACTCGGGTGAACCGGGTCCGAGATGTCGTACACGTTCAGTGCCTGGTGGAGCACGTAGGCCCTGTTTCCGACCACGTCCATGGCCGCCACCGTGGTTCCGCTGACCGAGGCGATGACCTCGTACTGGGGCGGTGCGGCTGGCGCGGATGACGCGACCCACGACAAGGCGGCCAGGACGCCGAGAGTGCCACGCATGATGCGGCTTGCGGTCCGCCGCGACGGGGAGGCGGGTCCCGGGTGGGGAGGGTTGGCGCAGGCTTGGAACGACGCGGCGGGCTTTTTCAGGGAGACGAGGAATGCGGTGGCATTCATGGCTTCAGGGTGGGTGGGTGGGTGGTCGGTCTTCGGGCTTTGCTCTCGGCCCTATCTCCCATGAAAGGACTCCGTGCCGAACCCTTACACTCTTTCCCCCGTCGGCCCCCTACCGGGCCATCCGCGGGCGTCGGCAGACCGCGCGCACGGCGCTCAGTGCGCGATCGGATTCGGGGCGAAGCCGGCTCGACGCCACGCCGTCCTGGAGGCCGAACCGGCGCGTCAGCAGTCGGAGCTCCCTGAACTCCGCGCGACCGGACCGGCGGTATTCGGAGTACCGGTCCTCGCCCAGAACGAGCCGGATTCGC
The DNA here is from genome assembly GCA_964608505.1 of uncultured Verrucomicrobiota bacterium. Lineage (GTDB taxonomy): Bacteria > Verrucomicrobiota > Verrucomicrobiia > Limisphaerales > CAIMTB01 > CAIMTB01. The sequence continues at coordinate 7,960 of CAZSOV010000136.1, forward strand.
TCCTCGGCTGCATGGCCCGCCCCCGCAGGGTCGTCCTCGGCGTTCTGGCGCTCCGCCAGAACCATCAAAAACTCCTCCTCGTCGCGGTAGGGGAAGCCCTCGCGGCTCATGTCGTGGGCGATCGAGTGATGCCCCTTGAGGTACTCGGCGTAGTGGATTTCCTGCTTCCCACCACGCGGCGCCCGCCGCGACCGAATCGCCCGGTGAGGGCACCGGGCTTGCACGCCGCAGTCGGCGCGTGTCGCCCCGCGGCGACCGTGGCGTCCGCGGTCAGGGTCCCAACGCAACGCAACGCGCGGCAGCCGCCGGGGGTTGCGAACCCTACCAACGGAGCGTCTGGAGGCGGCGGGCGACTTCCTCGGCGTTGGCGCGGCTGTTGAAGGCGCTGATGCGGAAGTAGCCCTCGCCCTTCGAGCCGAACCCGCTGCCGGGGGTGATGACGACGTTCGCCTCGCCCAGGATGCGGTCGAAGGCCTGCCAGCTGGTGACGCCCGCGGGCGTCCGGACCCAGATGTACGGGGCATTGACGCCGCCGAAGACCGTCAGGCCGGCCTGGATGGCGCCCTCGCGAAGGACGCGGGCGTTGCCGAGGTAATGCTCGATGAGTCCCCGCACCTGGCCGACGCCCTCGGGTGAATAGAGCGCCTCGGCCGCGCGCTGGACCAGGTAGGAGACGCCGTTGAACTTGGTCGTCATGCGCCGCAGCCAGAGCGGGTGCAGCGGCTTGCGCTCGCCCCCGGGCACGGACGCCAGGAGCGTCTTCGGCACGACGATGTAGGCGCACCGGACCCCGGTGAACCCGCCGTTCTTCGAGAAGCTGCGGAACTCGATGGCGCATTCCCGGGCCCCGGGGATCTCGTAGATCGAATGCGGCAGCGCGGGATCGGTGATGTAGGCCTCGTACGCCGCGTCGAACAGGATCAGGGCGCCGTGCTTCAACGCGTACTTCACCCACGCCTCGAGCTGGGGGCGCGTCGCCGCCGCCCCGGTCGGGTTGTTGGGCGAGCACAGGTAGATGACATCCACCGCCTGTGCCGGGGGCTCGGGGATGAACCCGTTCTGCGGCGTGCACGGCAGGTACGTCAGCCCGGCGTACGCGCCCGTCTCGTCGGCGTCGCCGGTGTGCCCCGCCATGACGTTGGTGTCGACATACACCGGGTAGACCGGGTCGCTGATGGCGATCCGGTTGTCGTGCCCCAGGATGTCCAGGATGTTCCCGCAATCGCACTTCGACCCGTCGCTGACGAAGATCTCGTCGTCGGCCACCTCGAGGCCGCGGGCGCGGAAGTCATTCCCCGCGATGGCGGCGCGCAGCCATTCGTAGCCCTGTTCCGGACCGTACCCCTTGAAGGTGGCCCGGACGGCCATCTCGTCGACGGCCTTGTGCAGGGCGGCGACGACCGCGCCGGGCAGCGGTTCGGTCACGTCGCCGATGCCGCAGCGGATCAGGCGCTTCGCGGGTTCGGGATGCTGTTCGCAGAAGACCCGGACGCGGCGGGCGATTTCGGGAAAGAGATAACCGGCCTTGAGCTTGAGGTAGTGGTGGTTGAGGTGGGCCATGAAAACGGGACGGCCAACCGGGAGACGGTCCGCGCATCGCCACGGACCGGGCCGGATGGCCGCCGCGGCACGCTACGGGGAGGCGGGGGCGCGGTGCAAGGGGCTGGGGGCGTTCGCAGGGCGAAGCTCCAAGGTCCAAGCTCAAAGTTCCAACGTCCGTTCCGGGGGCGGCTGACCACATTCCATCGCCCGGGGCGCGGGGCGATCCAGGAATGCGGAAGGAGAAGAGAAACCGGCGACTCGGCCCGCCGTCGCGCAGACGCTATGGCGGGGAGCCAGTCGCCGGCCCCACATCGCGGTTACGCACCGGGCGTTGGCAACGGCCCTGCGCCTGTCCCCTGCCCCGTTACGGACTGCTGATTCTGTAGAACCGGGCGGGGCGCGACGCGACGTCGGGAATCGCGAACGTCCCGGCGAGGCCGGAGGCGATCTTCTCGAACGGCCGGGAGAGCTCGTCCGTGGCCCAGACGGAGTAGGTGGCGTTGACGCGGACGTTCCAGGTCAGCCGCAGGGCGCCGGTGGCCTCGCGGACGAGCAAAGCGTGGATGCTCTGGGGAGGTTGGACCGGCGGCTCGGAGAAGAGGCGTCCATCGGCCTGCCGTCCGGGACTGACGGGCTGGTTGACGACGTCGGTCTGCGGGACGAAGGGCCCGTCACGGTCCGGGTAGCGGGTCAGGGAGGCCCCTTCGGCGACGAGGCTGGCCGGGTAGACGACCCGGAACACCAGGTTGGTGGCGGCGTTGTAGACGGCGATGGTGTCGCCGTTGTTGTTCAGCGCGAGACCGGCGGTGCTTTCGCTCGCGGGCTCGAACCCGGCATCGAGGACGGGCGTGAATCCGTTCAACGGACCGCCATACACCAAAAACGCGCCCGAGGGCGGCACGAGGGTCGAGACGTAGAACACGTGGCGCAGGGCGGTGCCGTCCCAGATGCGCCAGCCCGCGAGATCGACGGCCTCGGTGCCGAAGTTCACGAGCTCGAGGTATTCGTCGTGCTGCGAGGGATTCTCCGAGGCCGGATCGCGTCGCAGCGGGTTGAAGATCGGACTGGTCGCGGCCGTCGCGGGATTCGGGAGGAACTCCATGGCCACGACGCGCTGCTCGGCGACGGTGGGAACGTACACGCGCCACGCGGTCGTGTTGGTGGCCACCGCGTTCCAGGCGACGAAGGACGGGAGGAACAGCGTCCCGCTCTGGGCGGCGCCGGGTTCCAAGACGAAGCGAACGACGTTGGTCCCGGTCAGGGTGCCGACGGGTTTCCCGACCCATCCGGAACCGTCCGGGAGGCCGGGGAGTTCGGGGAAGGCGAGCTGGAAGGGGCGGCCCTCCGGGTCGCTGATCTCGACCTGCATCTCCAGGCGTTCGCCGGGAAGCAGGACGGACTCGCCGAAGGTGTTCGTCGGGAGGTCGCCCGGACGGACCAGCCGGGAGAGGAAGTTGGTGTGGCGCACCGTGGGGGCCTTGGACGGCGCGAGCAGGTCGGCGAACCGGGACGGGATGATCTGGTAGCCCGAACTCCAGGGCGAGGAGGTGTCGAACTGGCCCATCACGCCGATGACCGCGAACGGGCCGGTGGGCTTCGCCTGCCCGCCGATGTCAGGCCGCGCGTCGATCCGCAGGTCGAACGGATATCCGCTGGCATCCACGATCTTTTCCGTGGTGCCGGGTCGGAAGGCGCCGGTGCCGGGATCGACGAGGGTGACATTGGTCAGGAGGACGAGGCTGCCCTCCAGTTTCTCGAACTCGGCCGCGGAGAGGGCGGCGAGTTCGTCGAGGGCGAGCCGGCGGGGGGTCGGCAGCGGGTCGCCGGTGCCGAGCGTGACGACGGAGTGCTGGGCATTGAGCGCGGAGGGGCCGAGTTCGAGCAACCCGTTGAAGTGGGTGACGGGCGCCGTGACCTGCACGCGCGCGCCCGCGGGCGGGACGTTGTTCGAGGCGTTGGAATGGAAGACGGCGACGCCGGCCGTGGCGTCCTGGATGTAGAACAGCGCGTGGTTGGGCGTGGTGAGATTCACCCAGGTGGTCACGGTGCCCTCGACGCGATACAGCCGCGTGGTGTTCGTCGGGCCGAAAGTCTCCGGGTCCACCCGCTCGCGCAGCGCCGCGATGGTCAACGCCTCGAACGCCGGCGGCGGTTCCCCGATCGCGAGCGTGGCCGGGTTGCTCGTGACCTCGCCCACGGGATTCCGGACGGTCACCCGGTATTCGCCCGCCTGCGCGGCAGTCAGATCCGCGAGGGAATGACTGCTGCCCGTCGCGCCGGCAATCGGCTGGCCCTGGAACGTCCATTGATACGACAGCGGCGCCGTTCCCGAGGCGATGACGGAGAAGGTCGCCGTCGACCCGGGCGTCCGCTGCAGGCTCGCCGGATGCGCCAGGATCGTCGGCGCCTCGTCCGGTGCCCCGACCTTGCGTCCCGTGAACGTGACCTGGTCGAACCGCCAGGTGCCTGTCGGTCCGTAGGCCCCGTTCGCGCCCGCGTAGCCGTTGTCATCGTCGAAGTCCGACACGATCCGGACCGCGAGGTTCGCGAGGTTGTCGACCGGCGCGGCGCTGGAAAGGTCGACGGTCAGGCCGTTCGTGAAGACGGCGCCCGCGGCGATGGTGAACGCGGCGGCGTCCTGAAACGTCGTCCCGTCGTTCGAGTACAGCACTTGCACCCGGCGGCTGCCCGAGTTGCTGGCGCGGAAATCGAACCGCAGCCCCAGGCCCTCGTACCCGGCCGTCGGCACGCGGAACTCGACGCCGGCGCTCCTTCGGTCCGCACCCTGGGCGGGGAAGGTGGAGATGTTCCAGGCGTTGTCGGCATCGACGGCGGGATCGGAGGAGCCGTTGCCGCTGGCGAACGAGGCGGTGGTGCCGCCCAGCAGGGCCGCGGTGCCGGCGCCGACCGAGGGCGGCGGGGAATCCGTTTCCACGAGGCCGTTGAAGTTCCATTCCGCGACGATCTGCTGGGCCGGCGCCGTGGCCGGAAAGAGGGCGACGACGACCGCCGCCAGAAGGGTTTTCCAGTTCATGACTTCGATGACTTCCTCTCCCGGGGGTAAGGACCGACAACACGCCGGTCCGGGCGGGGACGAGCCTTGACCGCATGCCCCGTTCCCGCAACCGACAATTCCGTGGCGTTCCCCGGGGCGGGCCCTCAGGCGGTGCCGGTCGGCCCGGCCTCGCCGGGCAGCGCGTCCCGGAGGTGGCGGAGGAGCAGCGCGAGCGGGAAGGGTTTGGCGAGGCGCCGCTCCGCGCCCGCGGACGGGGCTTCGACGCCGGGCGCGACGCCATCCCCGGCACGCTCGCCGGCACCGTCGCCGCCGTCGCCGGCGCCGTCGCCGTCCCCGGTCATGAAGATCCACGGCAGGTCCGGTCTCGCGGAACGCATGGCGTCGGCCGCGGCCAGACCGTCGAGCAACGGCATGCCGAGATCGCAGACCACCACGGCGACGTCGTGCTCGCCCGAGCGGAGCAGGGCGAGGACCTCGACGCCGTTGCCGGCGGTGACGGTGCGATAGCCGTGGTCCCGGAGCCCGCGTCCGAGGAGTTCGAGCACGGCCTGATCGTCGTCGGCGACGAGCACCAGCTGGCCGTGGCCACGGGGAGCGTCGTCGGGTTCGGTCGTGGCAGGGTCGGGTTCGGAGCCGGAGCCGGAGCCGGAGCCGGACGCGTCGGCAGGGGGCGCGTCCGCGGGGGCGGTTCCGGCGTCCAGCCGGGGAAGGAGGATTTCGAAGGTGGTTCCCTCGCCGGGCAGGCTGGAGAAGGACAGGAAGCCGTCGTGGGCCTTGACGATGCGGACGGAGGTGGACAGGCCGAGGCCGGTGCCGACGCCGACGGGTTTGGTGGTGAAGAACGGTTCGAAGATCCGGGCCGCGACGTCCGGAGGGATGCCCGTACCGGTGTCGGTGACGAGGAAGGACACGAACGGACCGGGCCGGGCCGGGGGCACGACGTGGGCCAGCCCGGCCACGTCGGACGGGGCGAGGTCCACGTGGTCGACGGCGAAGGCGAGGGTTCCGCCGCGGGGCATGGCATCGCGGGCGTTGACGGCGAGATTGAGGAGGACCTGGTGGAGTTCGGTGGCATTGCCGCGGATGGCGCCGAGGTCGTGGGCGACGTGGACGGACACAACGATGTCGCGGGGAAAGGTCTCGCGGGCGAGCCGGGCCACCTCGTCCACGAGCGGGCGGGGATCGAGTCGCTCCTGGCCGGTCCGTGTGCCGCGGGCGAAGAGAACGACCTGCCGGACCATTTCCGCGCCCCGGAGGGTGCTGGCTTCCATGAGGCCGAGGATGCGGCGGGCCTCGTCGCGGGTGGCGGTGCGGCGGAGGAGCTGGGTGCCCATGAGAACCGGGGCGAGCGCGTTGTTCAGGTCGTGGGCCATGCCGCTGGCGAGGGACCCGATGGCCTCGGTGCGTTGGCGGCGCAGGGCCTCCAGCTCGAGCTGGCGCTTCTCGGTGACGTCCGAGTTGATCGCCAGCAGCGAGCGCGGGGCACCGAGTTCGTCGCGGATCAACGTCCAGCGGCTGGCCACCACGAGCTCGGCCCCGCTCCGATGCCGCTGGCGCAACTCGCCCGTCCACTCGCCCCGCGCCAGCGTCGCGGCCCGCGCGGCGGCGACGTCGTCCGGTGCCGCTTCCCGCGAGCCATCCTCGCCGCGGCACAACTCCGCCCGGCTCCAGCCATAGAGCCGTTCGGCGGCGGGATTCGCCTGGATCACGCGACCTTCGAGATCGTGGAGCAGAATCGCGTCGTTGGCCTTGTCGATGAGCGCCGCCTGTTCCCGGATGCGGGCCTCCGCCGCGCGGCGTTCCGCCTCGAGCCGCCGGCGCGTGACGTACCAGTCCCGGAAGTGGAAGAGCCACGAGGCGAACAGCGCGCACGGAAGCTGGGCGGACGCGACGATCAGCCAGGGGAACCACGTGCCGCCGCCGAACGCGGTGCGGGCCAGGCCGAGGGCGGCGCCGGCGCCGGCCAGGGCGGCCAGGGTGGCGGGAGCGGGGCGCAGGTGCATCAGGCCGAGACCCGCGGCCAGGGCCGCGACGAGGATCACCAGGGCTTCGCCGCCCGGCGTGGCACGACGCAGTCCGTCGTTCCGCAACCGGTTGACGAGGGCGGTGGCGTGCACCTCGACCCCGGGACTGAACAGCTGCTTGTTCCGGAACGAATGGAACGGGCTGCGAAACTCGTCCTGGCGTCCCTGGAACCCCTCCGCCATCGGCCGCGCCCCGACGAACACGATGCGGTCCCGGAACACGTCATCGGGCACGCCGCCAACCCGCAGGGCGTCGGTGTAGCTGACATGGGGGATCGTCAGGGGAGGACCGTAGTAGCGCAGCCACTCCGACGGGGCCGCCGGGCGCGGGGCCTCTTCGCGCGAGGACAGCCAGTCCGCCGTCGCTCCCGCGAGGGAGGGCAGCGACTGGGATTCGAACCCGGCGAAAGCCCTGCGCACGACGAGGTCGTCGTCGATCAGGTGATTGGCCAGGCCCCACCCGACGGCGTTCGTGCGAAGAAGCTCGGCGGGTGCCTCGACTTGCAGGAAGCGCGCCCAGGCATGATCGGCGGTCGGGCGATGGCTGGCATCGGCGCTGGCCTGGCCGGCGAGGACGACGCGTCCGGCGTCCCGCAGCGCCGACGCGAACGCGAGGTCCGGGCCCGGGTCCCCGGCGCGTTCGCCAAACAGGACGTCGAACACGACGGCCCGGGCGCCGGCGCCGACGAGGCGGCGCACGAGGGCCGCGTGGAGGTCCCGGGGCCAGGGGCGGGAGGGATCCTGCTTCTCGACGAGATGGGAACGGAGATCCAGATAGACGATGACGACGGGCCAGGGCGTGGACGCGGGGATGGCCTCGCCGGAAAGGGCGTGCAGGGAGTCGTAGCTCGCGCGCAGGAGCACATCGCCCGGGCGCCAGCCTTCCGTGCGCAGCGCCAGGCCAAGCAGAAGGACCGCCGTCGCGGCGACGACGGCGGCAACCACGCGCGAGGGGCCTGTCGGGCGGTGCAACATGCGCGTCCGCGGTTCAGAAATGGATCCGCAGACGGATCACGGCGGTCCGCTGGCGCGGCGGATCGCGATAGTCATGCAAGGGGTTCAGGCGGTAGTCGGCGTCGGTCAGGTTCATGATGCCCGCGCGCAGCTCCGCCCGGTGCCGCGGCCAGCGATACCCGACAAACACGTGATGCTGCCAGAACGCATCGTCGGGCCGGACCGGCGCGAAGCCGTCGTTCGACTGCCGGTACCAGTCGGATTCCCACTCGCCGAACAGGCCGCGGGCGTGGCGGTAGGCCAGGGACAACCCGAGCTGCTGCAGCAGGCCGGACTCCGTGGTGACCAGTTGCTCCAGTCCCGGCAACCCCGCGGGCAGGTCCGGGTAGGCACGCTCCAGCCGAGCTTCCGCGAGGCGATACCGGGCGCCCACGGACCAGCCGTCGCCCAGCAGACGCACGAGATACGCGGCGAACGAGCGTTCCTCGAAGTCCAGCACCTGCCGGGTGGCGCTCGGCGAATCCGGAACGGGCACGGGCAGCGAGTTGGTCAGCACTCCCGCCCAGCGGTCGCCCTCGGACCGCAGCCATTGCAGTTCGACGCCGGCGAACGTGCCGCCCGCGAACGACTGGTCGAAGCCGGCCTGGATCGCCTCGAACCCGGTTCCCGGGACGAGCCCCGCAGCGGATTCGGGCAGGAGGCTCCGGAACGCCTGGTTGAACCCGGCGACCTGCGTGGGTTCCAACCGCACGCTCTGGTCCGAGAAGATTCCCCCCAACGAACGCGTGTAGGCGGCCCGCGCCAGTCCGTTCGTCCACGGTTCGTACAGGACGCCCGCCTTGGGACCGAGTTGACCGCGGACGACGGAGCCCGGGGAGAGCGGGGCGATCTCCGAGTTCCGGGGATGCTCGAGGCGGTCGTAGGCGAGTCCGGAAAGCAGGCGGAGGGAACGCACGGGATGCCACTGGTGATAGGCGTAGCCGACGACGCGGCGCAGCGGTTCGTCGATCTCCTCCGCGCTGACGACGCCGGACACCGCGCGTGCGAGGGTCGCGGCGGATTCGACGTCGCCGGCCTGCGCGCGGACGCCGGCCACCAGGGCGTGGTGTTCGGTCTGCCAGAGGTGCTGTAGTTCGCCGCCGTACACGGTGAACCGGCTCCGCTGGGTCAATTCGAACAGCGGCGGCGTGGAAGCCGCGGTGAAGATTCCACCCGTCCGTCGCAGGAACAACACGCCCGGATCATCGTCCTCCAGGGCGAAGCGGTCCGCGAGGCGGGACAGCAGGAGGAGCGTGTGGCTTTCCGGGGACCAGGCGCGGTGCCAGCCGACGTGAACGTTCGGGGCCTGCTCCTCCTCGACCCGGAGGCCCGGTCGGATGTCGGAGGGATCGTAGTGGCGCGCGACGTCCCCGCCCCGGGACCGGGAGTAACCGATCTGCAGGTAGGCCTCGTCGCGGTCGCCGACCCGTTGCTTGCCCTGGAACGAGAGGTCCCATCGTTCGAGGTCGTCGTGAAGCTCCTGCCCGTTCCGCCCCACCCAGGCCGCGTCCAGCGCGTAGCCGAGTCCCCCCGCCGTCCCGTACAGCGAGGCCTCCTGCCGCCAGTCGCCCGTGGACCGATACTCCGTGAGCGAGGTCCCGCCCCATGGACGGGCGTCGAAGAAGCGGAGAAATTCCTGTTGGGCGGCCAGCTGGGAGAGGTTTCCGGCACCCGGCGGAGCCAGCAGGTTGGCGACCAACAGCTCGCTGTATCGGGCGGTCTCCAGTCGCAGGTCGTACCGGTTCGCGTTTTCCATCTCCCGGTAGGCCCCGGCCAGATACAGGTGCCCCGCGAATCCCACCGGGTCATCGGCCACCGACCGGATCGCCGCGACCCGCCCGGCCTCCGTCAGGCCGGCGTCCCGGTACAGGCCGGCCAGGTGGGCATGGCGCACCGCGAGGTCGCGGTCCAGGGAGAGCCGGGAGCGGAACAGCTGGCGGTGATCGTTGAGTTCCACCGACCGGGCCAGATGCCGCACGGCCTCGTTCGGACGCCGTACCTGACCGGCGTGCAGCGCGGAATATAACCAGGGCGTCGGATCGGCCGGATCCAAGCCGCGGGCCAGTCCGAATTCCTTCTCCGCGAGCGCCGCCTCGCCGAGCTGCGAGAACGCCTTCGCGAGGTAGGACCGGGGCAACGACCGGCGCGGCTCCAGCGCGACCGCGGCCTCGAGGGCCGGCAGCGCTTCGGCCTCGTGACCCATCTGCATCCGTGCCAGCCCCTCGCCCAGCCACGCGCTGCCCAACCCGCCCTCCAGTTCCCGCGCGCGCACGAACGCGGCCAGCGCCGCGCGGGAATCCCGGCGTTCGAGCAGCACGAAACCGCGCAGGACGTGTGCCATGGCGAGCCGCGGCGCGGCCCGCAGCGCGCGTTCCAGCCCAGCCAACGCCTCGGGCCGTCGCTCGAACGCAAACTCCATCTCCGCCTCCCGTGCCAGCGCGAATCCCGATCCGGGCGCCAACCGCACCGCCTCCCGCGCCGCGGTCCGCGCGCCGCCCAGATCGAACCGCGCCTGCCGCGTGTACGAACGGGCGAGCCATTCCGTCGCCGTCGCCGGATCCGACGCCGCGGATTCCCCGCCGGACCTGCCCTCCCGCACCACCACGATCAGTTCCCGCAGCGCCCGCGCGACCGCATGGTTCCCCCCCGACGCGGCCAGTCGGGATTCGGCCCGGTCCACCAACCCCACCGCCAGATCCAGGGCAGCAAGGAACCGCTCCCGCCCCGGACCGCCCGCGGGCAGGCGTCCGGCCAGCCGCCACGCGCCCGCCACGTCGCCGGCCCGGTACTCCGCCAACGCCGGCGCCAACGCCCCCTCGTCGTCGCCGTCCAATCCCAGATCCTCCGGGATCACGACCGCGGGATAATACAGCGCCCACTGAATGACCCGGGTGGTCTCCAGCAGGGGCGACTTTACCGGAGGCCGGCCTTCCTCCACGCGCGCCTCCTCCCCGCCGACCATCGCGAGCGTCGTCGCCGACGCGCTGAGTTCCACCCTGCCCTCCAGCAGGGCCAGCCGTGTCACCCCGTCCGCTCCCCCCGCGCTCAGCACGAATTCCGTGCCCCGAATCACTCCCGTCGCCATCGGTGCCTCGAACTCCACCTCCGCCGGGCGCTCGCGGTTGAAGAAGTACAGAATGCCCTCCAGCAGCCCGAACCGCCGCTTCTCGGATGTCCGGGGTCGCATCACCTCCAGCGTGGTCCGCTCCCCCAGCCGGACAATGCTCCGATCCGACAGCAGCACCGCGGCGCGACTCCCTGGTCCCGTCCGCAACCACTGCCCCGGACGGATCTCCAATCCCGGCCCGGCTCCCGTCCAGGCCTGCGCGCGGTGGGTCCGATACTCGACAACCCCGGTCGTCTCCAGAACCCGCCCGGCTTCGATCCCCACCTCCCCCGCCCATGTCATCGCCGCAGTGATCCACCAAACCCAAACTGCCAACCAGTGCGACCCCGCTCCCCACGCACCCGGCCTGTACACGCGCCGGGGTCTTCGAACCTCGATCCCCTTCGACCGAACCGGCGTGGGCCCGTCCGTGGCCCCCCGCGGCGGGAACGCTCGCCGCCCGCCGCCCCGTCCGTCACCCGCCGCCTGGCCTGGCTTCCCCTCCGGACCGGTGCTCGAGGTCGTGCTCATGGCGTCGTGGACCGCGAAAATCCCGCTCCAGCCGGTGTCCGGGTCGAGAACCGAAAGTAGCCCGCCGCCGCCCGTCCGACCTCCAGCACCACCCGAACCCGGTCGCCCGTAGCCACGCCACTCGACTCCTCGGACCAACGCCCTCCTGCCGCCGCATCCGTCGATTCCAGGACGTACGGCCTTCCCGGGGCCGACGGCAGTTCGAGAACGAGACTCCCGCTCGCGGGATCGCGGGCGATGCGCAGAACCGCCCCGACGACCAGCGAGGCGGTTCCACTGACGCTCACGCCCGCCTCATTGGACACCCGCACCGAGTACGCCCCGGCGTCCGTCACTTGAACCGTGCCCAACGTCAACGTGGCCGCCGTCGCCCCCGCGAGTTCCGCGCCGTCCCGCAGCCACTGGTACGCCAGCGGCGCCGTGCCGGTCGCGACCACCTCGAACGTCACGGCCTCCCCCACCACCACGCTGCGCGCGAACGGCGGCGTCGTGATCAGGGGCGGTTCCCGCACCGTCAGCAACGCCGTCGCGCTGACGATCACGCCTGCGCCGTTGGACACCCGCACCGAGTACGCCCCGGCGTCCGTCACCTGGACCGCGCCCAACGTCAACGTGACCGCCGTCGCCCCCGCGAGTTCCGCACCGTCCCGCAGCCACTGGT
>CAZSOV010000137.1:0-19796 GCA_964608505.1 uncultured Verrucomicrobiota bacterium
CGGGAGGAGAGCGTGAGCCGGTCGATGGAGGTGTACCGGAGCTGGTTGTATCGGGAGGGGGACGAACGACGCCAAGGGACAGGCCCGGACGGTCGTCCGGTGCGTGGGGCGGTGGGAGCGAGGGCGGTGGCGGAGGTGTTGGCGGCGAAGGGTCAATTGCCGTTGGGCGAGTACGTGCGGTGTCGGGTGCGGTACTTCTGCGATGGGGCGGCGCTGGGGAGTCGGGAATTCGTGGAGGGGGTGTTCCGGCAGCACCGGGAGAAGTTCGGGAGAAAGCGGAAGTACGGGGCGCGGCGGATGAAGGGGTTGGAGGCGGGGGAGTTATTTACGCTGCGCGATCTGCAGAAGAACGTGTTCGGTGCGGGGGCGGGCGGGTGAAACGCCGAGAGAACCGGGACGTGGGCCCTTCAGCGGCGGTCCAGGCCGGGAGGCCGCGAGCGGCAGCGCTTCCGGAGGGCACTACGAATCCGCGATTGCCCCCGGTGTTCTCCTCCCGCGAACATCGGTGCGCGCCATGTCCGTCACCGTGCCCTCCGCCGCTCCCGATTCCGGTCACGCCCGCAGTTCGCCCGTGCTCGGCCTCATCGGTGGCGGCCAGCTTGCGAAGATGACCGCGCAGGCGGCCGCCCAACTGGGGTGTTCGGTGGCAATCCTCGAGCGCAAGGCGCATTCGCCCGCCAGCGGCCTGGCCCATCACAATTTCATCGGCGACTGGGACCGGCCCGCGGACCTTCTCCAACTGGCCGCCGTCAGCGACGTGCTCACGTTGGAGAACGAGTTTGTCGACGCGGAAGCCCTTGCCGCCGCGGAACGCCATGGTCACCGCCTCCACCCCGGATCCGGCACCGTCAAGATCGTGCAGGACAAGCTCTGGCAGAAGCAGGCGGTCGCCGCGGAGGGCCTGCCGCTCCCGCGTTTCGTCGACAGCCCGACCCGCGCGGACGTGCTCCGGGCCGGCGCCAGCTTCGGCTGGCCATTAGTGCTCAAGAAGCGCCGCAACGGCTACGACGGCAAGGGCAACTATACGCTCCATTCGGCCCAGGATCTCGAGGCGGCCTGGTCGGCACTCGACGGCGACCGCAATGCCCTCTTCGCCGAGGCGTGGTTCCCGTTCGAGCGCGAACTCGCCGTCATGATCACGCGGTCCCTTGACGGACAGTCCGCGGTCTATCCCGTGGTCGAGACCGTCCAGCGCGATCACATTTGTCACGTGGTGAAGGCACCTGCCGCGCTCGCGGAGGAAATCACGGCGCGCGCGGCCGAGGTCGGACGTCGCGCCGTCGCCTCGGTCGGCGGCGTGGGCACCTTTGGCGTCGAGATGTTTCTGGGGGCGGACGGCACGATCGCCGTGAACGAACTGGCCCCGCGGGTGCACAACTCCGGGCACTACACCATCGAGGCGTGCGCCTGCTCGCAGTTCGAGAATCACGTCCGCGCCGTGTTCGGCTGGCCTCTGGGGTCGCCGCGGATGCGGGCCCCGGCCGCGGTGATGATCAACCTGTTGGGTGTCGGCCCGGGGCCGGGACGTCCGGAAGGATTCACGGAGTCCCTCGCGATCCCCGGTGCCGCGGTGCATCTGTACGGCAAGACCGCGAGCGTCCGCGGGCGCAAGATGGGCCATGTCACCGCCCTCGGGGAAACCCTGGACGAGGCCTACGCGACGGCCCGCCGGGCGGCCGACGCGCTCCGCTTCGGCACCGCCTGAATCCCCGGCTCGCATGCCCAACGCTCCGGCCCCCGACCGCGCAGCGGCGATCCAATCCCTCTGCACGCACTGCGGACTCTGCTGCGACGGCTCGCTCTTCGCGGACGTCCGCCTCCGCCCCGCGGATCAGCCCGCGCGTCTGGCCGGGCTGGGCCTGGCGGTGGGAGCCGCGGGGCCCCGCACCTGCCTTGCGCAGCCCTGCGCGGCCTTCGACGGCCGGCACTGCCAGATCTACGCGCTGCGTCCGCGGCACTGCCGGGAGTTCGAGTGCGGCCTGCTTCAATCGGTCATCACGGGAGAACGCACGGTGGGTTCCGCGGTGCAGTGCATCCGCCGGGCCCGTCGGCAGGTGGAAGCGTTGCACGCGCTTCTGGCCCGGCTGGACGAGCTTTCCACGGACCACCCGCTGGTCAGCCGTTACGCCCGGGTGATGAACCAGCCCGTGGACCTGTCGGCCCCGGAATCGTCCCGCCTGCGCGGACGGCTTCTCCGGGGCATGGGCCGCTGGATGGCCACGGCGGAGCAGGAGTTCCTATCCGTCATTTCGAACCGGCGAGGAACTCGACCAGATCCCGGAGTTCCCGCGGCGTGATCAATTCACCCAGGCCCTCGGGCATCGAGGACAGCCCCTTCCGACGGTCCGCGATCTCGGCCTTCCGGAGACTCACCGGCCCCTGATCGACCGTGTTCAGGACCAGTTCGGTGTCGGTCTCCGACTGAAGGGTGCCGGCGAATTCACCGCCGGATTTCGTTTCGACCATGACGTTCTCGAAACCCGCGGCCACGGCGGCGTTGGGCTCGAGGATCGCCTGCAGGATGTATTCGCGGGTCTGCCGCGCCCCGATTCCGGCGAGGTCCGGTCCCACCAACCCGCCGACTCCGTCGGTTTTGTGGCAGCGGAGGCACTGCACCGATTCCTTCTCGAGGAAGATTCGTCGACCGGCCGCCGCGTCGCCACCCCGGAGGAGGTAGCGACGGGCCGCCACGACGTTGGTTCCGGCGAGGGATGCTTCGAACGCCTTCAACGCTTCCTTCACCGCGGCGCCCGCGCGGCCCCGCGCGGCCTCGAGCAACTCCAGCTCCACCTCGGGCGGGGCCTTCCGCCGGGACGCCTGTCCCAGCCATTCCACGAGCAGGGCGTCCGCCGCCATCGCCGGCACGGCCCCCAGGCTGGCCAGGGCCACCTGTCGTTCCGGGATGCTCCCCTGACGCAACGCAACCCGGATGGGCACCAACGGATCCCCGATGCCGAGCCGGGTCTGCAGGCGCAGCACCTCGGAGCGGACGCGCTCCATGGCGTCGGCCACCAAGTCGTTCAACAACCCCTCCAGTCCGGGCTCCCGCCAGTCTCCAAGCACGCGCAACGCCGCGACGCGTGCGGTTTCGCCGGCCTTTCCGTCCCGCGCGAGGGCCCGCAGCGTGTCCGCCAGTTCGCGCGCCTCGAGTCGACCCGCCGCCCGGATGGCGTCCACCTGGACCAACGCGGGACTGGCCAGGAACGCGGCGAACAGGCCCGCCAAGGCTTCCCGGGCGGGCCCCGGCTCCCGGGCGGGCACCGGGCGCCACAACCCGGTGACCTGATCCCTTCCGGAGGGCCTGGCCCATTGGGCCAGATGCCGCAAGGCCTCCGCGCGCAAGCCCTCCGGTGCACCCTCGCGGGCGGCGAAGTCCGCGAGAGCCAGCGCGTTGGTGGGGGTGCCCACGCGCAGGTTCGCGTTCAACGCCCGGCGGAGCAACGGTTCGGCCTCCCCCTCGTGTCGGATCAACGCGGCGAGGTCCGCCATCGAATCCGCCACCGGCAGATCGTGGATCGCCCGCGCCGCCTCCAGCACCACGGTCGGATCGCCGTCCCCGAGGAACCCGGCGAGCAACGGACTCCGCAGGCGCCGCAACGCCACCACCGCGGCGATCCGGACCCCGGGCGATTTCTCGGCCGACAACGCCGCCAATTGCGCCGGCGTGTGCGTGCCCACCAACCCCATCACGCCGGCATGGCGCAGGTACGGATCCACGTTGGCGTTCGTACGCAGCATCCCGACGATGCCCGGACCGGCCTGGGTTCGTCCGAACCGCCCCAGGGCCAGCGCGGCGAAGAACCGGGGACGGGGTTCCGGGTCCGACAACAGCTTCTCCAGGGCACGACCCGATCCGACATGGCGCGCGTCGCCCAGCACCTTGGCCGACTGCGCGCGCACCTCGGCATCGGGATCGCCGAGGAGCTTGATCACCTCGCCCAGCACCGAGGGGCGTTTGCGCCCGATCTGGCCGAGTCCCCACAGCCCGTGCAACCGTCCGTGCCGTTGCACCGCCTTGCGCGCCGCGGCGGCCAGGACGTCGACCGCGCCCATTTTCGCGAGGAGAAACTGGGCCTCGCGCCGGACGCGCAGATCGGGATGTTCGAGCAAGCCGCCCAGCCGTTTCCGATCCCACGAGGCCCAATTGCCCGACAGCAACTGCCGCGTGTCGGCCACGATGGGATGGGCCAACGCGACGGGGTCGTACATCCGGTAAATCCGGCCCTTGCCCGGCTTGCTCCAGCCCTGCACCCAGTCGGTCCAGTAGAGGCCGCCATCGGGTCCGACCTCGGCATCGGTCGGCAGCGCGTTCCACAGCAACTCCTTCAGATCCGCCACCTCGTAGCCCGCCCCCTTGGGACGCACCCGGAAGCTCCAGATCCCGCTGGGACCGCCGCGGAAATCGGTCATGAAGAAGCACTCGTCCAGATCCGAAGGAAACCCGGTGCCGTAATTGTAGGTGATGCCCGAGGGTCCCGCGCCGATATTGAGCAACGGCGGGACGACGTACCCGATGGCCGCGGCAGCCTCCGGAACCCACATGCGTTCCGAGTTCCATGGCCCCCGGGCATTCGGGGACTCGATGAACTGCCAGCCGATGTGCCAGCCGCAATCCCCGCCCTCCACGAGGTACGTCCAGCGCGCCTGATCGCCGCCGTCCGAGTTGTTGTCGCCGGTCCAAAGGTTCCCCAGCGCGTCGAAGACGAGCTCCTGCGGATTCCGGAGACCCGTCGCGAAGATCTCAAGGTTCGACCCGTCGAACTCGCACCGGAACACGGCTCCCGAGTCCGGCGTCTCCAGCCTGGCCCCCTCGGCGGTGGTCACCGACGCGCCCCGGTCCCCCACCGTGAAGTACAGCCGTCCATCGAGGCCGACCGCCAGCCCGTGCAGGTCGTGACCCAGGAACCCCACCCGAACCCCGTATCCCGAGCTGAGGCTCGTCCGCTCGTCGCTCGTCCCGTCCCCGTCGAGGTCCCGCAACCGCCATAAATGGGGCACGTTCGCGAACCACACGTCGCCCCCGCGCGCCAGGACGCCCGAGGCCAGGCCATCCACGAGCTGGTTGAATCCCGTCGCGAACACGGTCGCGTTGGTCGCCGTCCCGCCTGGACCGCGCTGGATCCGCCGAATCCGGTCCGTCTGCCCTTCCAGCGTCGAGGCGTTCTCGGCGAAATACATCCGGAGCATCCTCTCCCGGTCCTCCACGGTGCGGTTGGCGAGATCGGCGTCGAGGGTCTCGTCCACCAACCCGGCGCGGCGTGCCTCGGAGAGCCCCTTTTTGAACCCCTCGCTGGGCCAGCCTCCGCGTCCCCGGATGTCCAGGACCCCTTCCCCCAACCGAAACGTCTCCACCACGTAGATCCGTTCCTGCTCGTCGAACGTGAACGCCACCGGATTCGCCAGGTCGGGCTCCGCCGCGATCAAGTCCACCTTCCACCCCGGCGGCACCCGGAAGCGCCGGATCGCCTGCTCGCCCTCCGCCGACGCCGGGAACACGTGCGGTCCGGCCCCGGTCGCGCCGACCCCGTGCTCCGCCGCCGCCAGCGGCCCCACGCCCCGGCTTCCCGCCACCAGCAACAGCCCCGCCCCCAAACACGCGCGCCAGGAATTCGTCATGAGGACGGCACGTTATCCGCGTCCCGACTCGAGGCAAGTCGGCGTCGCGCGCGTGGCCCCGATGCCCCAGGGCCTTTGACAAAGTACTGCGTGGAACGGCGACGTGGGCCCGGCGACTGCCAAGTCGCCGGTTTCGCCTCTCGATTCGCCTGCTTAGATCGCCCCGCGACCCGGCCCGCCGTCGCGCGGACGCTATGGCGGGGAGCCGGTCGCGGGCCCCCATCGACTTCGTCGATCGCCCTGCCCGAGGCCCCGATCCGGCCCGCGCCCGGATTGGGAACCGCGTTCGTTCCGCGGTCGGACGACGGCAGCAGCCAGGGGGCGGCTAGCCCGCGAACGCCGGCGGATGCGGACCGGACACAGGAAGCCGGACGCGGAAGAGCGCCCCGGCATCGGGTTGGCGGCCCCGCGTGGCCTCGGTCACGTCCCGGCTGGCGGTGGTGATGAACAGCTCGCCGCCGTCCCCGAAACAACACGAACTCACGGCTTCCACGGGCACCTCCACCCGCGCCAGGCGGCGTCCGGTCCGGGGATCGTGGCAAACCACGCTCCATCCGCCCCACAACGCGATCCAGAGATGGCCCTCGTCGTCGATGCACATGCCGTCGGGGAATCCGTCCGTCAGTTCCACGACGCAGCGGCGGTTCGCCAGGTCGCCCGTCGCCGGGTCGACATCGAACGCGTCCACCCGGCGGGTGGGGGAGTCGATGTAGTACATGGTGCGCGCGTCCAGGGCCCAGGCGAGGCCGTTCGAGACGGTGATCCGATCCACCATGCGGGTCGCGTGCCCGGAGGGATCGATGCGATACAGGGAGCCCAACTCCGGCGCCTCGCTCAGGTCCATCGTACCCGCCCACAGGCGACCCGCGGGATCGCACTTCGCGTCGTTGAACCGGTTGCCCGCGACGTGCGGTTCGGGATGCACCAGGGGCGACACCGCGCCGGTGACCGGATCGAACCGTTCGACCCCGCGCTCGGTTCCCGCCACGAAATCCCCGCGTTCGGTGGGGATCACGAAGCCCACCCGGGAGGGCAGTCTCCACGATTCATCCCGGAGGGTGGCGGGGTCGAAGCGATGAACCTCGCCGCGTTCGATGTCGACCCACCACAGGCGGTCGTCGTGCCAGACGGGTCCCTCGGCCAGGACGGCGCGGGCGGGATGCAGGAGTTCGGCTTTCATGGGAACGTTCCTCGACCGCGCGCGACCCGGCGGGGCGGGGCTCAGGCGGCCTTGGGGCGAAGCACCGACTTGATGATGTCGCCGCGATGCATGGTTTCGAACGCGTCGTGCCAATGGTCGAGCGTCCACTCGCCGCCGACGATGGGCGTGACATCGAGGCGTCGGGTGGCGAGGAGGGCGACGATGCGTTCCCAGATGGTCCAGTGATGGGAGAAGCTGCCCTGAAGGCGGATGTTCTTCTGGACGAGCGGATCGAGGGAAAACCCCAGGGGCTGCGGACCCCAGCCGACCTTGGTGATCCAGCCGTTGGGGCGAACCGCGGCGAGGGCGGTCTCCAGCGCGGGGGACACCCCGGTGGCATCGATGACGCCATCGACGCCCAGTCCGTCCCCCCGGCGCGCCCACGGGAGGGGATCACCGGTAAGGACCTCGCAGCCGTAGGTGCGGGCCTTCTCGAGGCGGACGCGATCGCGTTCGAGGCCGGCAAGGGCGACCTCGGCGCCGCAGAGGCGCGCGATGGCGGCGCAAAGGACGCCGATGGGCCCGGGGCCGAGCACCAGCACCCGGTCCCCGGGGAGGATCCGCGAGTTCACGGCGGTGGCGTTGAACGCGACGCAGCAGGGCTCGCACAGGGCGGCATGCTCGATGGGCAGGGCGTCGGGCACCGCGTGCAGGATGCGCGCCGGAACCCGCACGAACCGGGTCATCGCGCCGTTGACCGCGGCACCGTAGCCCTGGCGTCCGGGATCGAGGTTGTAGAGACCCGCCCGCGTCAGCGGGGATTCGGGGTCGACCACCGCGTGGGTCTCGCTGACCACGCGCGTTCCCTCAGACCAGCGGGGCGCCACGTTTGCCCCGCGTCGCGCAATGCGCCCCGCGAATTCGTGCCCCAGCACGCACGGATAGTTTACCTTCCACCCCTGCTGCCCCGTCCACATGTGCAGATCGCTGCCGCAGACGCCCACCGCCTCCACCTCGAGCAGGACGTCGTCCGGTCCGATCTCGGGCACCGGGACCTCACGCAGTTCGACGCTGAACGGAGCGGCGCCGAAATTCACCACGGCAGGTTGGGTCGCAGGCATGGAGGGCAAGGGGCGGCAGGGAAGGTTGCGGGGGGGGAAAGGAAAGGACGGGACGTGTGTCGATCCGGGTTCCTGGAACGGGGTGGTGCGCGCTGGGTGTGTGGAGCTGGACTCCGGGTTCGTCGCGCGCGTCTCACACCGACTTGACGGCCTCGACGAACCGCGCCAACGCGCCGGGATAGTCGGTCTCGGCAAAGATGGGATGCCCGATGGCCACGAGGGAGGCCCCGGCCCGGACGCCGCGCACCGCGTCGTCGACGCCGAAACAGCCGATGCCCACCGGAATGTCCCCCACGGCGTCGCAGACGCTTGCCACCCAGGGCACCGCGTCGCCCGTCGGATGGGCCCGACGTTGATCCGCCGCGAAGTGCAGATAGACCATGTCGACGCCCCATTCGACGCACTGTCTCGCACGGGCCACCTGGTCCTTCACGCCGATGGTATCCGTGACCACCTGGATGCCCGTCTTCCGGCCCTCGAGGATCGCGGACTTGACGGTCTCGTCGGCGGCATTGGCGCAGACGGTCATGTAGTGGCCGCCCTGCTTCTGGGTCACGAGCACGTTCTTGAATCCCGAATCCATGGTCTTGTAGTCGGCCAGGATCGGCATCCCGGGAAACGCGCGGGCCAGCGCTCCGATGCACCCCGCGCCCTGGGCGACGATCAGCGGTGTCCCGGCCTCCAGGATGTCCACGCCGGCGCGCACGCCGATTTCGGCGGCGGCCAGGGCTTCCTCGATGGTGGGAAAGTCCAGGGCGAGCTGGACCAGGGGCGTGGTGGGCATGGCGAAGTCTGATTGGCGGCTCGCGGGTCGATCAAGCCCGGAGCCGTTCCACGACCTGGATCATCCTCCCGAGCCCTTCGCGCGCGACCTCGAGGGGATCCCGGGCCCACAGTTCCTCGCGGAACAATTCCAGCGACAACCAACCCCGGTAACCGGTCGCTGCCAGCAACTCCAGGTACCTCGCCAGGTCCTGCCCGCCCGCCCCCGGCCAGACCCGGTCCCCGTCGTGTTGGCGTTCCCGTGGCGGGAAGTCCGGGGCGTCGTTGAAATGCGACACCGCGATCTGGTCCGCCCGCAACTTCGCCAGGCTTTCGAACGAACCGCCCCCGCGAAAGACGTGGAACGGGTCCAGGACGGTGGTCCCGCGCGGATGCCCGGACCGCGCCAGCACCTCGAGGGCCGATTCGATGGTGCAATACTGCTCGACGAATCCCAGGAACTCGAAGGCCGGCAAGGCGCCGATCCGTTCTCCGCACTCGAGCAATTCATGATACCGCCAGGCGCCCACGCCCACGTCCGCGCGCCCCGCCGACGGACCCGCAATGACATACGGGGCGCCCAGCTCCGCCGCCTGTTCCAGCCGACGCCGGCACTCGTCCCTGACCTCGGGCCAGTCGTCCGCCATGCATTCGAACCAGCCCCCCAGGTAGATCACCGTCGGCACCTTCAACCCCGCGTCGTCCAGCGCCCGCCGGATCTCCGCCAGGGTCCCGCCACGCGCCAGATGCGCATCGATGTCGGCAAACCACAGCTCGATGCCGCCATAGCCCGCCCGCGTCGCCACCTCGATCTGGCGCAGCACCGGCGTGCCCCGAATGGTGCTCGCGTTCAGGCAATATCCGAAGGGAGGCATGAGCCCGAGATTCGGTGGTCGGAAAGGAATAGCCAATCGCCAATCGCCGCGCGCCCTGCTCTCTCCTTGCGCCCCTCCCGGGCCTCCGCCGACGCTCGGGCCATGTCCATGGTCCTCGTCACCGGCGCGTCCGGGCGGATCGGAAGGGCGGTGGTGACGGAACTCCTCCGCCGAGGCCACCGCGTCCGGGGCCTCGATCTCCTGCCCTCCCCCGATCTGGCGGACGCGGTGACCGGCAGCGTGACGGATCGGGCCGCAGTGGACCGCGCCATGGCCGGCATCGAGGGCGTGGTGCATCTGGCGGCGACGCCGGACGACGCCGATTTTCTCGGGGATCTGCTGCCCAACAACATCGTCGGCGGCTACCACGTGCTCGAGGCGGCGCGCCTGGCCGGGGTGAAGCGCATCGTGCTGGCCAGCACCGGTCAGATCCAATGGTGGCAACAAAAGGCCGGGAGGATTCCCGTGCGGCCCGAGGACCCCCCGAGTCCCCGCTATTGGTATGCCGCGACCAAGATGTTCATGGAATCCATCGGGCGAGGCTTCGCGGAAACGCACGGGATCAGCGTCATCATCGCCCGCCTTGGCTGGTGTCCGCGAGGCGAGGAACACCTTTCCCGCATGGTCGACGATCCCTGGGCGCAGGACGTCTATCTCAGTCCGGGCGACGCCGGGCGTTTTTTTGCCTGCGCCATCGAGGCGCCGGAATCCGTGCGGCACGCGGTGGTGAATGCCGCGAGCCGACCGCTGCGCCGGGAGCAATTCGACATGACCTCCGCCCGCACCCTGCTCGGGTACGAGCCCCGGGACATGTGGCCGACGGGCATTCGTGATTGAATCGGCCCCCCTCCTTCGCGCCACCGTGTCCGTCCCACTCACTTCACGCCGCCTCATGAACCGACGATCCTTTCTCCGCGATTCCGCCCTGTGGACGACGACGCTGGCCGCCGGTTGCCGGGGAACCGGTCCGGCCTCCGACGCGTCCGATCCGGTGCTCCGGGTCCTGAGTTACAACCTGCACCACGGCGAGGGCGTGGACGGACGTCTCGATTTGGCCCGCATCGCCGCGGTCATCCGGGACGCCGGCCCGGACCTGGTCGCGTTGCAGGAAGTCGATCGCCAGGCCGCGCGAACGGGCGGGATCGATCAGGCGTCCGAGTACGCCCGGCTGACGTCGCTCCACGGCTGGTACGGCGCCGCCATGCCGTTCCAAGGCGGCGAATACGGCCAGGTGCTGCTCTCCCGCTGGCCGCTCCTGGAACCGCGCGTCGTGCGGCTCCCGGGACGGCCCGATCGCGAACCCCGCATCGCGGTCACGGCCCTCGTCGAGGTTCCCCGGCTCGGGCGCCTCCGCTGGACCGGCCTGCACCTGGACGCGAGCCGCGACGACGGGGATCGCTGGGAACAGGCCGGGGCCCTGCTGGACCACTTCGGGCAGGACGCCGTGCCCACCCTGCTGGCCGGGGATTTCAACGCCACGCCCGACAGCCGTGTCATGCAGCGGTTGCTCGGACCGGGGACGGTCTGGGAGGACACCGCGGGGCCGGAGGCGGCACCCACGATCCCCGCCGAAGCACCCCGGTCACGCATCGATTTCGTGCTGGCCTCGCCTCGAGGCGGTTGGAAGACGGTACGTTCCACGGTCCTCCCCGAGGCGGTGGCTTCCGATCACCGTCCGCTCCTCGTCGAACTCCGCCGACTCCGCGCGTAGGCGGGCGCGCGCCGCGGTCCGAACGAACCCCATGGCCCAGGAGTTTCGGTATCACGGCGAGCTGCTTTCGCGGGACGGCCTCGTGCCGGTCGCGGAAGCGCTTGGGCCGTGCTCGTGGCGCATCGAGCTACGGAGATCCGGTTACGACGGCACCCTTTACCTGCAGACCCCGCGTTCGCAGGGGATCGACCTCGAGATGCCGTCGGGCCAGTCGCGGCGATTTCTATTTTCGGGAACCGTGGAGGGCCCGTTGGACCGGGCGTTGTCGCTGCTGGCCGAGTTCTCGCGGCGGCTGACGGAGGGCGGATACGAGCACCGGGTCGAGATCTACGACGAGGCGGAGGATCTGACGGGATACCTTCACCACCGGTGGCCTCGCGGCCAGCCCGAGCCGTCCGACTGACGGTTGCCGCGGGGTGCGCGCGATCAGGAACCCCGGCGTCGCCGTCCGACGGTCCAGATGCCGAGCCCGGTCAGGGTGATGAGGGCGACGGCGGCGGGTTCGGGAACGGCGGCGACGGTCAGGACCGCATCGTTGCCGGTTCCGCCGACGTAGCTGATGGTGAAGGTGTAGGAGCCGGCGTTGAGGGAAGCCCCTTCCGGCAGGCCCTGGAACGTGCCGTTGATGAGGGCGGCATTCACGTCGGCGATGCGGAGGGTGCTGCTGAGGGTGGCGGAAAAGCCCGGGTCGAGGGAGAGGTCGAGGGCCGCATTGCCCAGCGTCAGGGTGCCGGTGGTGGTTCGGATGGAGTCGAACTGGCCGGCCCCGGTTCCCCCGAGCCGGAGGCTGAGGGTGGAATCGACGTCCAGGGTGAGTTGTTTGGCGGAGAACTGGGCGTAGATGCCGGGACCGAGGCCGAGGCCGGGTTGCAGGATTCCGCCGGTGCTGATGACGGCGCCCGCCTTGCCGATGCCGCCGAGGGTTGCCCCCGGCTGGAGGTCGAGGGTCGGCGAGGGAGAAGCCTCGGACCAGACGGCGTTCAGGCGGGCCTGGCCCTCCAGGATGCGGAGGGCGGTGGGGTTGACGAACGTGTAGGTCCCGGGATTGAGCTGGAGGGTGGCCGTGCCGGTCTTGGTCAGGGTGACGCCCGGGACCTGCATGAGCAGCGAGCTGACGGTCAGATCCGAGGCGGTGTCGACGGTGCCGTTGGTGCGGACATGGAGGGAACCGGTCAGGGTCTGGGCGAGGCTTTCGGTGCGCCAGATGCCGTTGGTCTGGCCCTCGAACCGGACGCCGTTGGTGGGCAGGTTCGCGCTGGCGGAGGTGATCCAGCGGGCGCCGGCGAGGCTCAGGTTGTAGAGTCGGTTGGAGGAGGTGGCGGTGGCCACGAACCCGGGATCGAAGCGCACGGTTCCCTGGGCTCCCGCGGGATCGCTGCGCAGCCAGAACCCCACCGCGGCGGTGGCCGTCCGCATCGTGTTGATCGTGGCGTCGGACGTGAACGCGAGGGTCGCCCCCTGATCGGCGGAGAAGGTGAAATCGGAGCCGTTCCGCCCGCTGACGTCGGTCCGGTTCCGGAAATCCACGGTGGTGGAGGCTCCCGAGGCATGAAAGACGGGGTCGGCGCCGGTCGTGACGGGGACGATCCTGCCGTAGACCGTGTTGGCCTGTCCGTTGCGCAGGGTGAGGCCGCCGGGTTGGTAGGGGGAGGTGAGGAGACCGCCGAGGGCGAGGGTGTTTGAGGGGCCGTCGGAGTAGGTGCCCTCGACGGCGAGACCGGACCGGACGTTGAAATTGGTGAACGCTCCGCCGTTGAAAGTGAGATTGCTGACGACGAGCTGGTTGGTGAAGGAATTGATGGCGAGGCTGCCGTTGGTGAATACGTGGACGCTGGCGAGTCCGCCTCCCAGGGCGTTGGGATGGGTGGCCAGCAACTGCCCCCCGCTCACCTGGATGGTTCCCGCGAAGGCCGGCTGGGGTCTGGAGATGGTGAGCTTTTGCGCGGGGACGGAGCCGGCCACCTCGAGCAGTCCCGCCCCGCCCAGTTGGTTGGTGTCGTCGAGGGTGAGCGTGTAATTGCCGCCGAAGGTCAACCGCCCTCCGGACGCGCCGACGGTGAGGGCCCGGGACGCCTGCGGATTGAGGTTGGCGAGAAGATGGAGGGTTCCCCCGTCGAAGGTGAGGTCGGAATTGGTGTGGCCGAGGCCGTTGGGGCTGCTCAGGACCAGCACGCCGGCCTCGAGTCGCCAGTCCGCATTCAGGGCGGTCGCGGAGCCGGAGGTGACCCGCAGCGTTCCCGCCCCCGCCTTGGTGACCGTGCGCCGGGTCGGATCGGGCGCCGAGAGGGAGTTGAGGGAAAGATGCGCTCCGGCGGCCACGTCGACGTCCAGGTTGGTGCTGTTCAGGACCGGGGTCAGGTTGAGCGTGTTCGTGCGCTGGAGCACCTGGAGCGTGGAGGTGCCGCTCGAGTCGTGGTACTTCCAGGAACCTCCGGAGGAGAAGAAGGTGTAGTTGCTGGAGCCGTCGAGGATCACATGACCGTTGGTACGGGTCCCGGTCAGGCGGACGGAATAGCCGGATGCCGCCGCGAAGGTCGCCGTGGAGTTGATTCCACCGGCAATGATCAGGGACGCCCAATTGGCCGGATTGATCCAGTTGGTGTTCGCCCCCCCGGCACCGATCCAGGTGCCGTTCGTGGTCTGCGCGCTGAGCGGGGTGCACCCCATCAGCCAAAGCAGCAGGCCGGCGCTCGCCTCGAGGAAGCGCTGCCAGCGTCGATGGTTCTGCCCGGGCGGCGTGATCACGGTGGGTCCGGAGCGGGCTCCCTGCCCGCCGAACCGCACGACCCTAGGCAGGATAAAAAAATCGGTCTACGCGATTTTCTTATGAAGTTTATCTAGAAACAGGACCAACCGCCCCACCCCGCGGTTCCACCCCGGCCTTCGTCGAGGCCCGGCGCCGGGTTTCCGGTCGGACAGGCGTTGGTCCAGATTCGGTCTTGTCGGGTCCCGGGGGAATCTACACGGTGCGGAACCCCCGCGACCGATGAGCCCCCGTGTTCCGCCTCGCATCCGCCGTGCCCTCGTGCCCGCGTTCACGCTGATCGAATTGCTGGTGGTCATCGCGATCATCGCGATTCTGGCCTCGATGCTGCTGCCCGCGCTGGCGAAGGCGAAGCGCACCGCCCAACGGGCCGCCTGCGCCAGCAACTGCCGGCAGCTCGGCCTGGCGAACGCGCTTTATCTGGACGATTTCCAGGACCGGTTTCCGACGCATGCCCAGGGACCGGTGTTCTCGTACAACGCGTGGGCCGGCAAGCGCGGCACCGAGTACCAATCCGACACCCGGTTCCTCAACGACTACGTGGCCGTCGTCGGGAAGGTCCGGACCAATGACAACGAAGGGGTCTTCCGGGTGTTCCGCTGTCCCACGGACAAGGGGGCCACGGCGGGGCGCTGGTCGGGCACGCGCAAGCCGACGCTCTTCGACACGTTCGGCTGCTCCTATTTCTACAACGCCGGGGGCAACGCCAACGGCGAGCGGGGTCTCCACGGGAAGAAGGAAACGCAGGTGCGCTCCCCCAGCCTCGCCGTTCTTGCCAATTGCTTCCCGTTCAGTTGCTGGGGTTGGAAGGACGAGGCCGCCGGGGCCGCGACCGTCCCGTTCCAGTACAGCTTCTGGCATCACGCCACCGCGCTGGGCTGGGGCAACGTGGCCTTCGTGGACGGGCACGTCGGTTATCTCCAGGCCACGCGCAACCAGCCCGACCACCAGAACGGGCGCGGGTACACGTTCCTGTTCGACGGCCCGCTTCCCTAGCCCCCGCGCCCCGCCACCGATCCCCGGCGGGGCGGGGCGGGGCGGGGCGGCAGCGGCGCCCCGGATCCGCCGGCGGGACTCACTCCGCGTTGTCCAACCGCACGGCGTCGTTGAGTTCCTCGAGGAAACTGGGCAGCGCCGACTGGATGCGGTTCCAGTTGGGAAGCAGGGGGGACCAGAGGGGGTCGTCGAGGAACGACTTGGAGGCGGTCTGGATGCCGCGCACGAAGGTCGCGACCGCGTTCTCCTCCTCGTGCCGTGGATACTCCAGGCCGTTGATTTCGGCGTCGGCGGCGTAGAACCGGAGCGAGTCCTCGGCCTGTCGCACGTAGGTGCTCAACAACGTGTCGAAGAGGCCGACGTCGAGCTTGATCCCCTCCGCCGCCATGCGCCGGAACAGCGACTTCGCGATGTCGATGGCCATCTTGTTCAGCCCCTTCTCCGCGTCGCGGATCGACAGTTCCTGGTGCTTGTGGTCGTAGTTCTCGCAGAGCTCCGACTGGCAGATGGCCCGCGGGGCGGCGTTGCGGAAGACCTCCGCCAGCGTCCCGACCTCCAGCGCCCAGTCGTAGGGAATCCGCAGTCGGCGGACGAGATCGACGTCGAGGGAGAACTCCCCGGCCAGCGGATAGCGGAAGGTGTCCATGTACACGAGGAACGGGTGTTCGCCCAGGATGCTCTTGAGCGCGCGCAGGATGGGGGTCACCAGGAGCCGCATCACCCGTCCGTTCAGCCGTCCGCTGACGCGCGCGTAGTAGCCCTTGCAGAAGTCGAAGCCCAGGCTCGGGTGCGCCACCGGAAAGCACAGGCGCGCCAGCAACTCCCGCGAGTAGGTCACGATGTCGCAATCGTGCAGCGCGACCATGCGCACCTTCTCGCTCGCCAGCACGTACCCGAAACAGATCCAGACGTTCCGCCCCTTCCCGCCCGGTCCCGCGCCCAGTTCGGCGTCCTCCAGCTGCCTCAGCAGCGAGGAGATCCGCGGCCCGTCGTTCCAAAGCAGCACGGGCTTCTGCGGCAGGGCCTTGAAAAAGGTGCACGCCCGCTTCCACTCGCGCCGCGTCCGCGCCCCGTCGATGCCCACCACGATCTGCCTCAGGTAGGGCACCCCGCGGAGCTCACGCGCGATCCCCCGCAACGCGCGCGTGCCCAACTCGCGGACATGGCACGGCAACACCAGCCCGATCGGCGTCTCGGTGCTGTACTCCACCAACTCCCTCTCCAATCTCCCGACATCCTGTCGCCCGAGGCGGTGCAGGGTGGCGATGGCACCCGTCTGAAAGAAATCGGACATGCGAGAACTCCTTGGATTGCGGGAATCCTCAATCGCGAACGGAGACGCACCGACGGCAACCGAACGCCGCCGGCACCCCGGCGGGGTCGCGCGCCGTTCCATTCAACCGCCCGCCAGCCGGAAGGCCTCCTCGTCGCCATGGGGATTCCATCCTGCGGATGGCGGCCCGACCATCCACGTTGACCTCCGAAGACACGCATCTCCGGACCCTTCTGCACGCGCCGGAACGGGACGTTCCCTGAGCGTGGTCCGCAGTCTGGATGCATCCCGAATCGACAGGCAAGATTCCCCGCCGATCTTTTTTGATCGTCCCCGCGTCCTCCCGCCATGCTCCGGCGATGATGCGCCTCGTCGTCTTCCACTACCACCTGCGCCCGGGCGGAGTGCGGCGCGTCATTGAACTCGCCCTCCCCGGGTTGGTGGCCCGGCGCCGTCCGCGCATCCGGGAAGTGCTCCTGCTCGTCGGCGAACCTCCCGAAGCCCCATGGCTCGCCGCGCTCCGCGCCCGGCTTCACCCCGTTCCCGTCGAGGTTGCCTGCCACCCCGCGCTGGGTTACCTCGCCGAACTGCCGCCGGCCCAGCCTCGCCCCACCCGCCAGGTGCGCGCGGCGCTCGCCGCCTGCCTCGGGACTGCCCCGGGCACCCGGGACCTCGTCTGGGCCCACAATCTCGGACTCGGACGCAATCTCGTCGTCGCCCGCGAGTGGATCCGCGCCTGTGCCACCCGCCGGATTCGGCTGATCGCCCACCATCATGACTGGTGGTTCGACAATCGCTGGCAGCGCTGGCCCGAGCTGGTCCGGGCCGGCGCCCGCACCCTGGACGCCGTTGCCCGCTCGATTCTCGCCGCGGACGCCGGGATCCGGCACGCCACCATCAACCGGGCCGATCAAGCCGTGCTCGGCCCCCGTTTTCGCGCCCGCGCCGGCTGGATCCCCAACCCGGCCTCGCGAGGAGAACCGCCGCCGCCTGCCCGGGTGCGCCGGACCCGCCGTTGGCTCGCGGACCCGGCGATCGGCGCGGGCCCCGTCTGGCTGTTGCCCTGCCGTCTGCTCCGTCGCAAGAACATCGCGGAGGCCCTCCTCCTGACCCGATGGCTCCGTCCGGAGGCGCGGCTCGTCACGACCGGTGCCATCAGTTCTCCCGAGGAACAGAACTACGCGCGGGCCCTGGCGGAGGCCGCCCGCTCTCGGGGCTGGCCCCTGCACCTCTCCGTCCTCGGCAACGCCCGACCCGACCTCCCTTCCGTGGCCGAACTGCTCGCCGCCAGCGAGGTCGTCCTCCTGACGTCGCTCGTCGAGGGCTTCGGCCTTCCCTACCTCGAAGCCGCGGCTGCCGGACGGCCCCTCGTCGCGCGCGCGCTGCCCAACGTCGCCCCCGACCTCGCGCGGCTCGGCTTCGTCTTTCCCCAGTCCTACGACGAGATCCTCGTCGACCCGTCCCTCTTCGACGTGGCACGGGAACGCCGCCGTCAGGCGCACCGGTTTGCCGAGTGGCAACGCCACATCCCGCGGAGTTGCCGTCCGTGGATCGGCCTGCCGCACCTGCTCGCGCACCGCGACCAACCCGGCCCCGTCCCGTTCAGTCGCCTCACCCTGACGGCCCAACTCGAGGTGTTGTCGCACGCCCCCGCGGACTCGTGGTCGGCCTGTTCGGCCCTCAATCCCCGCCTCGTCGCCTGGCGGAAGCTCGCCCGCCGGAAAGGGCTGGCCGTCACGCCCTGGCCGGCCGGGGCCGATCACGAACTCGGCCCCGAAGCCTATGCCCGGCGCTTCTTCCGGCTTGCCGCGTCCCGTCCCGCCCGCCCGCCCGCGCCCGCGGCCGCAGTCGACGCCCAGAACGCCCTGCTGCGGATCAAGCTGGCCGCGCCCAATCTGTATCCGCTCCTCTGGGGCTCCCGCCCATGAACCGACCGCTGCAACCGCGCCGCCCGGTGAGGGCACCGGGACGACACGCGGTTGGCCGCGTGCCCCCACGCGGCGACGTGCGATCGGCGGTTCATGGTCCCAATACGTGTCCGGACTTTGGTATACCTCCCTCTCCATGAAGCTCGACGCCGTCATCTTCGACGTCTACGGAACCCTGCTCGAACTGGAGCGGATCGACTCCGCGTCCACGCTCGAGGCGGCCTGGCAGGCTCTTCACGAGGAGTGCCTGCCCGGACCGGTGCCGAGGAGCTACGCGGCGTGGCGCGCGGCCTGCGAACGCGAGATCGAAGCCGAACACACCCTCGCCCGCGCCCTGGGCATCGCGCATCCCGAGATCTCCTGGAACGACGTCGTCACCCGAACCCTGCCTGAAATCTCCCTGCTGGCCCCGCTCCGGCGCGACGGGTTTCTCGCCCGGCTGGCAGGGATTCCCCGCCGGCTCCGGTTGGGACCCGGCTGGTCGGAGATTCTGAGCCGGCTGCATCGGGCCCGAATCCCGCTCGGCATCGCCTCGAATGCCCAGCCCTACACGCTGGCCGAATTGACCGAAGCCCTCCGCCCATTCGGGTTGGACCTCGGCCTTTTCGAGCCGGACCTGCGCTTCTGGTCGTTCGAGCATGGATTCAGCAAGCCGAACCCCCACGTTTTCCGGATTCTTTCCGCGCGACTCCGGCTCCGCGGGCTGGATCCGGCGAGGACGTTGATGGTCGGGGACCGGGAGGACAACGACGTGGTTCCCGCCCGCGCCTTCGGCTGGCAGACCTGGCACTGGGCGCCCGCGTGCGGTCGCGCCGGCGACGCCTTGCAGGAGTGGCTCCGTTCGCCGGGTTGACGGGTCAGGAAGGCCCGGGGACCAAGGACCGCCCCGGGCGCCGCGTGGCGGCGCGGGACCGACCGTCTAACCAACGATTTTGCACGCAGTTGTCGACTCCCTCCGGCGCGCGATGCCGGAGCCTTGTCTTGCCCACCGGCGTCCGCCGGTGATAGAAACCGCCTACCGCCACGGCTTGCCGCCGTCCCATATGCCCTCCAATAAAGTCCAGCCCGATGTCTCGGAACGCACCCTCTCCATCATCATGGGCGGGGGCCAGGGCACGCGCCTCTTCCCGCTGACGCGGGACCGCGCCAAACCGGCGGTGCCGCTCGCGGGGAAGTACCGGCTCGTCGACATTCCGCTCTCGAACTGCATCAACTCGGGTCTCAAGCGCATCTACCTGCTGACGCAGTTCAATTCGGCGTCCCTCCACCGCCACATCAGCCAATCGTACACGTTCGACCATTTCTCGGGCGGGTTCGTCGGCATCCTGGCCGCCGAGCAGACCTTCTCGAGCGCCTCGTGGTACCAGGGCACCGCCGATGCCGTCCGCAAGAACATCAGCCACTTCCTGAACCACAACTTCGATTACGCGCTCATCCTCAGCGGCGATCAGTTGTACCGGATGAACTTCCGCGAAGTCCTGGCCCAGCACCAGGAATCGGGCGCCGAGGTCACCATCGCCACCATCCCGGTGACCCGCGACGCCGCCAGTTCCCTCGGCATCATGCAGATCGACGCCGAGCGGCGCATCGTCCGGTTCGTCGAGAAACC
>CAZSOV010000138.1:0-4962 GCA_964608505.1 uncultured Verrucomicrobiota bacterium
GGGCGTGGAACGAGGCGAGATACCCCGCCTCTCCCGCCGCATCGTTCGCCTCGCGGTACGCCTGAAAGCGCTGGCGTACCGTGCCGACATTCTGATGCCCGGACAATTGATCCAGCTTGGCACAGACCTGCTCGGCGGAAGGCCGTTGCTCGGGTGGGGGCGGGGCGGGGACTTCCAGGAGGATATGGAAGTGATTGGACATAAGGCAGAAGGTGAGGACGCGCACCTCGCAGAACGCCTCGCATTCACGGAGCAGCGCCACGAAGTGCTCCTTTTCGGCCGGTTGGAAGATGAACCGTCGATCCACGACGCGGGAAAGGCAGTGGTACCAGCCGACCGGAGCCTCCGGCGGAAACTTCAGGCGCGCGTTCACCGGCACAGTCTACCCGGATTCATGACCATAAACAGACTGATTTAAAAAAAGTCGTAAACCCACGGATGCCGCACTCCGGCGCGCCTGTTCCGAAATAAATAGACTGGTATATCATTGCCTCGACTTCACAACGAACCGGCCAAGGAGATCGACGGACGATGAATTCTGCGGGGGCTTCTTTCACGCTCGCCAAACTGGCGATGGTTACCCCCGCAGAGGCTGGATGGGGGGCGGGGGCAGGGGGAGCGGGGGCTATGGACCCTCTGCCGAGAGGGGCGGACTCCGACACGCGCTCCGCAGCTTGCAGGGGGCGTGGAGTCCGATCCCAAGGTCCCCGTACACAACTGGCTCCGGGACGAAACACGCAACTGCGGGCGGTTCTATCAAAAAGACTGTCCATAGGGCGAATGGAAATAAAGAGACTGTCTTATAAAGCACCTCGGCGCAGGTGGGCGGGCTATCCGCGAGCGGGTCAAGGGGTGGGGAACGGTGGGGAGGTCGGGGTCCGGAGGTCGCGGGACAGGTGGTTCAGGATCCAATCGGTTGCAGACAGCAGGTCGCGACAGACGTGGTCGGGTGCGGTGGAGGGGTCCCAAGGGTCCACGGTGGCGATCAGGGGGGCGTCGTGCTGTCCGGTCTGGACCAGGATGGTTCGGCACCCGGCCCGGCGTCCGGCGGCGACGTCGGTGAGCCGGTCCCCGATCATGAAGCACTCCGAGAGATCGAGTCCGAAGTCCGCGGCTCCGCGCCAGAGCAGGCCGGGTCGTGGCTTGCGACAGTCGCACTCGGAACGATAGGCGGGGAGGTCGGCGTTGGGGTGGTGCGGACAGAAGTAGCTGGCGTCGAGTCCGGGGCCACCGGCGTCGACGAGCAGGCAGGAGAGCTGGCGGTGCAACTCGTGGAGTTCAGCCTCGGAAGCGAGTCCGCGCGCGACGACGGACTGGTTGCTGGCCATGAGGAGGAGGTAACCGGCCTGTTTCAGGCGGGCGAGGGCGGCGGGGACACCGGGGAGGAGACGGAATTGATCGAGGCGTGTCACGGGTCCGGCGTCCTCGACGAGGACGCCATCGCGATCCAGAAAGATGCCGCGCCGCGCGTTCACGGCGCCGGAAGGATGACCCGAAGGTCGCGACCGAGGCTGCGGAGGCGCTCGGCGATCTTTCCAGAGAGGACCGGGGGTAGGGCGACGAAGACGGTGGCGCCCGAGGGCACGTCGGCAGGTGCCAGGATGGGGCGTCCGAGGTGTTGTTTCCCGATGCGATTGGAATCCTCGTCGACGAAGAATTTCGCGGCGCCACCGAGTTGGGCATCAAGCCAGGTGGCAGCGATGGCGGTTCCGAACAATCCGAAATCGGCGTTTCCGACGTGGGGGCGGGCGGCGGCGAGGGTGGCTTCGAGGGCCTGGCAATTGCGGAAGACGCGTAGGGAATCCTCGGCAGGGAGCTGGAGGGGGAAGGTGTCGGCGTCGTCGTCGGGCCGGCGCGCGGCGACGGTGACTTCCTTGGCGACCCAGGCATCGGTGGCGGTGAGGACCTGGAAGCCCGCGGATTTGGCCACGCCGGCGAGGAGGGCGGGGGAGAAGTGGGAGCAATGATCGGCGACGAGAAGAATGTATGGGTTTTGGGCGCAGTCGGGCACTTCGAGGATGAGCAGGCCCCCGGGGAGGAGGCGGCGGCGCAGGCGGCGGAGGAAGGCGGCGGGGGCGGGGATGTGTTCGAGGACGTGGACGAGGGAGATGGCATCGAAGGTGCCTGGGATGTCGTCCAGGTCCCCGGTGTAGAGTCGTTCGACGCCGGGGATGGCCTCGATCCGGGCGCGGTATTTGTCGCCGACCTCGGAGCCGACGAGGGACCATCCGGGGACCAACTGACTCCAGGCGGAGAGGAAGGAGCCGTTGCCACAACCGAGGTCGAGGAGGCGTCCCCGGGTGGGAAGGGAGACGGTGCGCCGGAGGGCCGCGACGATTTGCCGGGAGCGGGGTTGGCCGGTGCCGGAGGAGCCGTCGAAGACCTGCTGTTCGGAGCCGCCGCTCTGATGGTAGATGGAGTAGGCGGCGTAGATGCGGTCGGCTTCGGCGGACCACTCCGGGGTGACGAGGGTTTGGACGTGGCCGCAGTGGTGGCAGCGGGCGAAGGTTCCGCCGGCGGGCCACGGTTTGCAGTCGGAGGTCACGCGATGGAAACCGGAGTAGGCGGCGGCCAACTCCAGGTGGGTGGAGCCGCAGAGATGGCACGTGGGCATGGCGGGGGTGGTCATCCGGGGGCGGCGGGCGTGGGTTTGACGGGGAAGGCCTGATCGACGGCATCCAGTGGGGGCGGGAAGGAGAGGCCGAGTTGGTCGCGGGCGCGGGAGGCGTCGAGCGTGGTGTGGGCGGGATTATGCTCGAGTGGGGGCCGGTCGCGGCAACCGACGGGCTGAACCCGCTCGGGCGGAACGTCGAGCCGCTGGGCGAGGCGCCGGGCGATGGCCGCGTAGGAGACGTCGGAGTCGGAAGAGAACTGCCAGAGGCCGGAATGCCGTCCGCGGGCGACGAGGGAGAGGCCGTGGACGACGAGGGGCAGGGGGATGGGGGAGCAGACGAAGTCGGCGAACGG
The DNA here is from genome assembly GCA_964608505.1 of uncultured Verrucomicrobiota bacterium. Classification (GTDB taxonomy): domain Bacteria; phylum Verrucomicrobiota; class Verrucomicrobiia; order Limisphaerales; family CAIMTB01; genus CAIMTB01. Next base: position 2,968 of record CAZSOV010000138.1, read on the forward strand.
CTGGATGGTCTGGTTCGCTCGGAGCGCCGTGATCCAGCCTTGGAGAACGGCCAAATGGGGGTGCATCACCTTGGTGAGCCGGACGATGGCGGACGGCGCGCGGAGGGCAAGGAGGCCGGCCTCGACTTCGGCCTTTTGGCGCCCGTACTCGGTGCGGGGCTGGGTTGGGGCGTTGGCGGGGACGTGGGGACCGGAGCCGTCGAAGACGAGGTTGGAGGAGAGGAAGGTGACGAAGATGCCGGACGACGCGAGGCGTTGGGCGAGACGGAGCGTCTGGGTGACGTTGATCCTACGGGTGCCGGAGGGATCGCGCCGACAGGTTTCGAGGCTGGTGATGGCGGCACAGAGGACCGCGGCGCGGCAGGCCGCGGGCGGGGACCACGAGTCGAGGTCCGCGTTGAGGTCGAGGGGCAGAAGGCCGGAGGCGGGGTCGGGGGCGAGGGCGGTGCCCAGGACGTTCCAGCCCTGGTCGCGGGCGTGGGAGAGGAGGCGGGAGCCGAGGAGCCCGTCGGCACCGACGACGAGGAGCGCGTCGCTGGGCTGGGAATTCATGGGGCCGGCTTCCGACAGGCGCCAAGGACCCAGAGGTAATGGGCCATGGGCGGGAATCCGGTATGCACGACCTCGTCGTTCATGGAGAAGAGGAAGACGTTGTGGAAGAAGTGGCCCATGAGGCGCCGCATGCCGGCAGCGTCCTTGCAGTTCACGTGTCCGGCCTTGCTCGGGGGCGAGGCGTAGGCTTGGGAATGGATGGAGGGGGAGCCGAGGAGGACGACGCCGGTGGGATTGAGGGAACCCACGATGTTGCCGAGGAACCGGAGTTCCTGTTCGGCGGGGATGTGTTCAATGACGTCGACGGCATAGGCGCCGTCGAAATCCCCCTTCAGTGGTCCGGCGAGCATATCGTGGACCTGGTACTCGACATTCCAACGGGAAGGGGGGCGGGCGCGGTTGCGTTCGACGAAGACGGGATCGAAGTCGCTGGCGACGACATGGGGCACCTCCTGGCGGACGATGCGGGTTCCAAAGGCGTCGGCGGAGCCGATTTCGAGGACCTTCTGCAGGCCGGAGAACATCTTCGCGACGAACTTGTACCGGGCGAGGACGAAGAGGAGTCGGCGCGGGTCATCGCGCCAGACCTGGCTGCTCATGAGCCCGAGTTGCTCGAGGCCTTCGTCGCGCTCGAGATCGACGAGGAACTGGTACTGGGCTTCCTTGGTTTGTTCGCTCATGGGCGGCCTTATTCGAAGTAGATGAAGGACCAGTCCCCGGTATAACCGGTCTGGCGGAACCACCACTCCCATTCGGCGGGGGTGTAGAAACCCTCGCAGGTGAGCTGCCAGTAGAGGAGGTTCACCTTCTCCTCCTCGTTGCGGTAGGACTCGACGCAGAGGTAGCGGTGCCGGCGTCCGACTCGCTGCATCTCGCGGAGGGCGAGGTCGAGGTCGTGGCAATAGAGGTTGTGCAGGGTGTTGATCGAGATCACCAGGTCGAAGCTGGCGTCGGGGAAGGGCAGGTGGTTGGCGTGGCCGACCTGCAGGAAGGGCCGGACCTCCTCCTTGGCGTTCTCGATGGCGTAGGACGAGACGTCGAGGCCGACGACCTCGACGCCGGGCACGACCTGGGTGAAATCGTAGAGGAGGAATCCCTTGCCGCAGCCGACGTCGAGGATGCGGTGCCCGGGCTGGATCCCGTAATGCCTGGCCATCGCTTCAGCGACGACGCGCCAGCGTCCGTCGTAGCGCATGCCGCCATAGCCGACCTTCCGGTCCCCGTCCCAATAATCCTTGCCGAACTGGCGGGCGAGTTTGGCGGCCTCGGCCTTGGGGAACTCGTTCACCCGGGCGAGATAATCGCGTTTCGTTCTCTTGTGAAGAACGCTGATGAAATCCACGTAGGGCATCGACGGGCGGAGAGTAGGGAGGCGGGGGGGAAGCTCCAAGCTCCAAGCTCCAAGCTCCAAGCTCCAAGCTCCAAGCTCCAAGCTCCAAGCTC
>CAZSOV010000138.1:5213-17558 GCA_964608505.1 uncultured Verrucomicrobiota bacterium
GCTCCAGGCTCCAGGCTCCAGGCTCCAGGCTCCAGGCTCCAGGCTCCAGGCTCCAAGCTCGGGCCGTGCCGGCGGGGCGATCGAAGCTGGCGAAACGCGAGGGGAGGCCGGCGATTCGGCAGTCGCCGGCCCCACCACGCAGATCCGCACCGGACCGGGGCAATCGCCCTGACACTGCCGAGGGGGGTGGGGCACGAGGTGCCGGGTGTTCCTCAGGCCGCGCTCGGTCGGGCTGGGCAGAGTTGGGTTGGCGGGCGTGGAACAACCGGGTCGCGGGGTGTCAATCTCTGGATTGGGGAGCAGTGAGATTATCCCAGTTGCATTCGAGGGGCACTTTCGGTGAAGTCACGGCCCGGTGCATTTCGGCGGGGTAAGTCGGTCCCCGGGGAGTTGCCTATCGTTTGTCGCTCTCCCGGGTCGCCCGCAGGATGGAAGATGGAAGCAATCTGCGAATGGCTCCTGGGTGGACTTGGCGGGAGAGGTGCATTGGCTGGAACGGAACGAACCGACCGAAGGCATTGGGACGCCGCCGTTGGCGGCCCTTCATCCGCGTGCGGGCTGGTCCCCGTCATCCATCATCACTTTTGCAGGAGCGCCGGCCCGGAACTCCAGGCCGGCGGTCGCGAGGCGGACGGCGCGAGGTGTCGTTGCACCCGGGCCCTTCGCCTTGTTTGAGCGAGCTACGGCCGCCTTGGGAGATGGCTCCCGGACGGGACCGAAGGACGGTTTTTTAATGAAAGTCCAAGCGTTACCCCGCGGGGACGCACGCCGCCGATCATGGGCGGCGTTCGTCCGTATTCTGGCCTTCTGTTTGTTGACGCCGCCGCTGTGGCAGCGGGCGTCCGCCGACGAGACGACGCCCGTCACGTTCACGTGGGACGGCAGCTGTTACCAGAGTCAGGTGGGAGGCTTCGGGGAGATGACCGTCAACAAGACGTGGGTCGGGGGGATCTACCACGTCACGCTGGACGGATACTTCGACGCGTCGAGCGGCACCTTCGGGTACCTGCGCAAGGCCCTGCCGCCGGGGCTTCGTCCGTACGTGGAGTTCGTGACCGGCGATCCGGCGACCGCGTTCCACTGCACGGGAACGTACACGCCGACGGGCGGGTCGGCGATCGACGTGACGACCATCGAGTCCCGCTACGACGGGGTGAACGGGGTGCACGTGCGCACCGATGTTTTCGAAGGGGCCGGCTCGAACTACTCCGTGCACGGGGAGTTCTGGCTGCTGGAGAAGACGAGCGGGCGGTACAATCTGCACTGCGAATGGGACACCCTCGAGGCGGACACTCCGTCGGCCTGGGCGGCGTGCCCGGGGATCCGGTTCCAGCCCGACGTGGCCGTGCGGCTGCAACCGGAGGGGACCGAGCTGGCGGATGGCGTTTCGAGCGTGGATTTCGGCACGGTGGACGTGGGCAGCAGCACCCAGCGCACCCTTGCCATCGTCAACACGAGCACGCTTCCGATGAACCTGAGCGGGCTGGCGGTCATGGTGGACGGGCCGGACGCGGACCGGTTCGTCGCGGGGCCTCCGGGGGCGACGACCCTGGCTCCGGGCGAAAGCACGACGTTGACGGTGACGTTTTCGTCCGCCGTCTCGGGGACGCGCGGCGCCGCCCTGCACATCGGCAACAACACTGCGACCAAGAACCCGTTCGACGTGCAGTTGACCGCGTCCGCGCGGCCCGTGGCGGCCGCCCAGAACGTCACGGTGACGCGGAACACCCCGAAGGCCATCACCCTTTCCGGCAGCGGGCCGGCGGGTCCGGTGGTGAACTTCACGGTGGTCACCCCGCCCGCGCACGGCGCCCTTTCGGGCACGATTCCGAACCTCACGTACACGCCGAACGCGGGATACGAGGGTCCTGACAGCTTCACCTTCACGCTGGACGACGGCGTGCTCACGAGCACGGAGGCGACGGTCGGGATCACGGTGCTCGTCGTGAATTCGCCGCCCGTCGCGAATCCGCAGTCGGTGACCGTGGTCGAGGACACGCCCAAGTTGATCACGTTGGGCGGCAGCGATCCGGACGGCGGCACGCCGAACCTGGTGGTGGCGACGCCCCCCAGCCACGGGACGCTTTCGGGCCTCAGTCCGAACCTGACCTACACTCCCCACGCGGACTACAGCGGGCCGGACAGTTTCACGTTCACGGCGAACGACGGGGAACTGACCAGCGGCGAGGCGACGGTCACGATCAACGTCACCTCCGTCAACGATGCCCCGACGGCGATTCCCCAGTCCGTGGCGGGCACGGAGGGTGTGGCGTTGCCGATCGTGCTGGCGGCCACGGACCCGGACGGCCCCGCGTTGAACTTCGAGGTCGTGAGCTATCCGGCGCGGGGAACGCTGACGGGAACGCCGCCGAATCTGACGTACACGGCGGGGCCGATCACCTCCCGGTTCGATCTTCTGACGTTCCGCGCGAACGATGGCACCAGCACGGGCACGGTCGCCACCGTGAGCATCTCGATCAGTCCGTCGAGCCTGCCGCCCGTGGCGGACTCCGGCGGGGTGACGACGCCGGAGGACACGGCGCTGGCCCTGACCCTGACCGGGAGCGATCCGGGCGGAAAACCGCTCAAGTACTATCTGGTCGGTAAGCCCAAGCACGGCGTCCTGACGGGGTGGGCTCCCGCTCTGACCTACACGCCGGTGCCGAACTTCCACGGCACGGACACGGTGACGTTCTTCGTCAGCAACGGTTCGCAGGGCAGCGCGAATGCGACCGTCACGATCACCGTGAGCGAGGTCAACGATCCTCCCGTGGTGCAGCCCAAGAGCGTCACGACGCCCGAGGACGCGCCCGTCGCCATCGCCTTCACCGCGACGGACATCGACGGGCCGGCGGCGACTTTCGACATCGCCTCTCCGCCGCTGCGGGGGACGCTCTCGGGGTCGGGGGCTTCCCGCACCTACACGCCGAACCGGAATTTCTTTGGTCGGGACAGCTTCACGTACACGGCGAGCGACGGCGCGAACACGAGCGCGCCGGCGACGGTCGACATCACGGTGACGCCGCTGGTCGACCCGCGGGAGACCATCGACGGCGGGGCCCTGGTTCGCCGGACCCTGGATGGAGCGCCGGACGGGGGGTACAAGGTCACGGGCGTGTTCGGCTGGAGCGACTTTCAGCTGGACGACCTCCGGCTCATGCCGCCGAACCCCGGTCCGGAGCGCTGGCAGGCGAACGGGGGTGGAGCCAACGTGTACGGACCCGGTTTCACGATCGAGAGCGCGTACATGCAGGGCGGGAAGCTGCTGATGAACGGCAAGCTCAGCCTGCTCCCAACGTACATCACGGACGCCTTCGGAGACGCCGTGTCGACGGACGCCTCGTTCTATCTGGACGACGGCGGCAACCCGTCGCTGGCGGGCGCGACGTTCTGCTTTCCCAAGCAGATTGCGATCCCGCGCCAGTCGCCCAAGCTGACGATCGAGGAGGTCTGCCTGACCATCAATCCGGCGACGCGGACGTACGGTGGGTCGGCAAAGATCGGATTCGATCTGGGGCGGGCGGGGAACCTGTGCTTCGGGTCGGCGCCGCTGCCGAAGATCATCGGGGCCGAGGTGCTGATCCGGGAGGGACGGTTCGACACGCTGGGGGTTTCGGTGGAGAACCTGCGCCAGCCGCTGGGACAGACGGGCGCGTTTCTGGACGGCTTGTCGGGCAAGGTGGCCAACATTTCCAAGGGGAGCGACTGGTACATCCAAGCCACGATTGAGGTGAACGCGGGATGTCCGATCACGCTCGGGGGATCGACGATTTATCCGGTCAAGATCCGGGCGGCCGGGAAGGTGGCGGGGACCGGTCATGTCGAGATCAAGGGCGGGGCGTACGTCTTCAACATCCAGGTGGCGGGTTCCTCCCTGAAGTACAGCCCGATCTACAATGTCGAGTTCGCCTCCTGGGTGAACTTCAACGGCATCATGGAGGCCAACGCCAAGTTCAGCCTCAGCTCCGGCCCGACCTTCTCCGGCGAGGTCAACGGCAAGATCGGCATTCCGAACTACGTTCCGATCGTGGGCGGCTGGACCTTCGCCTCGGCCCGGGCCAGCGCGAACAACAGCGGATTCCGCGGCAACTTCTCGCTCAACATCACGCCCGAGATTCCGAGCGTGTGCAGCCCGCGGGTCTGCTTCTCCGAGGTGTGCCCCGGGCGGCCCTGCTTCTGCTGCTGGTGCGACTGGTGTTTCACCCCGCCCTGTCTGCCGTCCATCTGCACCCCGCGCATCCCGGCCGTCAGTGCCAAGGTCGGATTCAAGTTCGAGGGCGGCAGCTTCTCATTCAGCACGGGGGCCGACGACAAGGTCGAGGCCTGGGAACTCTCCTACCGGCACGCCGTCGTCGACCAGGCCACGGGCAACCGGATGTCGTTCCTGAGCAACTGGTCGCGGCGCGACAAGGTCAGCACGGCGCGCCACGGGCGTCCGTTCTCCAAACGCGCCGGCAGCCCCGTCACCACCTTCACGGTTCCCGAGGGCGAGGAGGTCCACATCTTCCGGCTCACCTATGAGAATGCCGCGGTGACCTCGGTCGCGATGACGCTCGACACCCCGACGGTCGCGGGGTTGGACGTGAACGCGGGTCCGGCGCCGTTCGGTTTCACGGCCCTGCCCGGCTCGTTTGCCGGCGTGGATCTCGTGCGGCGGGAGGCGTTCTTCCTGATCAGCAAACCGAAGGCCGGCAACTATACCGTCACCCTCGGCAACGACCGCGACCTCGGCAATTTCTCGGTCGAACAGCTCCGGCAGAACCCGGCTCCGACGGTGGCCATCCAGGGCATCGAGGAGGGCGGCACCCCGGGCACGTACGTGATCCGCTACACCTCGCTCTTCAGCGAGGGTTCGCCGACGACCCGCATCTATCTCACCCACGCCGGCGCCGACCGCACCCAGAAGACGGGGCCGACCTTCCTGGTGGAGTCCGCGCCGTCGGTCCACGGGGACCGCGAGTTCATCCTGGACGCCCGCAACCTGGACCTGCCGCCCGGCAACTATCGGGTGGCGGTCAACATCGACGATCCCGCCAGCCTCGAGGTCGAGGCCCTCTCGACCCAGGAGGTCTCCATCCAGAACGCCCAGGCGCCGCTTCCCGTGGCGCGCATCGCCACGCAGGCCGGTGACGGCAGTTTCCGGGTGCAGTGGGACCCGAGCCCGAGTCCGAACCTCACCGCCTACACCATTCTCTACACCGCCGGTTCCGAACCGTTCGGCTTCGAGTACATGACCAACGTCGACGCCGTCGTGTCGAACGTCACCGAGGTCACCGTGACCGGTCTGACCAACGGCCAGCCCTATCTCGTGACCGTCACCGCCGTGAACGGGGACGGCATCGAATCCGCCTATGGTCCCGTCCAGCGCGTGGTTCCGACCGCGGGTCCCGGGCTGACGCCGCCGGTCATCGTGTCCGCCCCCAACGTGGGCGCCACCGCGACCCAGCCCTACGTCTACGTGCTCCAGACCTTCGACGGCGACGACGCGCTGCTGAGCGTCCCCCTGCGCCGACAGGGACCGGCGACGGACCCGCTTCCGCACGAGGCGGACGCCAACGGACTGTATTGGGAACTGACGGTGGCCCCGCCGGGCATGACCATCCTCCCGAACGGCATCGTCCAGTGGACGCCGGGGAACGACCAGGTCGGCGACCACGCGGTCACGGTGCGCGCCACGGAACAGATCGGCGTCACGGTCGGTCCCGCCTTGTTCGCCGAACAGAGCTACATCATCACCGTCGTGCCCTCCTGGAATCTCAGCGGCCTCGGTCACAACCACGGCGGGTTCCTGACCCGTCCTCCGACCACCGCGACCGAGGGGACCCTGTATGCCTACACGCCGCTCGTGCTGATCGGCGGCGAGGGCTTCGCGCTGTCCATCGTGGAAGGCCCGCCGGACATGGGGCTCAGCATGGACGCCGAGGGCCATGACACCGTGGTTTGGAACGTTCCGGCCGGGGCCCCCGGCCAACACGTGCGCCTTCGCGCGGCGCCGCGCAACGCGCAGGTCACCGAGGCTGACTACGTCTATCAGGACTTCTTCCTGAACGTCGTCGGCGCCGGCACGACGCTGCCGCGCCCCGACGCTCCGGTTGCGGGTCCCGACACGCTCGGGACGGACTCGGGCCGGTCGGTGACCCTGCCGATCTCCCGGTTGCTCGTGAACGACCGCTCCCCGTCCGGGATGCCCATCGACCTCATCGCGGCCGACCAGGCCATGCACGGTGTCGTCACGCTGGTGGGCAACGAACTGGTCTACACCCCGTTCCCCGGGTACGTCGGCCCGGACGCCTTCACCTACACGCTGAGCGACGGCGTCGACCAGGTTCCGGTGACCGTGCAGGTCACCGTGCGCGGCGAGCAGACCCCGAACATGTTCCTGCCCTCCATCGTGGGCGACGACGTGATTCTCCGGTTCGGCGGCATCGCCGGGCGCACGTACGTCGTTCAGCGGGCGACCGACGTGGCCGGTCCGTGGGTCGATCTGCCGGGGCCCGTCCTCATCCCGGCACTCATGAATGTCGGCACCTACACCGATGCGGGCGGGGCGGCGCAGGCCGGCTTCTACCGCACGCGCGCCCAGTAATCCTTCCGCGGGAGCACGAAACCGAATCGCCCACCAGGAACCATGAAAACGCACCTTCTCGGCCTCTTCGCGGCCGCCCTCGTGTCGGGTCGGGTCGACGCCGCCGTCACCGCCTCCTTCGACGTCGGCGAGATCATTCCCGACTTCGACGCCAACGGTCTTGTCGACGTCGGCCTCGTGTCCGGCTCGGGCATCGCCAACCTCGGGGACGTCAACGTCTGGTTCGAGGTCGCGGGCGGATTCACGGGCGACCTGCTGGTCACGCTCAGTCACGGCGCCGACTACGCCGTGCTGGTCAATCGCCCGGGACGAACCGTCACGGAACTTCTCGGCTACGCGGACGAGGGATTCTCGAGCACCTTCCTGCTCAGCGACCAGGCCCTCAACGGGGACGTCCACGGGTATCGCCAGGTGCTGTTCGGCGATCCCTCCGTCCCCCTTGGCGGCGACCTCGACGGCACGTGGGCGCCAGACGGGCGCACGACCGATCCCGGTCTCGTGCTCGATACGGACGCGCGGACGGCCCTGCTCTCGGGCTTCAACGGGGCGGGTGCCGACGGCGAATGGGTCCTCCACCTGGCCGATCTGGCCCCCGGTGGTCAGGGCGTGCTCGTGCGGTGGGGCCTTGATTTCCTCGGGGTCGGCGAAACCGAAACCGAGAACCAGGGCGGGGGCGGCGGAAATTCGGTCGTTCCCGAGCCGGCCACCTGGGCCCTGGGGGCGGTGACGATGCTCGGCATCCTCGGTGGCCTGAATCGCCGGCGTCGACGGGACTGACACCCAGGAGATGCGCGCGACGAGGCCGTCGCACGCCCCGACCGCAGGTTTCGGACGACTTTGTCCATCGACCTGTTCCATGGCCCAGCGACCACTCCCGGCGGCTTGGCAAGCGGTTCGGCGCTTGGTCTTCTCGATTCCGTCCGAAGATGGTCCCGTTGCCGCCAGAATTCCGCGCCGCTGCCCCGATGCCGCGGAGGGTGACGCGCGGGCCGATCCTGCCGGCCCGGCCCGGGGGGGGTTCCGGGCTGGGACGATGGCTACCGTTCCTTGTCTGCTGGCTGCTCTGGGGCAGCACGACGCCGGGTTCGGCCGGATCACCGCGGGGGTGGCATCCCACCCGGGTGCTCGTGAAGTACCGGGCGGGAGCGGAAAACCTGGCCGCGCAACGCCGGATCGAGGGCCTGGACTGCCACGTGCGTCGCCGGTTCCCGATGTTCCCCAGGCTGGCCGTCCTGGAAACCGCGCCGCAACGGATCGGCCTGGCCGGCGTGCCGGACGCACGCGCACGGCGGATGCTCGAGGAGCGCATCGAGGTGCTGCGACGGACCGGGCTGTTCGAGTTCGTCGAGGCGGACCCGCTGCTCCGCGCCTCCTCCGTGCCGACGGACGGGGCCTTTGCCAACGGGGCGTTGTGGGGGCTGAGGAATCTGGGGGACGCCGGCGGGGTCGCGGGAACGGACATCGGAGCGACCGAGGCCTGGGGGATCACCACCGGCTCCACGAACGTCATTGTCGCGATTCTCGACACCGGAGTCCGTTACACGCACGTCGAGCTGGCGGCCCAGATGTGGCGCAACCCGGCGGAGATCCCCGACAACCGAGTGGACGACGACCACAACGGATACGTGGACGACGTGTTCGGGATCGATGCCATCGCGGAATCGGGCAATCCGGCGGACGACGAGGGGCACGGCACGCACGTGGCCGGGACCATCGGAGCCGCGGCGAACGACGGTCATCCGCACGTCGGGGTCGCCTGGCAGGTGCGCCTGCTGGCCGCGAAGTTTCTCGACGCCTCGGGCGAGGGCTACACCAGCGACGCCCTGGAATGCATCGACTACGCGGTGGCGCAGGGGGCACGCCTCATCAACGCGAGCTGGGGCGGCGACAGCTACAGCCAGGCACTCCACGACGCGCTGGCCACCGGCGCGGCGCGGAACATCCTTTTTGTCGCGGCCGCCGGCAACGACGGCGCGGACAACGATCTGGTTCCGAGTTACCCCGCCAATTTCGCATTGGACAACGTGATCTCGGTCGCGGCGATTGATCGGGCCGACAAACTCGCCCCGTTCTCGAATCACGGACGGAATTCCGTGCACCTCGCCGCGCCGGGAGCCCAGATCTTCTCCGCGACCGGGCGGTCGGACGGCGGCTACGCCACGCTGGACGGGACGAGCATGGCGGCCCCGCACGTGACCGGCGCCGCCGCGCTTCTGCTCGCCCACTACCCGGAGGCCTCGGTCGTCGAGTTGCGACAGCGACTCCTGACGACCGTCGTCCCCACGCCGGCCCTGGCCGGGACCACCGTCTCGGGCGGTCGACTCCAGGCCTTCCATGCCCTGCGGGCGTCCGCCGACGGCGAGCTTGAACTTGCGACCTCCCCGGCTTCGGGCAGTCCCGTGGTGGCCGGACGGAGCCTCGCCCTGCGGGTGCGCGTGAGCGATCTCGCCCAGGTCACCCGGGCCACGGTCGTGGCACTGACCGAGGAGGGGGCCAACCTCCCGTTGGTGGACGACGGCATGCCGCCCGATCTCCATGCCGGCGATGCCACCTACTCCGGCTGGCTCCCGACGCCGCCCCCCGACGCGACCCTCGGACTGACGCTGGTCGTTCAGGCGGAGGGCAAAACCACCGCCGTGCTGCAACTCGCGCATCCGCTGGTCTCCCCGCCCGCCAACGATGACTTCGAGCGGCGCGCATCGCTGTCCGGCTCCGGAGTGGACGTCGTCGCCTCGAACCGGGGCGCGACCCGGGAACCGGACGAACCCGGGGCGACGACGCTCAACCCGGGGGGCGCCTCGGTCTGGTGGTCCTGGCAGGCCCCGGAGGATGGCATTCTCACGCTGGACACGAACGGCAGCGATTTCGACACGCTGCTGGCCATCTACGCCGGCGACGCCCTCCCGGATCTCGTCCGTCTCGCCGGCGACGACGACAGCGGCCTCGGCGGCGCCAGTTCCGTGACGCTCTTCGTCCAGCGCGGGGTGACCTACCCCATCGTCGTCGACGGGTTCTCCGGCAGCAGCGGCGAGATCCGGCTGCGGGCGTCCTTTGTTACCCCGCCACCCCCGCCCGCGAACGACGACTTCCCGCAGGCCTTCGTCCTCGAGTCCTTTCCCGACACCGTCCATGCCTCCACCCTCTCGGCCACCCGCGAGCCCGGCGAACCCCGGCATGCCGGAAACGGCGGCGGCGGTTCCGTCTGGTGGTCCTGGACCGCGCCCGCCTCGGGTCTCGTGAAGGTCGGCACCGACGGCAGCAATTTCGACACCCTCCTCGCCGTCTATGTCGGCACGTCGCTGTCCGAACTGGCGTTGGTCCGGTCCGACGACGAGTCCGGCGACGGCTCGCGCAGCCTGCTCTTCTTCGAGGCGACCGCCGGCACCACCTACCGCATCGCGGTGGACGGATACAACGGCGCCTTCGGCCAGGTGCGGCTGACGCTGGCGCTCGACGCCGACCCGCCCCCTCCCGCCAACGACGGGCTCGAGTCGGCGATCCCGCTTTCCGGAACCGAGCTCGTGACGACGGGAACCAACCGGGGTGCCAGCCGGCAGGACGGCGAGCCTGATCACGCCGGCAACGCGGGGGGCCGTTCCGTCTGGTGGTCCTGGACGTCGCCCGCGGAGGGGCGGGTCACGGTGTCCACCGCCGGCAGCGATTTCGACACGCTGCTCGCGGCCTATGCAGGCACCGATGCATCCTCCCTCGTTCCCCTCGCCGGCAACGACCAGGATCCCTCGGGCGGCGATACGAGCCGCCTTTCCTTCCGGGTCGCGGCGGGACGGACCTGCCTCCTGGTCGTCGACGGTCACAACCGCGGTTTCGGCGCCGCCCGGGGCCACGTCGTCCTGAGTCTGGTTCTGGAGCCGCCGCCGCCCCCCGCCGACAACGACGATTTCGAGCGGCGCTCTCCGCTGGCGGGATGGAGCCACGACGTGGTTGCCAACAACGAGACCGCCACCCGGGAAATCGGGGAACCGGTTCACGCCAACAAACCGGGCGACCGGTCGCTGTGGTGGACCTGGACCGCCCCCGGGGATGGACAGGCGACGGTGACGACCGACGGCAGCGACTTCGACACGGTGCTGGCCGTCTACCGCGGGACGGTCCTCGGCGGCCTTGTTCCGGTGGCCGCGGACGACGACGGCGGGAGCGGCGTCAACAGTCTCGCGACCTTCCCGATCACGCGCGACGCGGTGTACGCGGTGGTCGTCGACGGTTATCGCGGGCGGGCCGGGGCGATTCGTCTCCGCGTGAGCGCGGAACCGGACCCGCCGGCGCCCGCCAACGACGCGTTTGCCCAGCGCGCCGCCATCACGGACCCGACGGTGCCCGTGGCGGGAACCACGCGCGGAGCGTCGCGGGAACCGGGCGAACCTCCGCATCGCGGCCAGCCGGTGGGGCATTCGATCTGGTGGACCTGGACCGCTCCCACGAATGCCCTCCTGACCCTGGACGCGCGGGACAGCGACTTCGAAACCCTCCTCGCCGTCTACACCGGTGCCACGTTGTCCGGGCTCGTCCCGGTCGGCGCCAGCCCGAACCCCGGTCCCGATGCCGCAAGCCGGATCGACCTCGAAGTTCGGGCGGGCGAGACGTACCAGATCGCGGTGGATGGGGCCGGGACGGCGACGGGCACGGTGCGCCTGAGCCTGGGTCTGGGTCCGGTCGCCCGTCCGCGGATCGAGGCCCAGCCCCGGGACCGGGGCGTGGAACTCGGGAGCATCACCGCCTTCACGGTGCGGGCCGCCAGTCCCGCGCCCGTCCGCTACCGCTGGCGCCGCAACGGCATTCCTTTGGCGGAGGAACCCGGTCGGCTCTTCGGCACCGCCTCTCCCCAGCTCGTCCTTCTAAACGTGCGCTCCTCCGATCTCGGGACGTACGCGGTGGAGGTGAGCAATTCCGCGGGCGCCACGCTCAGCGAGGAGGCGGCGTTGCGCCTGCCGGCGCCCTTCCGATTGCTCGTTCCCTCCGGCCCGCCAGGGTCGGGCGCCCCCTTCGAATTCCGGATCGAGGGCCTCGCCGGCCGGGCGTACGGGGTGGAGACGTCGAGCAATCTGACGGACTGGATTCCCCTGGGAACGTTTCCCGGCGGGGAAGGCGCGGTCGTGTTCGAGGACCCGGACCGGGCCGGCCATGGGCAGCGGTTCTACCGGGCCCGTTCCGGGTCGACCACGGCCCGTTGAATGCGGTTGGCCGTGCGGGGATCGGGAGGCCGGCGAGGCGCGGGATCAGAAGTTCAGCTGGGCCTGAAAGGCGAGGCGATCGGCGTCCGTGGTCGGGAGGAAGGGGGCCGTCCGGGTGTGGGTGCGTTCCTCGGTGTGGGTGTAGGAGACGGTGAACTCGACCGAGGGCCAGGGCTGCCACTCGATGCCCAGATCCCATTCGTGGACCTTCTGATGCGGGGCATTGGCGGCGAATTTGCGTCCGCCATCGTAGTACTGCCAGCGGGCGAACGGGTACCAGTCGCCGTGCCAGTTCGCGACGCGATAGCCCAGCTGGACGTAACCGCCGTGGAGGAACTCGCTCTCGAGGGTGCGGGTGCCGGGGACCAGTTCGGGACCGCGTCCGACGTTCCATTCGGCTTCGAGTCCGAAGGGTTGGGGGTACCAGACGAACGTCGCGCCGACACGCTGGTCCTCGACGCCGTCGGCAGGCCGGGTCGGGGTAAAGGCGCCGGTGCCCAGGTTGATGGCGCTCACGCTGCTGGCGAACCGTCCGTGGTAGGCTTGGAGGCCGGTCTCGAAATACTGGCC
>CAZSOV010000138.1:17658-19558 GCA_964608505.1 uncultured Verrucomicrobiota bacterium
TCGCCCGAGCCGAGGGAAGCGTTGAAGTCGGACTGGAGATAGACGAACAGGCGGTCCGAGGGATTGCCGGACAGGATCAGGCGTCCGCGGCGAAGGAGAAACGAGGAGGAATCGCTGGCGGAGGCATCGTTGGGGACATGCAGGGGGGCGCCCTCGGAATCCAGAACCTCCGTGTAGCGAATCTGGGCGTAGCCCCGGAAGCTGATCCGCTCGTACCATTTGTTCCTGAGCGCGGCCTGGAGGGGGTCCGGAGCCGGTTTTCCATCGGACGCCGGTTTGGTCGGGGCGATGGTTCCGGACGATTGCGTGGGTATGGCGTTGGTGTTGGTGGGGGTGCCGGAGGAAGTGGCAGCGGCAGGAGCGGTGGGGGGCGCCGGCGCGGGTGTGGCGGGGGAAGTGGCGGCGGGGAGGGGAGCGGTCGCGGACCCGCGGGCATCGGCGGCTGCGGCGTCGACCAGCATCCGGTAATCGGATTCCGAGATGGACCCGCGGTCCCGGAGCACCTGAAGGAGCTTGAGCATCGCGTCGCCCGCGAAGGACGGGGTCGAGGCAAGGACGGAGCCGGCGATCAAGGGAACCAGGGCGAGTCGGCGGGGCATGGCGGGGAAAAAGAGAGTCGTGTTACGGGACGGTGACAAACGAGTGACGATTGGTCAAACAGCACGACAACCCCAAGAACAGGTGACGGCAGGCAGCGGACCTGGCTAGGCTCGCGTCGAAACGCAATCCTGAACCGGTGGGGCTGACGCCTGGGGTCGGCGCCATCGGGAATTCCAGCCGCCATGTTTTCCCTCCAACGACTGCTCGCCAAAGACGACGTGTTCCTCGATTTGCTGGAGGCTTGTGCCGCGGAGGCGCAGGCGACGGTCAAACGCCTGACCGCGATTCTGCGGGGCGAGGCGCGATTGGAGGGGTTGGAGGAGTTCCTGGGGTCGGAGCGACGGGAGCGGAAGCTGCTGAACGAGATCGAGGAGAAGCTGGTTCACACGTTCATCACGGGGTTGGACCGGGAGGACATCGAGGCGTTGTCCCGGGCCTTGTACAAGCTGGTGAAGACCACGGAGAAGTTCGCGGACCGGTATCGGTTGGTGGTGGACCTCGTGCAGGGCGTGGATTTCCGGCAGCAGGGACAGTTGATCGAACAGGCGGTGGGGATCCTGTCCGAGATGATCCGGGATCTGCGGAAGCTGCCCCCGCTGGAGCGGGTGAAGGAGTTGAACGACCGCCTGGAGGCGACGGAGGACGCCGCGGACAAGGTGGTGGACGGCTTGGTGCGGGATCTGTACCACGCCGACCTTCCGGCGGGGCAGTTTCTGGCGCGGAAGGATTTGTACGACCTGCTGGAGAAGCTGGTGGATCGCTGCCGGGACGTCGGCGCGATCGTGACGCACATCGTTCTCAAGAACTCCTGACGCCCATGACGCTCATCGTCTGCGTGATCCTGATCGCGCTGGTGTTCGAGTACATCAACGGGTTCCACGACACCGCGAATTCGATCGCGACGGTGGTGGCAACCAAGGTGCTCACGCCCCGGCAGGCGGTGTTCATGGCCGCGGTGACCAACTTGGCGGGGGCGTTGAGCGGGGCCGCGGTGGCGAGCACCATCGGGAAGGGGTTGGTGGACATCGCCTTCGTCACCTCGGGGACGATCATGTGCGGACTGCTCGGCGGCATCATCTGGAACCTGATCACGTGGTGGAAGGGGTTGCCGTCGAGTTCAAGCCACGCGTTGATCGGCGGGCTGGTGGGATCGACGCTCGCGGCGGCGGGGAACGACTGGAAGGTCATCAAGTTCTACGAGATGAAGTCGAAGACCCTCTCGATGATCGATCCCGCGACGGGGGCCGAGGTGACGCGGACCGTGACCGAGGCGGGCGGGTTGGTGCCCAAGGTCATCATC
>CAZSOV010000139.1:0-19459 GCA_964608505.1 uncultured Verrucomicrobiota bacterium
GACTCCGATTCGCAGCTCGCGGGAGAAGCTGTCCGGCGGTGGACGCCCCAGCGGGCCCCTCAGTTTCCTGAAGGTGTACGACCAGGTCGCCAACGTCGTGAAGTCCGGTGGGAAGACCCGGCGTGCGGCCAAGATGAACACCCTGCGCGACTGGCACGGCGACATCGAGGAGTTCATCACGGCCAAGATGCGGGAGGAGAAGAAGGCGTGGGCGCTCATCGAACAGGGGTACGATGGTTCGTTCAACGGCGACGCGTACGGTTCGGTGATGTACCAGAACGAAAACCTGTCGGTGCGGGTCTCGGATGGCTTCATGCAGGCCGCCGTGGATGGCAAGCCGTGGGCGACGCGTTCGGTGACGACGGGCAAGACCCTGGAGGAGAAGGACGCCTCGCGGTTGCTGGATCTGATCGCCGAGGGCACCTGGGTCTGCGGCGATCCCGGGCTCCAGTACGACGGGGCGATCCAGAAGTGGCATACCTGCAAGGGCACGGATCCGATCCACTCCACCAATCCCTGCTCGGAGTACGTCTTCCTCAACAACACCGCCTGCAACCTCGCGTCGTTGAACCTGATGAAGTTCAAGCGCGAGGACGGCGTGTTCGACGTCGAGCGTTTCAAGGCCGCCGTGCGGATCTTCATCACCGCCCAGGAAATCGTGGTGGACCGCGCCAGCTATCCGACGGCGCCCATCGCCGAGAATTCCCACATCTTCCGCACCCTCGGCCTCGGCTACGCGAATCTCGGCTCGCTCATCATGAGCTACGGTCTGCCGTACGATTCGGACGAGGGCCGGGCGCTGGCGGGCGCGATCACCGCGATCATGACCGGCCACGCCTACGAGCAGAGCGCCGAGTTGGCCGGGATCATGGGATCCTTCGCCGGCTATCAGGATGCCCGCTGCAACGGCGTTTCCGCCCCCCAGGCCCGCGACAACGTCGATTCCATGCTGGAGGTCATCCGGCAGCACCGCTCCGCCGTCGAGGGCATCCATCCCAGCTCCGAATTCAGCTATCTCAAGGACGAGGCCCGTCGGTGCTGGGATCGCGCGCTGCATCGGGGCGAGGAGGTCGGGTACCGCAACGCCCAGGTCACCGTCCTGGCCCCCACGGGGACCATCGCCTTCCTGATGGACTGCGACACGACGGGGGTCGAGCCCGACATCGCCCTGATCAAGTACAAGGTCCTTGCCGGCGGGGGATCGTTGAAGATCGTCAACCGGACCGTTCCGGAAGCCCTCCGGCGCCTCGGCTATTCGCCGGCGGCGGTCGAGGCCATCATCGCCCATGTCGAGAAACACGACACCATCGAGGACGCCACCTTGGACGACGGCACGGTGGTCCGTTCCCCGCTCGAGGCGCGGCACCTGCCGGTGTTCGACTGCGCGTTCAAGCCGTTCCGGGGGAAACGCAGCATCGGGTACCAGGCGCACCTGGGCATGATGTCCGCCGCCCAGCCGTTCATCTCGGGCGCCATTTCGAAGACCGTGAACCTCCCGCACGAGGCCACCATCGCCGACATCCGGAACGCCTACATTCAGGCGTGGAAGATGGGGCTCAAGTGCGTGGCGATCTACCGGGACGGTTCCAAGCGTTCGCAACCGCTCAACACCAAGAAGACCAACGAGGGCGTTGCCCCGGCGGCCGCGGCCGCCAGTCTCGCCGAGGAACTCGCCGCGCGCGTCCAGGAGCTTCAGGCGGAGATCGCCCACCTCCGCAACGAGAACAGCAAGCCCAGCCGGCGGCGGCTGCCCGAGACCCGGCGGGCCGTCACCCACAAGTTCAGCATCGCCGATCACGAGGGCTACCTCACCGTCGGCCTGTTCGACAACGGGCTGCCAGGGGAACTGTTCGTCACGATGGCGAAGGAGGGCAGCACCATCGGCGGCCTCATGGACACCATCGGGGCCCTCACCTCGATGTCGCTCCAATATGGCGTCCCGCTCGAGTCCCTGGTCCGGAAATTCGCCTACCAGCGTTTCGAGCCCAGCGGATTCACCCGGCACCCCGACATCCGCCAGGCGGCCTCCATCATCGATTACGTGTTCCGCTGGATGGCGATCCAGTTCATCCCCGGTTACCGCGAAGCCACCGGGCCCAAGGTCGAACAGCAACCCGAACTCGAGATGCCCGGCCTTGAAGAGGAGCTCAAAAAAAAACTGAACCGGCCCGTGGCTGAGCTGCCGCGGATCGTCGAGGCGCCCGTGCTGGAGGTCAAACCCGAGGCCATCGGCTTCCGCGGCACGGGCACGGCCACCACGACCACGGTGCGCCGCGCCGGAGCCCTGCTCACCGGCACGTTCCAGAACCAGGGCGACGCTCCGAGCTGCCCCAATTGCGGCCATATCGCCGTCCGCAATGGGGCCTGCTACAAATGCCTTAATTGCGGCGAAAGCCTGGGCTGTTCCTGAGCCGGGCCGGGAGGATGCCGGCGCCCAGCCACGCTGCGCGCCGGTACTCGGACCATCGACGGAATCGCAATCGCAACGGCGATCGCTTTCGGGGGGGGACCCACCCGGAGTCTTATCCGGGGAAATGTTCGGCGCCGGACGACCGATGCACCGTTCGTCCGGCGCCGGATAGGTCCCCAAAGTCCGGACGATCCGGACGATCCGGACGATCCGGACGATCCGGACCGCCCGCGAAGCACCGGAATTCGTCCTCGGGCTCCGCCTCGAAACACCACTCCCGCCCGCGCCATTCGAAGGCGATGCTCGCCGCGTGCAGCGCCTGATGCCTCAGGATCATCCGGGTCCGGTCCGCCTCGGTCATCCGACCCTCGACGAACCGCAGGTAGCAACCCGGATCGCCCCCGTAGAGCTTGTCGCCCACGATGGCGTGCCCGGCATGGGCCAGGTGGATTCGGATCTGGTGTTTCCGCCCCGTCTCCGGCATCGGGCGCAGTTGGACGAAATCCGCGCCCTCACGTTGGAACCGCCTGACCACCTCCACCCGCGTGACGGCCCGGGCCCCGTCCGGACGCACGCGATCCTTCACCGCGACCTCGGACTCGGTGTCCTTCCCCAGGGGCGCGTCGATGACGAACGCGTCCCCGTCCGGATGGCCGTGCGCGAGAGCGAGGTAGGCTTTGGCCACCCGTCGCGACTCGAACAATCGCCCCAACTCGCCGGCGACCTCGGCGGATTTGGCGGCCACGGTGACCCCGCTCGTCTCGCGGTCCAGCCGGTTCACCAAAAAAACCGGTTGCCCTTCCCGATGAAGGCGCAACCGGCTGATCAGGCTGGAGAACGCGTCGCCCTTGGTGGGGTGACACACCAACCCGGCCGGTTTCCGCACCACCAGCAGGTCGTCGTCCTCGTGGAGCACCTCGACGACCCCCGCGTGGCCGGACCCGGCCTCGGGCGAAGCCATGGCCTCAGGCCGCGGACGGCGCCCCGCCGGGCGCCCCGGCCGTCGCCGGCACCTCGGTGATGAGGGCGTTCAACTCGAGGAAGTCCAGGACCTTGGCGGTGAGCACCTGCTCCGCAATGCCCTGCAACTGGCCGTTGGCCTTGAATTCCTTGAAGAGTTTCTCGGGTTTCTGCTGGGACTGCTGGGCGATCTGGATCACGCGCTGGATGACCTCCTGCTCGGTCACCTGGATGCCTTCCTTCGCGCCGATGCGGCCGAGAATCAGGGCGCCCTTGACGCGATCCTTGGCGCTGGTGGTCGCCGCCGCGAAGATCTCGTCCTTGTGCTCCTGGATGGCCTCCTTGGTCACGCCGCGCTGCTGATTCTGGTAGACGATGTCGCGGGCCACGTTGCGCGTCTGCGCCTGCACGACCGACTCGGGCAGCTCGCAGTTCACGCGGGAAAGGAGCTCCGTGATCAACTGATTCCGGATCGCGGTGACGCGCTGGTTCTTGAGCTCCTGGGCCAGACTGCCCTGGATGCCTTCGCGAAGGGCCTCGACGTCCTTGACGCCGAACCTCGTGGCGAATTCCTCGTTCACCTCGGGCAGCAGGCGTTCCTTCACCTCCACGACCTCAACCTCGTAGACGCCCTCCTTCCCAACCAGGGCCGGCACCACGAAATCCGGCGGGTAGGTGATCGTGACCGTCCGCTTGTCTCCGGCCACGACGCCCTTCAACTGCTCGGTGAAGCCCGGGATGAAGTGGTTGGCCTCGATCTTCATCCAGAAGGCCTTTTGCTCCGTGAGCCCCCGTGCCGTCGGAACATGCTCGGTGATGGGCTTGCCCTCGCAGGTACCCGTGTAGTTCACGACCACGATGTCCCCGTCGCCCGCCGGGCGGCTCAGCGTGTTGAACTTGCCGTGCTGCTCCCGCAACCGCTGGAGCGCGCGCTCGACGTCGTCGGGAGTCACCTGCCGCGACTCGACCTGCACCGGCAGACCCTTGTATTCGGGCAATTCGAACGTCGGCTCCGTTTCCACCGTGACCGCGAACTGGTACGACTTGCCCCGGCCGAACTGGATCTCCTCCACGTCGGCGGAGCCCATCGGGGTCAGTTTATGGTCCTGAAGGGCCTTGCGGTAGTTGTCGTTCAGCAACCGCCGCTTCACTTCCTTCTCGATGTCGGCGCCGAAGCTCCGCGTCACGAGGTACAACGGCGCCTTGCCCGGGCGGAAACCCGTGAGCTTGGCCTGCTTCTGGAAATCGACGGCCGCCCGATCGAACGCCTGGTCCACCTCCGCGGCGTCCACTTCCACCTTGATCAACGCCTTGCACGGCTCCAACTGCTCCACGGTCACGTTCACTCTCGGATCCTTTGTTTTGATGCCCGGCGCGGGCGCGAGGGATCGGCCCCTGCCGCCGCGGGTCGACCAAACTAGGGAACCCCACGCGGACACGTCAAGCCGTGTCCACCGGCAACCGTATCTCCACCCGCGTTCCCTTCCCCGGCTGCGAGCCGATCACCAACTGGCCCCGGTGCGACTCGATGACCCGCGTCACCACGGCCAAACCGAGCCCGGTCCCCTTCGGCTTCGTCGAGCCCAGCAACCGTCCCCGCCGCGTCTTCTCCGACACCTGCATCCCGACGCCGGTGTCGGTCAGGACCAACCGCACCTGGGGCTCCCCGGCCTCCGCCCCGCCCCCCTCCGGACGCCACGGCTCGCAGCGCAACGACAGGGTCCCCCCCGCGGGCATGGCCTCGACGGCATTCTGGATCAGGTTCAACAGCGCCTGCTCCAACTGCGCCGGGTCGGCGCGGATGGACGGCGTCGCCGGGTCCACCTCGTGAACCCACTCCACCCCCTGTGCCCGGAGGCGGGGTCGGGTCAGGACCTGCAAGTCCGCCAGGATCGGCCCGAGGGCCACCGCCTCGAACCGCGGCTCGGCATTCCGCGCGAAATCGAGGATCTGCTCCACGATCCGGTTGAGCAGCTCCATCTTTTCCCCGATGACCCGCACGTCCTCGTTCCGCGGATCGCCGTCCCCGAAGTGCAGGTCGAGGGAATGGTAGAGCATCTTCATGACGGTGAGCGGATTCCGGATCTCGTGCGCGACCTCCGCCGCGAGCAGTCCCAACGCGCAGAGTTTGTCGTTCTGGCGCAGTTCCTCCTCCGCCTTTCCCATCCTCGCCGCCAGCCGCGTCCGCTCCACCGCCACGGCCGAAAGCTCGGCCAGCGCGGACAGGGTCTCGATCTCCTCGTTCGAGAAGGTGTGGGGCTCGCCCGAATAGACGTTCAACACCCCGCACGGTTCCCCGCCCACCAGCAACGGGACGCTCAGCAACGAAACCAGCCCCTCCCGCCGCGCCACCTCCGTGCTCTGATACAGCCGCGACGAACGCACGTCCTCGATCTGCAACGGGCGCCGCCGCCGCAGCACCACCCCCACCAGGCTGTCGTTCAACCCGAGTCGCCCCCGTCCCAGGTACTCCGGCCCCGCGCCGTGACTCGCCCGCACCTCGAGCGTCTCCCGGTCGTCCGCGATCATCAGCACGGACGCGAGCTTGGCGCCCATCAACTGCACCGCCTCCCGCGCCACCAGATCGAGCATTTCCTCGAGCGCCATCGTGGTGTTCGTGGAGCGCGCGATGCGCGCCACCGCCTTCGACAACGCCGTCTTGCGCCGCGACTGCTCGTACAGCCAGGTGTTCCGAATCACCACCACCGCGTGCCGCGCTAGCAGGCCCAGCAAAACCTCGTCCGCCTCCGAAAACGCCTCCTCCGCCTCGGAGTCCACGTTCAACACCCCGCGCACCTCGCCGTCCAGCAGGAGGGGCACCGCCAGCTCCGAGTTCACCTCCGGACGCAGCTGCACGTACCGCGGGTCGTCCCGCACCCTTCCCACGCGCGCCGCCCGTCCGTGCAGCGCCACCCAGCCGGTGATCCCCCGCCCCAGCGGCAATCGCAGGATGGCTGCCGAAACCGGCAGGCCCGTGGCCGCCTCGATCTCGAGCAGGCTCGAGTTCGGGTTCCGCAGGACCAGCGAACCGCTGGACGCCCGCGTCAGCCGCACCGCCTCGGCCACCACCCGTTGCAGCGCCTCCCGGGGCTCCAGCGAATCATGGACTGCCAGCGACGCCGCGAGCAGCGCCTCCAACCTCCGCATCTCCTCCCGCAGGGTCTCTTCCGTGGGCGACACGACGGGGAGTCGACCATCCCCCCCGGTTCAACGCCAGCCCGCGGCGCAGCCACCCATCCCGCGGGCCAGGGCCGTTGACAAAGTCCTGCGTGGAACCGCGATGCGGGGCCGGCGACTGCCGAGTCGCAGGCTTCGCCTCTCGATTCGCCTGCTTCGATCGCCCCGCGACCCGGCCCGCCGTCGCGTGGACGCTATGGCGGGGAGCCGGTCGCGGGCCCCAATCGACTTTGTCATTCGCCCTGTCCTGCGGGCCAGGGCGATGGACGAAGTCGATTGGGGTCGGGCCCGCCTTCGGACCGCGGCAGCTGCGTAACGGCTCGCCTCACGGCAGCCGCTTCATCGCGACCAATCCCGCCCCGCCGAAGAGCGCGTTCGGCAGCCAGGCCGCCACCCACGCCGGCAGATAGCCTCCGGTCCCCAACGCCTGGCTCACCTCCTTCGTCACGAAGAACGCGAACGCGATGAAGATCGTCGCCGCCACCCCCACGAACACGTTGCGCCGTCCGACGCCCGCGCCCGCCGGAACCGCGATCAACACCACCACCAGGCACGTCCAGGGCGAGGCCAGGCGATCATGGAACCAAGTGCCCAACCGGGCCTCCAGCTGGGGCGTGAGCCCCCGGTGCAGATCCCGGTAGGCCCGGATCTCGCGCAATGCGAGGTGCACCTGGCGCGAACGCTTCGCCGTGCCCAGCAGCCGGCTGATCTTCACCTCGCTGCGCAGATGCGCCGGCGTTTCTGGAAATCCCGTCGCCACCCAGCGGGGCAGCAGCGTCTCCGCCGCCACGCTGCCCGCCTCCGGCGGGAACGTCAGGCGCGTGACCCCTTCGAACTCCCAGGCCTGCCCGTTCCAGCGCCCGGTTCCGGCCATCAACTCCTCCCTCCCCCCCGCGCTTCCCGGCCATTGCACATGCACCCCCTCCAGCTGGGCGGTCGCCTCGTTGAAGGCGCGCACGAACCACACCCGGCCCGTGACGCCGTCCCGGAAGTTCAGGTTCCGCTGCCAGCGCCGGGCGGCCTGTTCCTCCAGCGGCAGGTGGCGGTCCCACACCCGCTCCGCCCGGTCGGAGGCCTCGGGCAGGACGTACTCGTTGATCAGCAGCAAAGCCACGCTCAACACCGCGCCCACGCCGAGGTAGGGCACGCTGAATCGCCACACGCTGATGCCCGCCGCCCGCATCGCGATCAATTCGTTGTGCCGCGCGTGCTGCGTCAGCACGTACAACAGCGCCAGCAACAACGCCACCGGCAACTGCAGTGCCAGGTGCAGCGGCAGCTTCTGCAACTGGTGCAGCAGCAAGTCCACCACCCCCGCCTCCCGCCGTCGCGCCTCGTCCAGTTCCCCCAGCAGCTCGAACGACAGCCAGAACACGAGAATCCCCGCCAGGCAATAGCCGAACAGGACGAGGAACTCCCGCAACTGGTACCGATCCAACAAACGCATCGCCCCGCCAACCTAGCCCTCCCCCTGCCCCGGACGCAAAACCAAGGACGAAGGACGCCCCGCCGTCCAAGGCCATTGACAAAGTCGGTTTCGGGGCGCGACCGGCTCCCCGCCATAGCGTCCACGCGACGGCGGGCCGGGTCGCGGGGCGCTCGAAGGAAGCGAAACCAGAGGGGAAACCGGCGACTTGGCAGTCGCACGCCCCACGGCAAGGTCGCGTACCGGACTTTGTCAATTGCCCTGCCCCGCCGTCCGGTCGGGGTGAATTGTCTCTCGGCACCCGACCGCCTCCCGTTCTACGTTCCGACATGCCCCTCGTCCCCGGTCCCACCCGTGCGGTCCGCCGCGCCCGGCGGCTCGGGACGTGCCTTCTGCTCCTCGGCCTGCTCCCCTTCCCGGCCCGGCCCGCTGCCGACCCGGAACGCTTCGAATTCCTGGAGAAACGTCTCGGCCCCGCCCCCGTCGATCATTGGGCGTTCCGACCGCCCCGACCGGCCCCCGAACCCGCCGTTCGGGACCGCTCCTGGCCTCGCACGCCCATCGACACCTTCATCCTCGCGAGCCTGGAAGCAGCCCACCTCGCCCCTGCCCCGCCCGCGGACCGCCGCACCCTCCTCCGCCGGCTCAGCTACGATCTGACCGGCCTTCCCCCGACTCCATCCGAAGTCGAGGCTTTCGTCCGCGATCCCGCACCCGACGCCCCGCAGCGCCTCGTCGACCGCCTGTTGGCCTCCCCCCGCTACGGCGAACGCTGGGGCCGGCACTGGCTCGACGTCGCCCGCTACGCCGACACGAAGGGATACGTCTATTACTACGAGGAAAGCCGTTTCGTTCATCCCCACGCCTACCGAGACTGGGTGATTCGCGCGTTCAACGACGACCTGCCCTACGACCGCTTCCTCCAACTCCAGATCGCCGGCGATCTGCTCCTCCCCGAGCTCCATCCGCCCTCGACCCCGGACGACCCCGCCCGTGCCTCCACCCTGCGCTGGCCGCCGTCGACCCACCCCCCCGACGTCGCCGCCGTGGGCTTCCTCGCGCTGGGCCGCCGCTTCCTCGATCTCGAGCCCGACATCATCGATGACCGGATCGACGTGCTCCTGCGCGGCACCCAGGCGCTCACCGTGAGTTGCGCCCGTTGCCACGATCACAAGTACGACCCCATTTCCACCCGCGATTACTACTCCCTCTACGGCGTGTTCCTGGGTTCCGAGGAACGGCTCGTGACCCTCGGTTCCCCCGGCGACCCGCCGCCGGCACCCGAGTTCCTCGACGGCCTCCGCACCAGAACCCAGACCCTCGAAACCCGCTTCCGGGCCGCCCTCGCCGAGGTCACCCTCCGCCTCCGGGAGCGGGTCAAAGACTACCTGCTCGCCGTCGTGGACCCCGCCCGCCTGCCCAGTGACGCGAACGTCCGACCCCAACCCGAGGACATCAATCCCTTCAACGTCCGACAATGGGAACGGTTCCTGGCCGCGCGAACCAACACCCAGGACTCGCTCTTCGCCCCCTGGCACGCCTTCGCCCGGCTTCCCGCGCCTCGGTTCGCCGAACGTGCCCCGGAAATCGCCCGCGACCTCCGCTCCGGCGCCCCGACCGTCCCGCCGGCGCTGCTCGGACGACTCCTCGATCCCGTGCCGACCTCGATGTCCGACGTGGCGGGGAGATACGGGGACCTGCTGCTCGAGGCCCACCGTCAGTGGCGCCATGCGCTCGCCAACCTGCCCCCGGGAACGCCCCCGCCGTCCGCGCTTCCCGACCCCGAAGCCGAACGCCTCCGTCAGGTCCTCTACGGTCCCGACGCCCCGATCCATCCCCCGCCCGGGCGCATCGTGGATCTCGACGTCCACCTGTACTTCGACGACCCGAATCGCGTCGCCCTCGCGAAACTCCAGATGGAACTGGAGCAGTTCCTCATCACCAACCGGTTCGCCGCCCCCTGCGCGGTCATTCTCGCCGACCGCCCCAGCCAACCCCCGGCCCACGTCTTCCGCCGGGGCGATCCCCTGCAACGCACCGAGGAGGTGCCCCGCCAGTTCCTGCACATCCTCTCCGGCCCCGCCCGCCAGCCTTTCGCGCACGGCAGCGGACGCCTCGAACTCGCACGCGCCATCGGCAGCCCCCACAACCCGCTCACCGCCCGCGTTCTCGTCAACCGCGTCTGGGCCCACCTCTTCGGAGCCGGTCTGGTCCGGACCCCGAGCGATTTCGGACTCCGCTGCGACCCCCCCTCGCACCCCGAACTGCTCGACTGGCTCGCCTGTCGCTTCATGGCCGACGGGTGGTCCGTCAAGAACCTGCTCCGCCTCGTCCTGAACTCCGCCGTCTACCGTCAGGCCTCGCCGCCCTCCGAGGCCCACGACTCCCCGGCCTGGGCCCGCGATCCCCACAACCGCCTGCTCGGTCGGTTTCCCCGCCGCCGCCTGGATCTCGAGGCCTTCCGGGATTCCCTCCTGGCCGTCGCCGGCGACCTCGACGAACGCCCGGGCGGCCCGGCCGAGCCGTTGCATGTCCCCCCCTACAGCCGCCGTCGCACCGTCTACGGCCTGGTGGATCGCATGCACCTGCCCGGCCTCCTGCGCTCCTTCGACTTCGCCAACCCGGACACCCACTCCCCCGGGCGCCACACCACCACCATGCCGCAGCAAGCGCTCTTCCTGCTCAACCACCCCTTGCTCGCCGAACGCGCCCGCCGCCTCGCGCATCGGCTCGCCGCGATTCCCGCCGACGACGTCGCCTCCCGCCTCGACCGCCTCTTCTCCCTCGCCCTGCAACGCGCCCCGTCGCCCGGGGAAGTCGCCGATGCCCGCGGGTTCCTCGCCGCCGCCGCCCTCCCCGAGGACGCCGAACCCAACCCCGCGCCGGCCCAGAAACCGTCCGGACCCCAGCCCCCCTCCACTCCGCCGTCCCACCCCCGGCTCGATCCGTGGGAATCCCTGGCCCAGGTCCTGCTGGTCTCCAACGAATTCACGTTCGTCGACTAGTCTGCCCATGCCTCCCCAACCCCCGGCCCTTCCCCTCGCCGCGCTCCCACCCGCGCGGCGCGAATTCCTCGCCCGCTGCGGCCTCGGCCTCGGCACCCTCGCCCTCGCCGGACTCGCCGATCCCCTCGCGGCCTCGACCCCGGACCCGGCGCGCAGCGCGCTCGGGCCCCTCGCCCCGAAGGCGCCCCATTTCCCCGCCCGCGCCCGGCGGGTCATCCACTTCTTCCTGAACGGCGGGCCCTCGCACGTCGACACGTTCGATCCCAAACCCGCGCTGGCTCGATACGCCGGCCAACCGCTGCCGTCCGGCCATCTCCCCACCGAACGCAAGACCGGCGGCGCGCTGCCGTCGCCCTTCGCGTTCCAACGGCACGGACAAAGCGGAATCCCGATCAGCGAACTCTTCTCCCGCACCGCGGCCCACGCCGATTCCCTCGCCGTGATCCGGTCCATGCAGGCCAACCTCCCCAATCATGAGCCCTCGCTCCTGCTCATGAACTGCGGCGATTCCCTGCAAAGCCGCCCCAGCGTCGGGTCCTGGATCACCTACGGCCTCGGCAGCGAGAACCAGAACCTGCCCGGGTTCGTCGTCCTTTGCCCCAGGGGATTGCCCGTCAAGGAACACGAGAATTGGCAGGCCGGCTTCCTCCCCGGCGCGTACCAGGGCACGTTCATCGACACCCAGCACACCGACCTGGAACGGCTCATCGAGAACATCCGCGGCCACGATGCCTCCCCCGCCGGGCAACGTCGCCAACTCGACCTCCTCCGCCGTCTCAATGCCCGTCACCGCGCCGCCCGCGCCGACGACGGCCTGCTCGATGCCCGCGTCCAATCGTTCGAACTCGCCTACCGGATGCAACTCGAAGCCTCCGACGCCTTCGACCTCTCGTCCGAACCCGCCTCCATCCGCCAACTCTACGGCACCACCCTCCACGGCAACCAAACCCTCATCGCCCGCCGACTCGTCGAACGCGGCGTCCGCTACGTCCAACTCTGGCACGGCGCCGGACAACCCTGGGACAGCCACGCCAATCTCGAATCCGAGCACCGCCGGCTCGCCGCCGAAATCGATCAACCCATCGCCGCCCTCCTCGCCGACCTCAAACAACGCGGCCTCTTCGACGACACCCTCGTCCTCTGGGGCGGCGAGTTCGGCCGCACCCCCACCACCGAGGGCTCCAACGGTCGCGACCACAATCCCTACGGCTTCTCCATGTGGCTCGCCGGTGGCGGCGTGCGCGGCGGCACCGTCCACGGCGCCACCGACGAATTCGGGTTCCGCGCCGTCGACGACATCGTGCACGTGCACGATCTCCACGCCACCCTCCTCCATCTCCTGGGGTTCGATCACGAACGCTTCACCTACCGCTACGCCGGACGCGACTTCCGCCTCACCGACGTCCACGGCCACGTCATCCGCAACATCCTCGCCTGAAACGCCCTGCCCCGCCCGGAGCCCGCAGCGATCCCTGATCCTAGGGCAATTTCCGATCCCAGGGCAACTAGCGGACCCGCCCAGCCCAACACGCCTATGGTCGGTGAGGCGCCGCTTCTGATAGACATGCGGGTGCATGATTGCCGGCTCCCCTCCCGCGCACCCTCGCGCCAGCCCCCGCCGGCGCGGGGTCAGCCTGATCGAGGTCCTCGGCGCCCTCACCGTCCTGATGATCCTGGCCGGCCTCGTCGTGACCAACGTGGTCCAGCGCATCACCTTCGCCAACCGCGAGGCCGAGCGCCTCGGCAACTCCACCCTGGCCGACGGCCTCCGCAGCCACGTGGCGCGCACCAAAAGCGTTCCCGCCCCCACTGCCTGGGCGCCCGCCGTGGCC
The DNA here is from genome assembly GCA_964608505.1 of uncultured Verrucomicrobiota bacterium. Lineage (GTDB taxonomy): Bacteria > Verrucomicrobiota > Verrucomicrobiia > Limisphaerales > CAIMTB01 > CAIMTB01. The sequence continues at coordinate 12,811 of CAZSOV010000139.1, forward strand.
AACCAACTCGCCCTCGCCGTCAACCAGGTCGCCACGAACCGGGTCGGCAACGCCCGGTTCCTCGCCTTCGATCCCGCGTTCCGGATCGGCCTCCACCCCACCTCCTCCATCCCCTACGTCCAAACCGCCCTCGGCTCCCTGGCCATCAGCAACGCCCGCGTCCTCCTGATCTCGAGCACCGCCCAGCCCCTTCCCCCCCTCGACGCCGGCACCAATGGCTTCGGCGTGCTGTGGGACACCCCCGCCGGAACCATCCCCGCTCCCCTCACCAACACCTGGACCGGCGATCCCGCCGATCTCCACGTCCTGCGCCTCGACCTCCGCTCCCTCTTCAAACGCGTCATGCTCGAGAACCTCGATCTGGGCCAGGGCGCCCCGTTCTCCGTCGAGGGCCTGTCCCCCGTCACGAACATCGCCGCCGGCCAGCGCCGGGAACTCTGGCTCATCGATTCCACCGCCATCGACCTGCACTTCGGCGCCGGCGGACTCCAAGCCCGGGAATTCGTCGCCGAGGATACCAGCTACACCTTCGAAAACGGTCTCTGGCGTCGCTACCTCCGTTACGGGCGATCCGGGTCCGTCGGCTGGTTCGGTGACATGGTCGACCGCTTCCTCGCCGCCCCGCCCCCGCCCGGGACCACCCGTCGCTACGCCAACCAGCAATGGATCGTCGATTCGATGTACGTGTTCCTCTACAACTTCGGACAATGGTCCATCGACGATTTCGCCGGCGGCGAGCCCTGGCCCCACATCCCCGGATACGAGCTCTCCGCCGCGGGCGCCGCGGGACTCAAGAACTTCACCGCGGATCTCATCACGTTCTACTGAACCGTCATGCCGACCCCGAACACGCGTTCCGCCGACCTCCGCCCCCCGCCGCCTCGCCCGCGCGGGTTCACGCTGGTCGAGGTGCTCGGCGTCCTCACCATCGTCACCATCCTGTTCCTCGCCCTGGCCCCGGTCCTGATCCGCCAGCACGACCTCCGTGCCCGCGGTGCCGAACTGGCCACCCTCAAGCTCCTGGCCCAGGGCCTCGAGGATCATGTCCGCAATCAACGCAGCGTGCCGGCGTCCGGCACCATGCCCGACGCGATCTCGGCCCGAACCGGCTGGCATCTCTCCGCCATCCAGACCACGCCGCGCGGTTTCCCCCGGTTCTTCCTCGTCGATCCCGCCTGCCGCCTCGGCGACCCCCTTGCCCCTCTGCCCTTCGTTCAGGGCCCCTCCGGCTCCCTGCCCCCCTCCCACGCCCGCATCCTCATCGTCAGCTCCCTCAGCCACACGCTCTCCACCAACCTCACGCTGTCCGCCGCCACCGACACCAATCGCTTCGACGAACTCTGGGCCTCCGTCGAGGGACAACCCCCGACCGGCTGGAATACCACTGACCGCTGGGAGGATGTCCTGCTTCGGCGCGTCAACCTCGACCCCCTCTTCATCCCCGTCATCCTGAACAATCACTCGGCGCAGTTGGGGCACTATTCCGTCGATGACACCAACACCCACGCCGCCCTCCCCGCCAACCCGTTCTCCACCCGTTTTCTCGCCGGCACGGTCCTCGGCCTGCACCGACACGACGGCGTCCTCCAGGCTCGCATGGTCCTCCAGGACAACCCCGGCATCACCAATGCCGCGCCGACCTTTCCCGCCCAGTCCTTCGTCTACGAACGCGACGTCTGGCGCGGCAAACTGTTCCTCACCGCCGATGGACAGCGGCACAACGGCCTCGATCTCGAATCCGCCTACCAGGTCTTCATGGGCGGCACCCCCAATACCTACAACGTCGGCTCCGTCTCCCAAACCTCGCTCACCCTGCGCATGTACCAGTTCATGAGCAACTACGTGGCCTGGGCCGAGGGCGGTTTCGCCGAGGACGAGCGCGACGCCGTCGAGGATGCCCAGGCCAGCCTCGCAGGCGAACTCACCACCTACTGCAACAAGAAAGCAACCACCGGACCATGAAGCCATTCCTCGCCCGCCTGCGGCGCCTCCTCCCGCTTCCCGCCCTCCTGCTCCTCGCCGCCGCGGCCCAGGCCGAACGCCGCACCCCCGACGGCCTGCTCGAGGCCTATCACAACCTCGACCGCGCCTTCCTCGACGGCGACCGCCTGTCCGCCGAGGAGTGGGACGCCCAGAGCTTCGACAGCGGTTCCGCCACCGTCCTCCGCCAACTCTCCCTCAATCTCTACAGGGAGGATGCCCTTCACGCCTCGGGAACCTACTGGGTGCGCATCTACGACGATTCCGGCCCCTCCGGCTCGCCCGGCACCAACGCGGTCGCCACCGTCACCCACTCCCAACCCATCGCCTCCCTCGCCCCAAGCACGGACCATGTCCAGACGTTCTTCGAATTGAGCGTTCCCTTGGTTCCCAACCGCCGGTACTACGTCGTCGTCGGCACCCACCACGCCGCCTCCGGGCTGCGCTGGGGATTCACCAACGACCCCGTCGGTGCCAACGGTTTTCCCTCGATCTTCACCTTCACCTCCGACGCCGGAAAAACCTGGCGAACGCCCTTCACCAACGCCCTGCCCCAACGCATGACCGTCCTGGGCGACGACGACTGAACCCCTTCCTTCCACCCCCGCTCAGTCCACGTCCGCCACGTCGGCCACCCGGAAGAACGCGGCGCTCCCCGCCGACCAGGGCTGACGCACCACCACGTTGGTCGAAACCAGCTTCGCGACGTGCGTGCTCGTCACCGTCCACGCGCCCGCGGCGGCCTCCCCGGTCCGCTGCTGGACCTCGTAGACGTTGCCCGCCTCGGCGCGAAATTCGAACTCCACGAACCCGCCCTTGCGCTCCACCCGCTCGATCCGCGGCGCCGCCGGCCCGGTCTCGTACTCGAGCGTCAGCGTCGGCCCCTCCGCCCCCGCCTCCCGGGAGGCCACCCGCCGTGCCGTCGCGGCGGTCCCCTCGCCATCGCTGATCAGCATCCAGCCCCGTTGCTCCGACGGATTCGCCAGCCAGACCCGCACGTCCTCCACCAGCATTTCCGACCGGATCGCGTACCGCCCCAACTCCGAGACCACCACGGTGCCGCTCGCGGTCGCGACGTAATCCATGCCCGCCTTGCCCCCCGGCCCCCCCCAGCCCACGCCGGGATGTTCCCGCGCTTCCCACGTGGGTTCTCCCGCCCGCGCCGGCGCCCCCGTATTCCCGCTGCCCACGCCCTCCCTCCAATCCACGGACATGCGATGCGCGCCGAATGTGGACGAAACCGCGCCCGGGGGTTGCTTCGAAACCGAGAAACCCAGCGTCGCCGAGATCAGCCGGGCCCCGGCGAGTTCCGCCCGCTCCGCCACCGCGAAGCGCACCAGGCCGCGCGCCGCCTGGAGGTGCGCCGTGCCCCCGACCGCCAGGGAATCCGAGGCGCCCAGATTGTTCGCCGGGCTTTGAAAGAACAGCGTGGTGTCCGCGACCGCCGGCAACTCGAGCGTGGCAGCCGTCAGCGCCGACGCCATCCCCAGCCCCGTGCCCCAACCGAGACCCAGCGCCAGCGCCCACCTCACTCCGGGGGTGTTCGGGAGGCGGGAATGGCGGCGGCGCCGCGCGGAGATCTTCGTAAGACCACGTGCAGACCCGATTCCGTCGTCGGACGGAGCGGAAACGATGACCTCTAGGCCCGGTGCCCTCGACGGGCGAGCGGGTCGCGCTTGGCGGTTCATGAAGATGGGCGGCGGATTCCCGCGCGCACGCCTGCGCCCCGCCCCGACGGCGGCCCGACGGCGCTAGGCGCGCTCCATGTACTTCCCGGTACGCGTATCGACCTTGATTCGCTCGCCGGTCTTGATGAACAGCGGAGCCTGAACCTCGATGCCCGTCTCGAGCGTCACCGTCTTCATCACGTTGTTCGCGGAATCGCCCTTCACCCCATCCGGCGCGTCCGACACCTTCAGAACCACGCTGGCCGGAATCTCGACGATGATCGGCTTCTCGCCGACGAAGGTCACCGACACGACCTGGTTCTCCATCAGGTAATTCTTCGCGTCGCCCACGATCTCCGGCGTCAGATTCACCGTTTCGTACGTCTCCGGACTGGTGAACACGAAGTCCTCGCCGTCCTTGTAGCTGAACTCCATCTTGATGGTGTTCAACGGGATGACCTCGACCTTCTCGGCCGAGCCAAACCGCACGTCCATCGACTTGCCCGTGCGCACGCTGCGCAGGCTGGCCTGGACGAAGGCGCGGAGATTGCCGGGCGTGCGATGCTGGGTCTCCAGCACCACGCAGATGTCGCTGTTGTAATCGATCGCCATGCCCTTGCGCATGTCGTTTGCAATGATCGCCATAATTAAAATAGGTCTCTCGCGCGTGGTCCGTCGTCGGATCGCTCGACGGCCCGGCCAAGCCGGCCGCGTGAAGGGTGGGCAAACTAGGCACCATCCATCCCATGGCAAGCTCGGATTTTCGGCACCCGACTCCAACCCCAGCGCGATGGACAAAGTCGATTGGGGACAGCGACCGGCTCCCCGCCAGAGCGTCCACGCGACGGCGGGCCGGGTCGCGGGGCGATCGAAGCAGGCGAATCGAGAGGCGAAGCCTGCGACTAGGCAGTCGCCGGCCACACATCGCTGCGCCTTGCCGCTTCCGGTCCGCCGTGCGCGAGCCGCTGCCGCGGGGCTCCCCCCTCAGCCCTTCCCCGGCCTCCCCCGTTCCTCCCGCCGCCACGCCTTCTCCCGCCGGGCCGATTCGGTCCTCAGCAGGCCCTCCGCCGACCAACCCCGGGCCTGCGCCTCCGCCGCCAATTCAAATAAACGCGCCCCCAGTTCCTTCCGCGACATCCCACCCCGCGCACCCTCCTTCCCCGCCAACCCGGCCTTGCGCGCCTTTTTCACCAGCTTCTCCGCCCGCATCAACGCCGGCAAATGCCGGGGAATGCCGTCCAGCGCCGACGGACGCTCCCGCCGTGTCCCTTGCTTCTCCGCCCGCTTGATCCGGTCCCAGTTCGCCCACACCTCGTCCACGTTCCGGACCGTCACGTCGCCGAACACGTGCGGATGCCTGCGCACCAGCTTCTCGACGATGTGCGCGGCCACCGCGTCGAAATCGAACACCCCGCGTTCCCGCGCCAATTGGCAATGGAACACCACCTGCAACAGCAGGTCCCCCAGCTCCTCCATCAACTCGTGGTCATCGCCCGCCTCGATGGCGTCGACCATCTCGTAGACCTCCTCCACCGCGTGGAACCGCAGGCTCCGATGGTCCTGTTCCCGATCCCACGGACACCCCTCCGGGGACCGCAGGATGGCCATGATCTCGCACAATTGACGCAGCGGGGCGAGGCGGGTGGAAGGTGGCTTCGGCATGGTCGTGTCTAGAGCAGCACCAGATCGTCCCGGTGCACGATTTCACCCCCGGGTTTCCCCGCACCCCGCAGCGCCGACGCCGCCACCCGCACGATGCCCCGGGCGAACTCCCGCCCCGTCGCATCCGCGATGGACAGCACCTGACCGGCCTGGAATTCCCCCTCCACCGTCGTGATCCCCGGCGCCAGCAGGCTCCGCCCCCGCGCGCACAACGCCTCGCGCGCCCCGTCGTCCACCACCAACCGTCCCGCCGCCCGGTGAAAAAACGCGATCCACCGCTTCCGGCTCGGCAATCGGCCCGCTTGCGGCACGAACAACGTCCCCTCGTCCTCGCCCGCCAAAATGCGAGCCAGTCCGTCGAAGCGCCGGCCATTTGCGATCACCAGCGGGATGCCGGACCGCAACACGATCTTCGCCGCGTCCATCTTCGTCCGCATCCCCCCCACCGCCGTCGCCGAGGTGGTCCCGCCCGCCTCGCTCTCGACCCGTTCGTCCAGCTTCTCCACCACCGGAATGCGCCGGGCCCCCGGCGTCCCGAAATCCTGGATGAGCCCCTCCGCCGTCGTGAGGATGACCAGCAGATCCGCCGGCAACAAACTCGCCACCAGCGCCGACAACCGGTCGTTGTCCCCGAACTTCAGCTCCGTCACCGACACCGCGTCGTTCTCGTTGATGATCGGCACGACCTCCCGCTCCAGCAGCGTGAGCAGCGTGTTCCGCGCGTTGAGATGCCGGGCGTGGTCCGCCAGATCGTCGTACGTCAGCAGCACCTGCGCGATCCCCACCCCGTAATGCCGGAACAGCGTCTCGTACATGGCCATCAGCCGCGACTGCCCCACCGCCGCGCACGCCTGCAACGCCGCCAACTCCCGCGGGCGCCCCTCGAACCCCAGCACCCCCATCCCCGCCCCCACCGCCCCCGACGTCACCACCACCACCTCGCGCCCCGACTGCCGCAGCGCCGCCACCTGCGCCGCCAACTGCGCGAATTGCACCTGGTCCGGACGCTTCCGTCCGTCCGTCAGAATGCCCGTGCCCAATTTCACGACGATACGTCGCACGTCCTGGAGATGTTCGGAACGCACGTCACCACCCTTGCAAAGCCCCTTCCCTCCTGTCGACGTCCGAGGGGATCCCCGAAACACCGCGGCCAGGGCCATTGACAAAGTCCTGCGTGGAACCGCGATGTGGGGCCGGCGACTGGTTCCCCGCCAAAGCGACGGGGCGACGGCGGGCCGAGTCGCGGGGGTCGCCGCACGAATGGCCGGCGTAGATAGCCCCCCGCCCCCGGCCCGCGGCGCGCGGCGTGTGGTTGGGTGTTGCAGTGGCGTGGATTGCCC
>CAZSOV010000140.1:0-19318 GCA_964608505.1 uncultured Verrucomicrobiota bacterium
GATCCTTCACCAACCCCGCCCGCACCGGGTTCAAATCGATGTAGGCCGCCATCGTCACCAACGCCTGACCACGACCCTCCACCAGCACGCTCTTGAACCGGTCCTCCCACAACGTCCCCGTCCGACCCACCCGCAGGTTGTACCAGAGAGTGAAACGCTGCTTCACCAGCTTCATAAACTGGCTCAAATCCCACAGTCGCGCGTGAAAAGTGGCCAGATACTGCGCCAACCCCTTCTCGTCGCCCGCTTCGCGGTGCATCTCGAACCGCTGACGAACAAGCCCCACGTTCTGATGCCCGGAGAGCTTGGACAGCTTGGCGAGAACCCGCTCGGGCGTCGGTCGCAGATGCGGCTCCGGCGCCTTCGGAACCTCCACCAGGACATGGAAGTGGTTGGACATGAGGCAGTACGTGAGCACGCGCACCTCGCAAAACTCCTCCGCCTCGCGCAGGAGCCGCACAAAATGCTCCCGCTCCAGCCCGTTGAAGATGAAGCGCCGATCCACCACCCGGGACACGCAGTGATAGACCGCGGACGGATGATCCGGCGGCGCGAGCAATCGACCAGTCGGCATGCCCCAACCCTGCCCAACACGACCGCCACCTGCAACACAAATATCCCGGTTTATGATCATTACGCGCCGGATCGTCCGCCGGTTTTCAAATAATACACCCGTGTATTTGCTGGAGCGACGGGTTATCGGCGAGGAGGAGGAGCACGTCGCCGTCAGGGTCCTTCCCAATCACTCAAATATAACACCCGGGAATTGGTTAAATAGACGAGAGGATCGAGAGGATGGCCGGACTCCGTGGTCCTCAATGGACCATGTCGGGGATGCGCTGGATGACGGCGGTGGTGAACTCGACCATGGTGCGGACGAGCCAGGGCAGAAGGAGGAGGACGAGGGCAAGGATGCCGACGACCTTGGGGACGAACGTCAGGGTCTGTTCGTTGATGCTGGTGACGGCCTGGAAGAGGCTGACGCCGAGCCCGATGATCATCGCGGTGAGGAGGAACGGGAGGGACACCGCGGCGGCCTGGAACATGAGGTTCTTCAGCAGTTCGGAGGCGTATTCGGGATTCATGGCGCGCGGGGCGGGTCAGGTGCCGAAGCTCTGCATGAGGGACTTCACGACGAGGCCCCAGCCGTCGGCGAGGACGAAGAGGAGGATCTTCAGGGGCAGGGCGATCGTCATGGGAGGCATCATCATCATGCCCATGCTCATCAGGATCATGGCGACGACGAGGTCGATGAGGATGAAGGGCACGAGGAGAAGGAAGCCCATCTGGAAGGAGGTGCGGAGCTCGCTGACGATGAATCCGGGGACGACGACTTTGAGGGGGAGTCGTTCGGGTTCGGTGGGGGCGAGGCGGGCCAGGCCCACGAAGAGCTCGATATCCTTGGCCCGGGCCTGCTTGAGCATGAAGGAACGGATCGGCACGGCGGCCCGGTCGAAGGCCTCGGTGCTGGTGATCTGTTTGGCCTGATAGGGCTGGATGGCCTGGGACTGAATGCCGTCCCAGACGGGCGCCATGATGAAGAACGTCATGAAGAGCGCGAGGCCGATGATGATCTGGTTGGCGGGCGCACCCTGGAGCTGGAGGGCGGTGCGGACGAACGAGAGCACGATGACGATGCGGGTGAAGCAGGTCATCAGGAGGATCAACGACGGCGCGAGCGTCAGCAGGGTGATGGCAAACAGGACCTGGATTCCGGTGTCGAGGTCCTGCGGTTGGTTGCCGCCGTCGATCACGACGCGGAACGGCAGGTTGGCACCGCCCCCGGCGCCCGCGGGTGCCTGGCCGAAGGCGCCGAGGCCGGCTCCGATGAAGAAGCCAAGAACGAGGCCGACCCAGAGCCAATGCCAGCGCCGGTAAGGGCAATGGAGTGGGGGACGCGGCGCGGCGCCCGGGCGCGGATCGGGGTCCGGGTTCGGAGGCGCGCCTCGTCCGGGACGCCCGGTCCCGAAGCCATCCTCGCCTTCCAAGGCCAATCCGATTCCTCCGACGGGGAGCGGATCCCAGCGGGGCGGGTGAATCACGCGCTCGGCCTGCAAGGTGGTTCGACTCATGTGCCGGGGAGGATGCGGCGAAGGGTTTCCGCGAAGGTGGAGGACGGTTCGGGCCCGGCGGGTTCCTCGTCCTCGGCGGCGGGCGGGAGGCGGTCGATGAGGCTGAGCCCGGTGGGCGAGGCGGCGACGAGGAGGCGCTGGCGGTCGTAGGCCACGACGTAGAGGGCGTGACGCCCGCCCAGGGACCGCACCTCGAGGAGGCGGAGGCGGGCGGGACGCCCGGAACGTCTCGCCGCGAGGGTTTGCCAGTTGCGGACGAGCCAGGCGCCGGCCACGAACAGGACGAGGACGATGGCGAGGGCGCCGAGAACGCGGACCAGGGGGAGCGTGATTTCCGGAAGCGGCGGGGCGACGGGGGCCTGGAGAACGGAGGTGGCGGACGCGGCGGTGCCGGTGGCGGTGGCGGTGGCGGGCGCGACGAGGGCATTCGTTGCGGGGGCGGTCGGGGCGTCCGGACCGGCGGCGAAGGCCTCGGCCATGAAATCCGCAAGGGCGACGAGGCCGGCGAGGAGAAGGCCGAAGGGAACGGGACGGAGCACGCGGCGGCAGGGGGGGCGCGACAGGCTGGGCCAGAGTGCGTTCACGTGGGCGTAGGCTACGGCGAGGGCGTGGGGGTGGGGGCCGCGGATTGGGGTCGGGTCGGGGGGGAGTGGGACGGAGGGCGCGGGGAATGGGTGCGACGGCCGGGGAGGGGGGGCCGGCTAGCCGAGGGCGCCGCCGACAATCTCGGTGATCTTGATGCCGAAGCGGTCCTCGACGACGACGACCTCACCGCGGGCGATGAGCCGGCGGTTGACGAACAGCTCGACGGGGGCGCTGGCGAGTTTGTCGAGCTGGAGGACGCTGCCGATGGAGAGCTGAAGGACGTCGCGCATGGGCATCTGGCAGCCGCCGAGTTCGACGGTGAGATTGACGGGGACGTCGAGGAGGACATCGAGATTGGGCGGGGCGTTGGAGATGGTGCTCATGCTTTGGGCTTGGGCTTGGCGGCGGCGACGACGGACTCGGTGAGTTCGACGGCCCAGTTCTGGGAGCGGGTGCCGAGGCGCCCGCGGAACTTGGGCGTCCGGTTGAAATTGACGAGGACCTGGCTGAAGCAGGCGGTGTCGAGGGCGAGGACGTCGCCGGGCTTGAGGGCGGCGAGGGAGCGGACGGCCATTTCGAGGCCCTGCCATTCGGCGGTGACGGGGACGGGGACGTTGAAGAACTCGTCGTTCCAGAGGGGCTGACCGGAGCCGCGGGCACCGACTTCCTTCTCGGAGGCGCCGTGGGAGGCGAGGTTCCGGACGAGGGGTTCGATGGTGTAGTAGGGGAAGGCGATCTGGATCTCCTCGACGCAGTCACCGAGGGTGGCCTCGATGCCGAGGATGAGCATGACGGTGTCGTGGGCGGAGGTATGGAGGAAGCGGGGGGTGGTTTCGTGGCCGAGGGAGACGGGATGGAGTTGCTGGTCGGGCTCCCATTGGACGCACCAGTCCTTGAGGATGAGCGCGACCACCTCGTCGAGGAGGGCGCTTTCGATGTCACTGAGGTCGCGGTTTCCGGCGACGGAGTGACCGGGACCCCCGAGGAGGCGGTCGACGATGGTGAGTCCGAGTCGCGGGGGCATGTCGAGGAGGCAGATGCCCTTGAGCGGTTCGGCCTTGAAGAGGGTGAGATGGGTGGGATTGGGGAGGCCCTCGACGAGTTTCTGGTAGCTGAGCGTCTGGAGCCGGGACATGCGGAGGCCGAACTCGATGCGCAGGTAGATGGAGAGGTTGGCGGCGAGGCCGCGGATGAAATCCTCGAAGCGGAGCCGGATGCGGCGCATCTCGGCGGGGGCGAGGAAGGCGGGTTGCCGGAAGTCGAAGGGCTGGATTTCCTCGGGGCGCCGTTGTTTGCGCACGCCCTGGGAGGCGAAGACGGGGATGGCGTTTTCCTGTTCGTGAACCTGCGAGAGCAGGCTTTCGACCTCGTTCTGGGAAAGAACGGTGTTGTCGTTGCCGAACGGGTTGGAAGGCTGGCTCATGGTACGACGGCCTTCGAGCGGTTACTGGATGGCGAACTCGGCGAAGTAGATCTCCTGGACGGCGGCGCCGCCGAGGATGTGGTTGAAGGCGGTGATGAGCTCGCTGCGGATCATGTTCCGGGCGCCGGGCTTCTCGAGATCCTGGATGGTCTTGGTGCTCAGGATGCCGCAGGCGGTGTCGCGGAGCTGGGCATCGCGGGCCTTGATGGCGCCCCGGAAATCGGGGGTGGCCCCGACGAGGATGAGGCTGCAAAGGAGGATGCGGGAGGCGCTGGTACCGGCAACGTTGACGATGAGCTTGGTGAGGGGCACCTGCTCGCGCCCGTTCTCGTCCGCGCCCTCGCCTTCGGCGCCGCCGTGTTCCCCGCCTCCACCGCCATGACCGGAGGCCTCCTTGGCGGCGGGTTTGCCGTGGCCGCCGGACTCCTTGGCCGGGGCATGGGCGGACGCGGCGGCGGGAGCCGGGCCCGCGGCGACGCCGAGGCCTTTCTGGAGTTTCGGCAGGAGCACGAAGGAGGTGACGAGCCAGGCGACGACCGGCAGGAGCACGATGGCGACGATCATCGGCAGCCAGGCCTGGAGGGGGCTCTTGGCGGCCGCGCCGGCGGCATCCGCCGCGGCGGCGGCGGGTTTCTCGGAGCGTTCGGCCTCCGGTTTGGCGGGTTCGGTCCGGTTGGCGGCCATAACGGCAGGGGATCAGCGTTTCAGGTTGATGAGTTCCTGGAGAACCTCGTCGCTGGTGCTGACGATGCGTGAGTTGGCCTGGAAGGCGCGCTGGGCGGAGATGAGGTTGGAGAACTCGCCAGCGAGATCGACGTTGGACATCTCGAGCTGGGTGGCCTCGATGACGCCGAGGCCGTTGGAGCCGGGCGCGGCGGCCTGTCCGGCGGGACCGCCGGCGGCGAAGTCGGTGTAGAGATTGTTGCCGGCCTTGGCGAGCGACTGGGGGGAGGTGAACTGCTGGAGCAACACCTGGCCGCGGGTGAAGGTGGTTTCGGAGTCGAGGGTGACCTGCAACTTGCCGGCCTTGTCGAAGCGGAAGGAGCGGATCTGGGCGTCGGCAGGCGTGCCGGCCGGGGCCCCGGTGAGGTCGAGTTTCAGGTCGCCCCGGTTGGTCCCGGCGCCGTCGGTGAAGCCCTGGACCCGGTACCCGACGGAATTGATGAGGTAGCCGGAGTTGTCGATGGTGAACGCGCCGTCGCGGGTGGCGAAGACGCCGTTGGAGCCGGGGTCGCGGACAAGGAAGAAGCCATTGCCGTTGACGGCGAGGTCGGTGGGGGAGCCGGTGGTCATGAGGCTGCCCTGGGTGAAGACGGAGGAGACGTCGCTGGTGGTGACGCCGGTGCCGACCTGGACGGTCTGGCCGAGGGTGCTTTGGAGGGTGTTGCTGAAGGCGTCGGACGAGGTGGCGCGGACGTTCTTGTAGGCGACGGTGTTCACATTGGCGATGTTGTTGCCGATGAGATCGATCCGTTGCTGGAACTGCTGGAGCCCGGTGACGGCGGTGCTAAGGGAACGGAGCATGGCGAAACTCTTTCAGTAGAGACGTTGGGGAGCGGAAACGGAGAGCACGGTTTCAAGTCCGTACGGGGTGCCGTTCACGACGAGCCGCGGGGCGTCGGTTTCCAAATTGAGTCCGCTCACGGGGCCGGAAACGATCTGCCCGCCCTCGCCCCGGACCGTGACCGTGCGACCGATGAGGCCGGCAGCCTGCTGGACCTGCTGCTCGGCGCGCATGCCGGAGAGTTCGGCCTGCATGGCGCGGGTCTGTTCGAGCGAGCTGAACTGGGCGACCTGCGCGATGAACTCGGTATCCTTCTGCGGATTCATCGGGTCCTGGGCGCTCAACTGCGCGACGAGGAGCTTGAGGAAGTCCTCCTGACCCAGGGAACTCACGGGCGAACGGAGCGCGGTCACGTCCTTCTGGGTCGTGCCGGATACCTTCGGGATGTCGGTGATGGCTGACATAGGAGATGGGATCCAATCGGAGGGTGTCGGGTCGTTCAGGCCCATGTTTCCCAGGCGAACAGCGACCGGGTGCGGGTCTTTCGGGCCGGTTCCGTCGGGGTCCGCGCCGGGCCGGGAAGCGGGAGTTCGTCGGGTTCGGAAGCCGGGGCACCGCCGGAGCCGCGCGGCGAACCACCGGAAGAACCGGAGGAACCGGTCCACGCGGCAAGCCGGAATCCCTGGAGGGCGAGGCGCTCCTGCAATTCGTGCCAGCGCGTGCCGAACTGCGCGGCGTCGCCCCGGGTCAACTCGGCGCGCACCTCGGGACCGCCGCCTTCCCGCAGGGAAATGAAAAGCCGAATCTCGGTCCCGGCGTCGGGCTGGATCGTGACCTCCATCGCGTCGTCCGCCGTCCGGTGAAGTCGGAGCACGGCATCCTCGACCTGCCCGGCGAGATGCGGCAGCGCGACGGGTGCCGTCGCCGCCAGGACCTCGGAAAGCCGCGGTTCCGCTCCCGAAATGGTCGCCGCCGGCTGGCCCTGACCCGGCGACGTCAGCGGCCAAGTCCCGCGCGTAGTCCCCTCGACACGCCGGTCCTGCTCCACGTCGTCCAAGTCGGTCCAGCCGGCGGCAGCCCTGAGTTCACCCGGCAATTCCTGCCCGGCGAACCCGGAAGATTTCGTCATGTGCCACGCGGCCGTCATCGTCGTGGCTTCATCAGCACCGCTTGTGCCAGCGGGCTCGGGGGTCGGAAATTCCGGCAACCCGGCCTCGACCGGCGGGGAAGAAACCCGCGCATCCTCTTTCGTGCAAACAGGTTCCAACAATTCCGCCCAACCCTCCGGCAACCCGCCCGGGGCGGCGTCCTTTTCCGGCTTGCCCGGCGCCGGTTCGCCGGTGGCCATGGTCGGTCCGACGGCGTCCGCGGATGGCCCCGCCCCGCCCTCTCCCGGCCCCCCCGCCGCGAGACCGGACGTGGTCGCGGGGAATTCCGGTTCGGTCCCGCTGCCCCCCGCGCCAACGGTTCCGAATGTCAGGATTGCCTCCTCACCCGCCGCGGGCGTGGCGCCGGTGCCCAAACCGGACGGTGCCCCGGGAACCGGCGTCGGGAGCGGGTCAGGGCGGACCCAACCCCAACCGGGCGGGGGAGATGCCGGGTCCAGGCCATCGCCATCGAGGGAACCGGGCCGACCGCGCCCGGGCCGCCGGGACGGAAGGGTGCCGGCGGCCCGGGCGGGATCGCTGCCGGGGGCGGAGGAGGAACGGGAGGCGGAGGGAGCGGCGGTGGCGGGCCGGGCGACGGCTTCGAGCAGCGACCCGAAAGGATCGGAGCCGCGGCGCCCGTCGACGTCCTTCCCTGGAAACTCGTTCGTCGCGGTCGTCCGTGGTCGGGGATGAATCGCGGCGAGCGGGGAGTTCATGGGGCTTTGGGGCGGTCGGGGGTGGTACGGGAGGCGTTGAGCAGGCGGAGACGATCCGAAATGAGGGCAACGCGGCGGGCCGCGAGCGCGGTGGCCTTGGCCATGTTTTCGAGGACGGGGGCGACCTCGGATTCCTTCATGAAGGCGAAGATCTTGACGGAAGCCTCGTCCTGGAACTCGAGGAAGATCCTCGCGGCGCTTTCGGGGGCCATGGTGGCGTAGACCTTGGCGAGGCGCTTGAGGTTGGCGGTTTCCTCCTCCTGGATGCGGACGAAGGTGCGATCCATCTCGGCCTGCAGGGTGGCGACGCGCTGGGTGATGGTGCCGATCTCCTGGCGTTCGAGGGCGATGCGGTTGGCGAGATCGGCGAGTTCCTTTTCCCTGGCCCGGATCGCGGCGCGTTCGGCCGTGATCTCGGCGATGAGCTGGTCGACCTCGGGATTCTTGTAGGTCCACGACGGGCCGAGCGGTTCGACGTGGGCGGGATTGGGACGTCCGGGCAGGCGACCGACGGCCCCGGCGATGCGGTCGGGCCGGAGGAAGATCGCGGTGGTGGCGAAATAGGCGATCATCCCGACGACGGCCGCGACCCAGGGGGATTGAAGCGTGCGGATCATGAGGAGGAAGCCACCGGGGAAGTGGATCGGTGACTGCCGAAAACGGGGGCACGCGTGGCGAGATCGTCGAGGAACTTCTGCTCCTCGCGGGCCATGCGATAATCGTGGGAACGGCGCAGTCTGCCGCGGTAGCCGTCGAGCGCCTGGCGCTCCTGGGTGGCCCGCAGGAGCGCGGCACGGGCCTGGCGGACCTTCTCCCGGGCGGCCTCGAGCTCACGCTCGAGTCGGAAGCGTCGCTCCGTCAGGAGCACCCGGTAGTTGCCGAACTCGGCCAGTCGCGCGGCGGCCACGCCGGTCCGGAGCCGGTCCGCGATCTCGCGCCCGAGCCCGTCGAGGTCCCGGGCGACCCGCGCCAGCCCGGCTTCCGCCGTGGCCACGACGCCGAGGGCCTGGGCCACGAGCCGCTGGGCTTCCTGCTCCTTCTCCTCGCGGAGCGTGAGGACGGCCTGCAAACGGAACTTAAAGGCTTTCACGATCGTGGTGCCGGGCGGCGATCAGGTTCGGGGCTTGGCCGGACGAACGGGCGTCCTGGGGTCGGGCGTGCCCAGCGCGGCGGCAAGCCCGGTCCAGCTCTGGGCGGCGGCGAAGCCTTCGCCCACGGCCTGGCGCAGGAACCGGCGCAGCGGATCATGCAGGCGGATGGCCTCGTCGATGGCCGCGCTGCTGCCGGGCGGATAGGCGCCGATGTTGATGAGATCCTGGTTCTTCCGGTAGGTGGCCAACTGCTCGCGCGCGCGTCCGGCCAGATCGAGCTGCTCGGGGGAGAGCAGGTCGCGCGTGAGGCGGCTGACGCTCTCGAGCACGTCGATGGCGGGATAATGGTTCTGCGTGGCGAGTTCGCGGGTGAGCACGATGTGGCCGTCGAGGATGGAACGGACGGAATCCGCGATGGGATCGTTCATGTCATCGCCCTCGACGAGCACGGTGAAGAGGCCGGTGATGGAGCCGCGCTCGCCCGTGCCGGCGCGTTCGAGCAGCTGCGGCAGCAGGGAAAAAACCGACGGCGTGTAGCCGCGGGTGGCCGGGGGTTCGCCGACCGCCAGACCGATCTCGCGCTGCGCCATCGCGAAGCGCGTCACGGAATCCATCATGAGCAGCACGTTGAGGCCGAGATCGCGGAAGTATTCGGCGATGGCCAGCGCGAGGAACGCGCCCTTCAGGCGGACCAGCGCGGATTCGTTGGAGGTCGCGACGATCGTCACCGACTTCCGGCGTCCGGCCTCGTCGAGGTCCTTCTCGAGGAACTCGCGCACCTCGCGCCCGCGCTCGCCGATCAGGGCGATCACGTTCACGTCGGCCTCGGCCTGACTGGCCATCATGCCCAGGAGCGTGGACTTGCCGACGCCGCTGCCGGCGAAGATACCGAGACGCTGGCCGCGACCGCAGGGCACGAAGGTGTCGAGCGCCTTGATGCCCGTGCGGAAAACCTGCCGGATGCGCTGGCGCCGCAGCGGATGCGGCGGCGCGAGGTGAAGCCGCACCGATTGCTCCGCCGCGACCGGACCCAGGCCGTCGAGGGGACGCCCGAGTCCGTCGATGACGCGTCCGCGGAGGGCTTCGCCGACGGCGACCTCGAGCGGGGCGCCGGTGGCGGTAACCTCGCTGCCGGGGTGGATGCCGTGCACCTCGCCCAACGGCATGAGCAGGAGGTGGTGGTTCCGGAAGCCGACGACCTCGGCGAGCGTGTACTCCCCCGGGTGCGCGGAATGGATGCGGCAGACCTCGCCGACGGCGGCGACCGGCCCCTGGGATTCGATGACCAGCCCGATCAACTGCACGACGCGACCCCGGGCCTCGAACGTGGGCTCGGCCCGGACGCGGGCAAGCACGCGGCGGAGACGGGCACCGGGAGGCTGAGGCTGGAGGGTCGTGTCCATGGACTCAGGCCTCGACCGCGCGCCGGAGCCGGGCGAGGCGTGCCTCGCGCCGCGCGTCGATGGCGCCGAATTCGGTGCGGACGAGGCAACCGCCGCGTTCGACGTCGGGGGCCCCGATGAACCGGGTGCCGCTCGGCGCGGTGGCCGGGTCGAACAGTTCGGAGGCATGCCGCTGGAGCAGCTCGAGGTCGTCGGGGTGGAGGTGGACGAGGAACTCCGAGGCGTCCTTGGCCTCGGCGAGGGCGGAGCGGATGTTGGCCTCGATGAGTTCGCGGGAGATGGGGACCTCGGCCACGATCTTGCGGGCCACCTCGAAGGCGAAGTCGACGAGCGTGTCCTCCGTATCGCGCAGCACCCCGGCGACGGCTTCGCGGAGGGAGGCGAGGACGCCGGAATGGAGGTGCTGGACCTCGTTGCGCTGCTGCATCAGCAGGTCGCTGAGGCGGCGTTCGCCGTCGAGCAAGCCGCGTTCGTAGGCCTGTTCCTCGCGGCGCGCGATGTCGGCGGCCGAGGGTGCCGGGGTGGCATCGGGATCGGGGACCGGGGCGCCGGGGGGCGCGAGGGTCACGCCGCGCAGGGGCCGGGAGAAGGCGATGTTCCTAGACCATTTCATGGACGCGCTCCTGACGGGACGAGCCGAGCTCGATGTCGCCGTCGCTCTCCAGCTTGCGGACGACGTCGATCACGCGGAGTTGGGCGCTCTCGATGTCGCGGAGGCGGACGGGGCCCATGAAGGCGATTTCCTCCTGGACGGATTCCGCGGCGCGCTTGGAGATGCAGGTGAGGAGGGTGGACTTGAGCTTGTCGCTGGCGGTCTTGAGGGAGAGGGCGAGGTCGCGCATGTCGACGTCGCGGAGGATGCGCTGGAGGATGGACGGCTCCATGGAGGCGAGGTCCTCGAAGGTGAACATCTTCTGGCGAATGGCGTTGCAGAGGTCGGGGTTGTGCTCCTCGAGGGAGAGGAGCAGCGATTTCCCGGCCGTCTTGTCCATGCAATTGAGGATGTCCGCGGCGGTCTTCACGCCGCCGGTCTGGTTCATGGACCGGGTGGGGCGGACGCCGAGCTTGGTGTTGAGGACGGCGATGACCTTTTCGGCGACCTCGCTGGGCGTGGGCGAGAGGCTGGCGAGGCGTTCGAGGACCTTCTCGCGCTGCTCGGCGGGGATGAGGGCGAGGACCAGGGCCGACTTGTCGGACGGGAGGAAGCTCAACAGGAGCGCGATGGTCTGGGGCTGCTCGTGACGGACGAGGTTGTAGACCTGGCGCGGTTCGAGATCGACGACGCCCTGGACGGCGACCTGCGACGTGCGGGCGGGGACGACGCGATTGATGATGTCGGTGGCGCGGGACACGCCGACGGCCTTTTCGAGGGAGGTGCGGGTGTATTCGATGCCGCCGGAGATGGAGGTTCCGGCCTCGACGGCGACGTCGGAGAATTCCTCGAGCAGATCGCGCTGCAGCTGCTGGCTGATGAGCGTGAACTTGGTCATCTCGGTGGTGATCAGCTCGACCTCCTCGCGCTCGAAGCTCTTGAGCACGACGGCGGCGCTGTCATGGCCCAGCATGATGAGGAGGGCGGCCAGTTTCTGGATCTTGTTGAGACTGGCGATCTCCGGCGTGTTGCCGGCGGGCTTGGTCTCGGTGGCGGCGGCGGCCATAGGGGTGTGGGGGCTGGCGGGCTAGCGGCTGGGCGGGGGCGTGTCGCGGCCCAGCCAGGCGCGGATGGCGCCGGTGAGGTTGGCGGGGTTTTCCTTCACGAGCTGATTGAGGACCTCGACGGTGACGACGCGCGGTTCGCCGAACCAGTCGCCGGGCCCGCCACCGGCACCGGGCCGGCCCGGACGGGCGTGTCCGTTGCCATTGCCGTTGCCATTCGCATGGGCCTTTCCATTGCCGTTGCCGTTGCCGTTCACATGGCCGTGGCCGTCCCCCATGCCGGGAAACATGCCGATGGGAATGGGCAGGGCGAGATCCTCGACGGGCGTGCGCTTCAGGAGGCGGAGAAAGACCAGCAGCATCACGGCGGCGAGCCCCGGATAGAGCGCGAGCCGGGCGACGCGCCACCAGAAGTCCTCGCGCTGCTGCATCTCGAACCGCTTGTTCATCTCGGTCGCGTACTGGTCGTTGAAGGGCATTTCCTCGACGATGACCTGGTCGCCGCGGGTGACCTCGTAGCCGAGGGCGTTCTGGACCACGCGCCGCAGCTTTTCGAGTTCCTCGGGCGTGCGGGGAACCATCTTGCGCTCGGTGCCGGTGCCTTCCATGCGGGCCGCGACCGTGACCGCGCTCGAGATGCGCCGGATCCCGCCCGGCGAGGTGTAGGTGTTGCTCGTGGTCTTTCCGATTTCGTATTCGGTGGTGCCGAGCACCTTGCGGTTCTTGGTGTTGTTCGCAGGTCCGGTGGCCTGCGCCACGACGTTGGATTCGCCGGGTGTGTTGGCCGAGAGCCCGACGGGGTTGGCGTTGTCACCGGAGGTCGAATCGAGGTTCTCGTCGTTGCGGGTCTGGCTGCGGATGACCTGGCCCTCGGGATCGAATTTCTCCTCGACCCGCGAGACGGTCTCGAGGTTGAGCTCGGCGGAGACGCGAACCACGGCCTGGCCGGGGCCGAGCACGGTTTCCAGCATGCCCTCGGCCTTCTTCGAGAGGTACGACTCGAGTTCGCGCCGCGCGGCCAACTGGCTGGCGGTGACGCCCGCGAGCGATTCGTCGTCCGCGTTCTGGATGTGCGAATTGCCGAGGTTGTCGACGATGGTGACGTGGTTCGGGCGCAGCCCCTCGACGGCGTTTGCGACAAGGAACCGGATCGAATTCAAGGCCGAGGTCGACAACGGCGCGCCGCCCCGCAGCGTGAGCACCACGGAGGCGGTCGGGTGCCGGTCCTTGTCCGCCAGGAGCCGGTTCTCGGGCATGACCACCATCACCGTCGCGGTCTCCACGCCGTCGAGCTTGCGGATGGCCCGCCCGAGCTCCCCTTGCAGGGCGCGCAGGTAGTTGGCCCGCTGCACGAAATCGGAGATGCCGAAGTTGGACTTGTCGAAGATCTCGAATCCGACGCCCTCGCCGCGGGGAATGCCGCGTCCGGCGAGCTGCATGCGGGTGGCATCGACCTTGTCGGAGGGGACATAGATCGAGGTGCCCCCGGCGCCGAGGGTGTAGGGGACCTTGGCCTCGTCGAGGGCGGCGATGACGCGGGCGGATTCGCCCTCGGCAAGGCGGGCGTAGAGAAGGGAGTGCGGGACGCGGCTCGACCAGAAGAGGAGTCCGCCGGTCCCGAGGACCACGCCGAGCGTGGCGAGGCTGATCGAGATCCGCTGATTGAGCCCGAGCTGCTTCCAGATCTGGAGCAGCTGCTGACCGAGCTTCGCGAGGTTTTGGTTCATGGCGGCACGACTTCAGCCGGGAACGTTCAGGCGGTCCGGTCCGCTGCGGAGGGGGTGGTGGGGAGGGGCTTCATGGGTGACTTGAGGAGCGGGCTCAGACCTGCATCCGCATGAGCTCCTGGTAGGATTCCAGCAGCTTGTTCCGAACCTCGGCCATCAACTGGAACGAGACGCTCGCTTCCTCCATCGAGATCATGGCCTGGTGCAGACTCACCGGCTTGCCGGCCTGCAAGTCCGCCACCGCCTGCCCGGCGGCGCCCTGCCGTGCGTTCACCTCCGACACCATCCGTCCCAGCAACCCCGAGAACGATCCGTCGTCCCCACCCGTCCGGGCCACCGAGGTCACCCCGCCGGCGCCCGGCAGTCCCTGGAGTTCGGCAGGCCGAATCGAGGTCGCGGACCGGGCCGCGTCGGAGCGGAGCAGCGGATTCTCGGGCAGGGCCGGAAGGGCGCGGAGGGAGCTGAGCGGGTTCATGGCGGATCAGGGGCGGGGCCGGGAATCAGCGCTTGCCAATGCTCAAGGTCTGCATGGTCATCTGCTTGGCGGTCTTCATCACGGCGAGGTTCGCCTCGAAGGTCCGTCCGGCGGCGATGAGGTCGGCCATCTCCTCGTGGATGTTCACGTTCGGCAACTGCACCATGCCGGAGTTCCGGTCGGCATCGGGATGACCGGGGTCGAAGACGGAACGCGGCGGACGGGTGGTGTCCTTGGAAATGCGGCTGACCTTGGGGCCGACCATGCGGGCCTCGCCGGCGCCGCCCATCTGGGCCTCGTTCAGGGTCGCCTCGAACACCACCTGATGGCGTTGGTACGGCTTGCCGTCCAGGCCCCGGGTGGTGTTGGCGTTGGCGATGTTCTGCGAAATGACGTCGAGACGGATCCGCTCGGCGGTCAGTGCGGCGGTGGTGCTTTGGACTCCGGGGACGAGGTTGAGCATGGGGGTCAGGCGGTTCGGCCGGTGATGGCCAACCGCAGTTTGAGGAGACTGCCGGTCACGAGCTGGTTCTCGAGGCTGTGCTGCAAGTAGTTCTGGCTGAGGAGGGCAAGCTCGTTCTCGAGACGCACGTTGTTGCCGTCCTTGTTCGCCGAGACCGCCGTGGCATCCACCGCGATCCGCGGTTCCAGCCGGGCCAGCGACGACACGTCCCGGGCTCCCAACGCCCGCCCCAGCTCCTGCTGGAACGACGGGGCCAGATCGACCCGCTGGTAGTTCGGCTTCTCCAGGTTCGCGATGTTGCTCGCGATGGCCTCGTGCCGGAGCACCGTGGCTTCCAGCATTTTTTTCGCGCCGACGTAGTTCGGCTGATTGAAGAGGGCCTGAATCATGGCGTGATCCCGTTCCCCGCAAGCAAAGCCGGTGCCACCCCCAACCCCACGCCGTTTGCACGGTCCCGACCCCCATACCCAGCGTCCGCCGGCAGAAACGTCCCGCCCCCGGAAAAAAGGTCCCCGCCCCGGCACCCCCCGCCCGGGCAGGGCGAAGGAGCCATGGAACGGGCTCCGGCGATGACCCACGGGAATTCCGCTAAAGTCCCCCCGCCCTTCTGCCGATAGCCCATCTGCTGAAGAGGCAACTATGGCCGTAGACCTTGGACTATCGGGGTTGGCGTCGGGCTTCGACTGGAAGTCGGTCGTCGACCAGCTCGCGCAGGTGGAGCGCGCGCCGCAGCAGTTGATGTACGAGGAGCAAAGTCGGATCGAGCAGCGGAACAACGCCTTCTCCGCGATCAAGACGAGCCTCAACCTGCTCCGCAACCGCATCACCGACCTCAAGGAATCCAGCCTGTTCGACGGTCGAACCGGGTCCTCCAGCGACGAGAAACTGGGCACCACCGAGGTGTCGGACGGCGCCATCGCCGGAAGTTACCGCTTCGCGGTCTCCCAACTGGCCACCGCGTCCAAAATGACCGGCACCAGCGGCGCCGGTCAGGCCCTGAGCACCAGCAACGACGTGTCGGGTCTGCTCCTGAGCTCCGCCGGCATGGCGACCACCGTCACGACCGGCACCTTCACGGTGAACGGCAAACAGGTCACCGTGGACGCCGCCGACACCCTCGGCGCCGTGTTCAACAAGATCTCCGAGGCCACCGGGGGCGACGTCACCGCCAGTTACGACAAGGACACCGACAAGATCACGCTGAGCAGCACGACGAACATCGTCCTCGGCAGCGCGACGGACACGAGCAACTTCGTCCAGGCCGCCCGGCTTTACTCCAACAACGGAACCACGCTCACCAGCGCCTCCGAACTCGGCGCCGTCCGCCTCAGCCAGACCCTGGAGAATGCCAATTTCGCCACCGCGATCACCGGCGGTGCCACCGGCCAGTTCAAGATCAACGGGGTCACCATCGACTACGACGCCACGACCGACACCGTTTCCGACATCCTCGCCCGAATCAACGCCTCCGGCGCGGGAGTGGCCGCGTCCTACGACGCCAGCAACGACCGGTTCACGCTGGCCAACAAGGACACCGGAAGCACCGGCATCGCGCTCGAGGACGTCTCGGGAAGCAATTTCCTGGCCGCCTCCGGGCTGCTCGCCGGCACGCTGGAACTCGGCGACAACCTCGAATACACCATCGACGGCGGCCCCACCCTCGTCAGCCGCGGCAATACGATCACCGAGGCCAGCTCGGGCATCGCGGGACTCAAGGTCACCGCCCTCGCCGAGGACGACTTCACCGTCACCGTCGGCGTCGACACCGAGTCCATCAAGAGCGCCGTCACGTCGTTCGTAGAGGCCTACAACGGCGTCCAGTCCCAGCTCGCCAGTTACACGGTCAGTTCCACCGACGCCAAGGGCAAGGTGACCGCGGGAATCCTCGCCGACGATCCCGAGGCCACCCGGCTCGTCGGCCAGCTCCGTTCCCTGGCCAACTCCACCCTCGGCGGGCTCTCCGGTTCCGTCACCCGCCTCGACGACCTCGGGATCACCTCCAACGGCTACGACGATTCCCTTTCCACCACCGGCATCGAGGCCCTCGACACCGCACTCGCCGGGAAACTGGATTCGGTGAAGGAGTTCTTTTCCAGCACCGACCTCGGCTGGGCCCTTGGCTTCGACGATTTTCTCGAAAAATCCATCGGCGACGACGGCACGCTCGTCGCCCACCAGGCGATCCTGACGCGGCAGGCCACCGACCTGACCACCCAGATGCAGGAGCAGGAGAAGTACGTCCAGTTGGAGATCGAGCGGCTGACCGCCTCGTTCGTGGCCATGGAGACCGCCCAGGCCCAGGCCAACCAGCAACTCCAGTTCCTCACCAAGAACTTCGCCTCCAGTTCCTGAACCCGGCGTCAGCCCGGTACTTGGTCAAGCAGGTGGAACCTCGGCATCCACCCCTATCCCGCCACCCCGCATCAGGCGCCACCCCCGCCCACCCCTTTGGGGTTTTGAGCTTTGACCTTGGAGCTTGGACCCCGTAGCTCCGCATCCCCCCCGCATCCCCCGCCCCGGCCATGCCCGGCCACCGTCGTATCGGCCACGGTCGCATTGCCTTCCCGTTCCCTTTCGAGGAACCATCGTCCCGGTTGCCCCTTTTCCGGCACGGACGCGCTTCGCCAGGCCGCGCCGGAAGGCGCCCCGCATCTCGCCCCACCCATGCGCGAAGCCACCTCCATTGCCGACGTCGAACGCGCCTGGAAATCGTCGCGCCGCAGCTACGCGGGTTGGGCGGCCGCCTGGACGGGGATCGTCGCCCTGATTTTCGGCGGGGTGAGTCTGACGGTTCCGCTCGAAGGCTGGCCCCGGATCACGTCGACGCCCGGGGGTGCGGCCCATGTGGGGTTGGTCGCCTGCTGGATCGTCGGTCTGCTCTGGATGGCCCGCAGCGCCCGCGAGTTGCATCGGCGCCTGCTCGAGGGCCATTTCGCCCATCGCCAGTTCCAGGAGAGCGAGCGCCGCTTCCACGCGCTCGCGGAGCAATCCCCGGTCGGGATCTTCGAGATCGACGCCGCCGGTCGATTCACCCGGGTCAACCGCGCCTTCGCCGACATGCTCGGCTACCCGACCCAGGAACTGCGCGAGAAACGGCTCGTGGATGTGCTGCATCCCGAGTCCCAGTCCGACTGCCAGCCCTTTCTCCGCGACGCCGACACCGCGCGGCCCGAACCGGTCCGACTCGAGCTCGCCTGCATTGCCAAGGATGGCCGGCAGGTCTGGGGCGATTTTGCGGCGGTCTTCCTGCCCCGCGACAACGGCCAGCCGTTGTGGCGCCTCGGAATGGTCCAGGACACCACCGCGCGGCGGCTCGACGAGATCCGGCTGCGCGAACAGGCCGCGCTGCTCGACATCGCCCAGGACGCCATCTGCGTGCAGTCGTTGTCCGGGCAGATCGAGTTTTGGAATCCCGCGGCCGCTAAGTTGTACGGGTGGAACCGGGAGGAGGTCCTGGGCGCGCCGGGGAACGACCTGATGTTCTCGCGGGTGAGCGGCGAATTGCTCCAGGCCCAGGCCGAGGTTCTCGCCAAGGGCTCCTGGAGCGGCGAACTGGTCCAAGCCGGGCGCGGCGGGCGGATCATCCAGACGCAGAGCCGGTTCAGCCTCGTCCGCGATTCCCGCGGCAAACCGAAGTCGATTCTCATCGTCAGCACGGACCTCACCGAACGCAAACGCCTGGAACAGCAGTTCCTCCGCGCCCAGCGGATGGAGTGCATCGGCGCGCTCGCCAGCGGGGTCGCCCACGACCTCAACAACGTCTTTTCGCCGATCCTGATGGTCGCCGAAAGCCTCGCCGACCGCCGACCGCCCCCGGCCGATGCCGAACTGGTCGAACTCGTCCGCACCAGCGCCGAGCGCGGCGCCGGGGTGGTCCGGCAACTGCTGGCCTTCAGTCGCGGCCAGGAGATCGACCGCGTCGAACTCCGGGTCGAGAGCCTGCTGAAGGAAATGGGACGCCTCGCCCGGGAGACGTTCCCCAAGAACATCTCGTTCTCCTTCCGCGCCGCGCCGGACGTCTGGCCCGTCGTCGGCGACGTCGTCCAGGTCCACCAAATCCTCCTGAACCTCTGCGTCAATGCCCGCGACGCCATGCCGAACGGGGGCAAACTGTCCATCAGCGCCTCCAACCTTCGCGCCGACGCCCTGTTCTGCGAGATGACTCCCGACGCCCGCCCCGGGGCCTACGTGCTGATCGAGGTTGCCGACACCGGCGACGGCATTCCCGCGGCGGTTCTCGAACGCATGTTCGACCCGTTCTTCACCACGAAGGCGCCCGGCAAGGGCACCGGCCTCGGACTCCCCACCGTCCTCAACATCGTCAAGGCCCACCAGGGTTTTCTCGAGGTCGTATCACGGCCCGGCCACGGCTCCCGCTTCCGCGTCTACCTCCCCGCCGCCCTGGGCACCGGCGAAGCCTCCGCCAACGCCCCCCCCCCCTACGCCCCCCCACTCCCCGGCCCCCCCCCCCGCGAACCCAACCGCGGAATGGTCCGCCCAACACCCATCTGCGACTGCGTCGCGCAGGTCCTCGAACGCCACGGCTACCGGGCCGTCACCTCGGTCAACGGGGCCGACGCCATCCGCGTCTTCGCCCGGGACCCAAGCGCGTTCGACCTGATCCTGACCGACCTCATCATGCCCGGCGTGGAAGGCCCGGATTTCATCCAGGCCGTCCGCAACATCGCCCCCGAGCTCCCCATCGTCGTCATGAGCGGCCTCGATGACCGCCGGCAGGAGGCGGAGAACGTCGGACGCGCGCGTCTGCGATTCCTCGACAAACCGTTCACGGGCGAGTCGCTGCTCCACACCCTGCGCGAGGCATTGACTGGATAGGCGGCACGCGGCCTACAGCATCGGCATCCTCCCCTGCAGGCCGGGTCCCCCGACCCGGCGTTCCGCGATGCCCTTCCTGTCTGCGGACCGCATTTTCGCCGCGTGAGGGCACGCGGCCTACAGCATCGGCATCCTCCTCTGTAGGCCGGGTCCCCCGACCTGGCGTTCCGCGATGCCCTTCCTGTCTGCGGACCGCATTTTCGCCGCGTGAGGGCACGC
>CAZSOV010000141.1:0-19299 GCA_964608505.1 uncultured Verrucomicrobiota bacterium
ACCGAAGCCGGCGACTCGGCCCGCCGTCGCGTGGACGCTATGCCGTGGAGCCAGTCGCCGGCCCCGACTTGGAGGTGAAACAGGCCAGGCGGGCTTTGGAAAGCTCCGCCGTCCGAGGGCGGTCGCCGTGTAGCACGCCCGACAGGGTCGTGGAGTGCGGCAGTCCTCTGCCGCTTTCGCACGGGATCACCCTCCCGGACGTCGCCGCCGGGCGGACGACGGAGACCGACGGAGAACCGAAGCCGGCGACTCGGCCCGCCGTCGCGTGGACGCTATGCCGTGGAGCCAGTTGCGGGCGGACGGGCCGCGGCGGAGTCTGGTTATTCCCGGAGGCGCATCGGGCGGTCGTTGCGCCGGGACAGCAATTTTTCGATGGCGTCGGAGTCCGATCCTCCCCCGGGGGCGAGCAGGAGCTGCCGGCGTTGTTCGGGCGGGCGGGGACGGGTGCTCGGTTTCCAACGGTCGATGGCCGAGATGGACGCACCGACAAGCAGCGTGCCCTCGGCGACATGATCGAACGCGACGCGCTCGTAGCCGGGCAGCGACCGCAGGGATTGATGGGCGATGTACCGGACGGCGGCGTAGGGATCCCGCAGGACATGAGCCAGGAGCGGGGCCTGCCAGTCGTTGCCCGCGACACGGCGGGCGGGTTCCCACCCGAGATGCCAGGCCGCAAGGGCGCGCTGACCGGCGTCGCCGACCAGCAGGAGTTGGGCGGTGGCCGAGATCCGCTTCTGTTCGTCGGTCAGCGTCGAACGGGGGTGGCCGTACCATTGGGCGAGCCGTTCGTCGGCCCAGTGCAGGGTTTGGTCGACGTGACAGAGCGTGCAGGCATCGGGACGACCCGTACGGAGCGTGGTGGCGATGCGCGGGCTATCGATCTGATGTTGTCGGATGGCACCGAGGAGGGCGTAGGTGGTGTGGGGGAGGTGGCAGTTGTAACAGAGGGAGCCGGAGGAATCGGCGACGTGATGGGTGTGGCCCGGGCCATATCGGGCTTCGGCATGGCATCCCGTGCAGGCGCGGTTGCCATCCATCCCGCGTTTCAACTGGTCGTTGCGATCCGCGTATTCGTGCAGGGAATGACAGGAGGTGCAGGAGAGTTGGCCCTTCTGGTAGCAGGCGGACTCGACGAGTCCGTTGAATTCGCGACCGGCGACGCGGATCATGCCGTCGGGCCAGAAGAACTCGG
Source organism: uncultured Verrucomicrobiota bacterium (assembly GCA_964608505.1). Taxonomy (GTDB): domain Bacteria; phylum Verrucomicrobiota; class Verrucomicrobiia; order Limisphaerales; family CAIMTB01; genus CAIMTB01. Next base: position 1,193 of record CAZSOV010000141.1, read on the forward strand.
AGAGCAGCTGGGGGGATCGCTCCAGCACCCGCTTCACCCAGGGCTGCTGGTTCGTGAGGCCCGGTCGGATGATGGGCGTGGTGGCCTCCAGATCGTCGCCCGGACGGTACCGAAATCCGGTTTCCGGCCAGTTCTCCGAGGTGTCGAACCACTTCATGCCATGGCATTGGGCGCAGACCTGCGACGCGCGCACATGGTCGAGGCGGGTCGGAAGGACGATGGGATCGTTCGTGTTCCGCGGGCGCGGAGGCGGCGGGTTGGCGGCGGGGGACGTGGGACCCGCGGACGAAGGTGCGGCGACCGCCAACGCGCGACGTTGGAAGTCGACGTGCTCCTGGGCGGGCCCATGGCAGGCCTCGCAGGCGATGCCGAGGTCGGCGGCACGGGTGTCGAAGATTCCCTGGTCGCGACGGGGCCGGGGCTGGCCGGCGGTCACATGACAGCGGATGCAGGTCATGTTCCAGGTTTCGATCTGCTGCGGGGAATGAGGGTCGCGGATGAACGTGGAATCGCGCGGCACCCAGCGCCGGTCACGTATCAGCCAGGTGAACGGGAATCCGATCTGGGCGTTGCCGGCGCCCGCCGGCAGCCAGAACACCTGCATGTGGTGCGAGCCGGTGACCAGTTCGATGGGGAAACGGGCGGGTTCGCCTTTGGGGGCGTTCGGGGAGAGATCCTCGACCTCGACCCAGAACGTGTTCCCGCGCCGGCGGAGGGTGAATCGCTCGCCGTTGACGACGAGTCGGACATCGTTGAAGTCGGCCACCACGGAGTTCGTGGAGGCGACCTGCGTCATGCTGCGGTGGTAGGACTGAAACCAGGACGCGTGCTGGTCGCGGTGGCATTCGGCGCAGGAGCTGGAGGACGCGTAGCCGGGAGGAGGAATAAGGTGGGGGAGATGCGGGGAAGCGGACGCCTGGGGTGAGGTGGACTCCGCGCTCGCGGCCACGACGGGTGGGATCAGTCCGAGCAGGGCAAGGAGGAGAGCTGTCCGGAAGGGCCGGAGGACCGAGGGCCGGGAGGAACCCAACCGAGAGGGAGGAAAGACGGGGACGGGAGCGGACATGGGAGAAGGTAGCGCGAGGGCAAGAAAAAAGGCCGCCCCCTGGAGGGCGGCCGATGAGAGTCGACGACGCTGGGCTCAACCGGTCGCGGGTCGCGGCCTATCGCATCCCGGTCGCTCCCTGACGGAGCAGATGGGCGGCCTGTTGGGCTTTGGCATCGCCGCGGGCCGCGGCCTCGGCGACGCGTTGTTGGAGTTCGATCATCTTCTGGTAGTGATCGACCTTGGCCTGGGGATTGTTGGCCATGGCCCCGGACATCTGCAGCTTGAGCAGGGAGTCAGTGGCCTTGACGAGGTCATTGTTGCGCATGGCGGTGTCCGCCGCCTTCATCGTCGAGCCCACATCGACGGCGGCGGCGAGACCGGATCCACTGACGCTTTCGGTGGTGGACTCTTCCTGGACCGGGGCGGCTTCGGCCTCCGCCGGAGGGGGCGGCGGAGGTGGGGCGGCGGCGGTTTCCTCCTCCTTGGAGCCGCAACCGACCAGCGTGAGCGCCGCGAGCAGGGCGGCTGAGACCGAGCAGAACCGCGAGACGCGGAATGAGTACGACATGATGCGATGCATGGAGCGGTTGGAGGCCCGACCGTTGGATCAACGTCCGCCATTCGGGAGGTCGGGCGAGCACCACAGATCGTTGGGCAGTTCGCCCGGCACGCGGAACTTGCCGGACATCTGATGGTATTTGAAATACTTCAGAATCTGGGTCGAACCGCTGAACGTGCCGACCGAGGCGCCGCCCTTGGAGTCGGCCTCGGGATTGCGGGCGTTGCTGCCGTGGCGCTGGGAGATGCCCTCCACGACCTGGTTTCCGGCATCGTTGAAATTGAAAGGCAACAGTTCATCGGCCTCCCACTGGAGAATGTTCGTGGGCCGGAACTGGGTCAGCTTGTGGGTCTTGCCATTGCCTTGGGCGGCACCGACGGGGCTGGCGGAGTTGGCAAAACTGATGACCGCGCCGTTCCACGTGTAACTGGTGATCTTGATGTCGCGCTGCCAGAACAGGGCGCGTTTGACCCCGCCTTGCTCGACCTTGTCCTTGGGGCAGGTCAGCACCTCGTGCGTGCTGAGGAAGTTACCCAGTTGCCCGGCCTTGAAGGCGGCAATCTGATTGGTCATCTGCCGCTGAAGCGCCGCCAGGGAGGTGACGGCTCCGGCGTTGCGCGTCATGATCGACGTCTTGTAGGCCCAGTTGTCCGCCCCGCTGCCAGCACCACCCCAGCTCGGGTGGGGCATGGATTCATCGTTGTCTCCCGTGTACATCGTCATCGCGAGCATGATCTGTTTGTTGTTGTTCAGATCGATGGTGGCCTGCGCGCGATCCTTGGCCTTGGCCAGGGCGGGGAGCAGCATGCTGGCCAGGATCGCGATGATGGCGATCACGACCAACAATTCGATGAGGGTGAAGGCCCGACGAGGCCCGGGAGCACGGGTCGGGTTGCGGCGAAAGGAAAGGAATCGCTTCATGGAGTTGTCGGGGACGCGTGATTGGATCATACCCTGTACCGCAAGATCAAGGGCCCGGACGCAACGGGCCCGAGCGCGGTGGAGGTAGGATGGATCCGTCCTTAGCACGCCGCGCCCAACGGGCGGAAGTGTGCTTTATCGGGCACAGCAAAATGCCCGATCCGTGCCAAGCCGAGCCCGCGGAACCTTACCCGCCCCCCCCGGGGGGTCGGGGTCAGGGGGTCGGGGCTTCATTGAGCAAGGAACTCACCTTTTCGTAGAGATCCTCGCCGGCATTCAGGTCGCGAACCACGCCCTGGCGGTCGACGAGCCACATGGCGGGGATGGAAGCGATGCCGAAACGGGCCCCGAGGACGTTTTCCCAGCCCTTGCCGTCGAAGTACTGGGGCCAGGTCATCTTCTCCTTCTCGACGAAGGAGGTGAGGTCGCCTTTTTCCTCGTCGAAGCTGATGCCCAGAATCTCGAACCCTTTGGACTGGAGCTCGGCATAGGCCTTCTTGACGCCCGGGAGGGCCCGGATGCACGGGCGGCACCAGGTGGCCCAGAAATCGACCAGAACGACCTTCCCCTTGTACGTGGCGAGGTCGATTTCCTTGCCGTCGACGGACGTGAACTTGAGCTCGAGGGGTTTGCCCATGAACTCGAGCCGCTTGAGGATCTGTTGGGCCGATTCCCGCACCTCGGGCGGAACGTTGGTGCCGACGAGGGATTGGAGGGTGGCGCGGGATTTTTCGGAGGAATCGTCCCCGACGAGGCCCAGCAGGACCTGGTAGGGCTCGGGGCGCTGGGGGAACTGCTTGATGAGGTCGCGGACGGTCACCTCGAGATTGGCCTTGGCCTTGGCTTCGTCGCTGCCGGCGAGGAGTTCGGCGGCCCGCGTGGCGGCGGTCAGGGTGATGCCGATCCGATCGTCGACGGGGAGGTTGGGATCGGCGAGGCGGGCCTTTTCGAGTTCCTCGAGGCGGGTCAGGGTGTTGGTGAGGCCGAGGTTGATCGCGGCATCCAGCAGGCGCATCTCGTTGACGCGGGCCTCGGCGGCGCGGGGATCGGCGGCAAAGCGGGTGTAGAAATCCTTGGATTGGTCGGCAATCTTGACGGCCAGATCGGCCCGCCCGCGCCGGAACGTCTCGACGTCCGCGGGCGTGGGCTCCTTGGTGGCCCACTCGGCGGGTGGTTGGGGCGGGGTGCTGATGGCGGTCTGGATGGCATTCCAAGCTTGGTCCGCGGGGCCCGCTTCGGCGGGCATGACGAACGGCGCGGGCTTGTTGCCCGGGGAGGTGGAGGTGGCGGTGGCGCCGGCGCCGGACGCCGAAGTGGTCGTCGAGGGGCTCTTGGAATCGCAGCCGGCCAGGAGCGTTGCGGCGGCGAGGGGAAGAACCAGGGCGCGCAGGAGGGGGAAGGGACTATTCATCGGAGGAAGGAGTGACAGTGCGGGTGGTGGCGCGGCTCCAGGTTTCCTGGTGGACGGTCAGGACACGAAGGAGTCGCCGGGGGTCGAGGGGACCTTCTCGAGCGGCCGCGGGCGGGTGCTCCAAGGCGTGCCGCAGGGCCGCCGCGAGGGTCGCGAGGTCGTCCGGCGCAAATTGGATGGCCACACTGGGGGCATTCGAGGCCGCGAGGCAAGCCCGGGCAAAGTAGGTAAACACCGCACACGGTTCGAGGCACGGCAGTGCGCTCTTATTCCCGGCGTCTTCCGCCGCGAGGCCGGGCCCCGTCCAAAGGCGACGCTTCAGGCAGACCGAGGCATGACACCCGGCGGTCACGATCCGGGCCAATGCCTCCCCTTCAAGTCCGCGCAGGGCCCGGGCACGTCCCAATTGGCGCTCCGCGTATTCGGTCCAGGTCGTGGGCCGGGCCCGCCCCTCGGCCAGGGCGCAGTCGTCCGACAAGCTGGCGGGGTAGAGCTCCGAGAGGGCCGCTTCGAGATCCGCGGGACCCGCAACGCGGCATCGCCAACCCGCCCGCAGGGTCGGGGCGGACTTCAGCGGGCGGAACTCGTCGGAGGCGGTCCGCGCCGCGAGCTCGCGCAGGGCTTCCAGCGCGACCGGTCGCAGGTGGGTTGGATCGGTGTCCCGGTCCTGGTCGTGACGCAGTTCGAAGCCATTGCCCTCCCGGCGGACGAGGACCTGCGCCCAGACCCGCTTGTCGTGCCACCCGGCGAGGAACCGGGAGATCGGGGGGGAGAGGAGGGCGGACATCGTCGTACCCGATCCGCGCGGACTCAAACGACGCGGGGGGTGAAGCCGGGGCGGACCGTTTGGTCCAGCGCCGGCAGGGGCGCGTCGCAGAGCGCTTGCAGATCGGAGCGAACGGCGGCGGGGAGGGCGAGATGACCGCTGGCGGATTCGAGAAGTCCCGACTGCGTCCTGGCGGCGTAATGGGACAACCCTTGGCGCAGCGGGAGGGAGAAGAGCGCGAGCAGCAGGCCGTAGGCGATGACATGCCAGCCCACGGCCCGGCCTTCGTCGAGGGCCAGCAGGTACCGCTGCAGGGTCCGGTCGGCGATGGGGCGCAGCCTTCGGAGCTGGGTCCGGCCCACGTGCCGGCTGGCCGCCGTGAACGCGGAATCCTGACCGCCAAACCGTGCGCCAAGACATTGGTCGAGCTGGATCAACTCCCGCGCCTCGCCGCGAATCGCGTGTTCGTAGGCGGCCCGGATGGCGGGCAATTCGACGGGACCCAGCAAGCGGTCGCGGTAGCAGGCGAGAAAATCGGCGAGCGCGGCGGGGGATTCGGGTCGGGCGGTGCGGAGCAGACCGGCCAGGGCTTGGAGCGAGGCGAGGGCCTCGGAGGCGCCCAGCGCGAGGGTCAGGGGCGCGAAGGCGCCGGCGAGATCCTCGGCGGATTCGGCAGGTCGCGGCGCGGCTGGGGTGGAGATGGGCATGTCGCCTTGGGGGGTGGAGGGTAAGGAACGACGGGGATGAGGCAAACGAAACCTCGGCGGCCACATCCCGCTGGGCACGGGGGTTGCCTTCGCGCAGGATGGGCCCATAGGAGTTATCCCGTGAATATCCCGTTTCGGAGCCTGCTTCGCCGCATCGCCTGGGTGGCGGTGCTTTGTTCCGCCCTTGGCACGAGGGCGGCGACCACCCTCCACGTCACCCTGACGGGGGACGATGATCATCCGGGCGACCAGGATTCGCCCATGGCAACCCTCCCGGGAGCCGTGGCCAAGGCGCGAACCCTGTCCGGGTCCCGCACGATCCGGTTGCAGGCGGGTCGGTACGAGCTGGCCGAAACGCTGGACCTGACGCCGTCCGATTCGGGATTGACGATCGAGGCCATCGAGCCCGGGAAGGTGGTGCTGGCGGGGTCGCGCCGGTTGCGCGGATTCGCGCCCGTCCCGGATCGGCCCGGAGTCTGGAAGGTGGAGAATGTCCTGGCCATCCGCAGCGGGGCCTGGCGGTTCCAGCAACTGTTCTGGAACGGGCAGCGATTGCGTCCGGCCCGGACTCCCAACGAGGGATTCTTCCGCGCGGCGGGTCGACTGGGCACGAACTCGCCCATCTCCATGCCTTTCAAGGCGGGCGACCTGAAGCCCGAATGGGCCGCGGTGCCGGACGCGCGCCTGATGATGTTGATGAAGTGGACGGACCTGCACGTGCCCTTCCGGGGGATCGACGCGGAGCAGAAGACGGCCCTGCTGGCCGGAGCGGCCCGTCCGTATTGGATGGACGAGGCGGACGCGCGGTACTGGGTGGAGAACGTCCCGGACGCGCTGGACGAGCCGGGGGAATGGTACATGGACCGGGCCCGGGGCGACGTGGTCCTGATGCTACCGCCGGATGCCGACCCGAACCGGACTCCGGTGACGGCGCCACGGCTCCGGACGCTGGTCTCGGTGCGCGGCGACGCGGAGGCGGGACGGGCCGTCGGGGGCGTGACGTTCCGCGGGTTGGTGTTCGCGGAATCCGACTACGAGATGCCGGCGGAAGGCATGATCTCTCCGCAGGCGGCGGTGCCGGTGCGCGGCGCGTTCCGGGCCGAGTTCGCCACCAACGGGGTCATCGAGGGCTGCACCTTCCTGAACCTGGGCGGGTACGGCGTCGATCTGGGGCAGGGCACGCGCAACTGGCGCATCCTCGGGAACGAGGTGCGGGCCGCGGGCGGGGGCGGAATCCGCATCGGGGAGCCGGACGGGAAGCAGGCCGGCGGGTTCGCGGCGTGCGGGGGGCACGAGGTTTCGGACAATCACCTGCACCAGTTGGGACGGGTTTTCGCACCGGCGGTGGGTCTGATCATCTTCCAGTCGGGCGACAACTGGATCGCCCACAACGAGATCAACGATCTGTACTACACCGCCATCTCGGTGGGGTGGAACTGGGGCTACCAGGAGACGCCCTGCCGCCGGAACATCATCGAATTCAATCACCTCCACGACGTCGGTCAGGGCCGGTTGAGCGACATGGGCGGCGTCTACACGCTGGGCATCCAGCCGGGCACCGTCATCCGCAACAACGTCATCCACGATGTCGTCAGCTACGGCTACGGCGGGTGGGGCCTGTACACCGACGAGGGCAGCACCGGGATCGTGCTCGAGGACAACGTCGTCTACCGGTGCAAGAGCGCAGGTTTCCACCAGCACTACGGACGCGACAACGTGGTCCGGAACAACATCTTCGCGCTGAATCGCGAGAACCAGCTGATGCGCACCCGCGACGAGGCGCACACCTCGTTCCTCTTCACCAACAACATCGTCTACTTCGCCTCGGGAGATCTGCTCGGCAGCTCCTGGAAGAACGACCGGTTCGTCATCGATCATAACGTCTACTTCGACGCGCGCCCGGGGGCGACGCCGGGAGGCATGAAGTTCGCGGGAGCGACGCTGGAGCAATGGCGGAGCCGCGGGCACGACACGAACTCGATCCTCGCCGACCCGCTGTTCGTGGATGCGGCGGGTGCCAACTTCGCACTCAGGCCGGAGTCCCCGGCGCTCGGGCGGGGCTTCCGTCCGATCCGGACCGGGAATGTCGGACCGCGGAAGTCGGCGCGTTAGAGGTCGCGCGCGTAGAGGTTCATGAACTGGCACGCGGCGCCGGGGGTCGCGAGACCGATCGGGCCGCGGGCGGGGGCACCGATGGGCAACATGCCCCGGGCGATCTCCTGTTCATCGCGCCGCAGCGTGTAGCCGCCTCCCGACACCTTGAGGACGAAACGCTGGTAGCCTCCGGGTTTGAGGGCGGGCAGCGGGATCCGCTGGCCGCGGAACAATGCCACCGCGCGGGCTGCTTCGGCTCCTGCGGCGGGGTTCTCGGGACGGACATCGATGACGAACTCGCCATCGCCGAACGAGGGCTCGCTCCACAGGGTGGCGGCGTCGTCCACCGGGCCGGCGAGTGCGGCAAGGCGTTCGCCCTGGACCTTCCACCGGGCCTCCACCGGACCTCCCGCCTTCCACCCGCGCAGATCCAGGCCCGTGAAGAGCGGCCTCCAACCCTCATCCAACGGGGCGACAAGATCGGGGGCGGGGTGGTTCGAAGGCAGTTCCCGGATGCGGATGTTGCGGAACTCCACGGGAGCGCCCTCCGATTCCAACGCGAGATAACCCTTGCGGTAATTACAGTCCTCGCCGCCGGAAACCTCCCTGCCGTTCACGGAAAGGCGCAGCACGCCGTTGGTGGCGACGATGCGGTAGTGGTTCCACTCGGGCGAGGGTTTGCTGCGCTCCTCGGAGGGGAAGCTCCGCTGACCGTTGTGGCGCCCGAACGGTTTCATGGTGGCGCCGTGAATCGGGAAGACATCGCCGTGGGTGGTGTACCACTCGTTCTTGCCCTTGATGTTGAACCCGTGGTCAAGGACCTGGACCTCGATGCCCCGCAGGAACGGCACGCCCGGCGCGGAGATCGGCGTTCCCCAAATGAAGACCCCCGAATTGCCGCCGCTGCTCAGGTGCCGCCATTCGACCTCGAGAATGAAGTTCTCGTAGTGCCGCGTCGTGCGCAGCGCCCCCGTGGGCCGACCGGTACAGTGAATATGGCCGTCCACGACCGACCAGGTCTCCGGCGCGCAACTGGCGTTCACCCATCCCGACAGGTCCTTGCCGTTGAACAGGGAGACCCACCCCTCGGCGTCGGGCGCGGCTCCCCGCGCGGCGATTATCGCGCCGGACAACGCCGCGGCGGCGAACAGGGAGACGAGGAGTCGGGAACGGGGGGATGGGTTCACGACCCGGGAATACGCCCGGAGATGCCCGGGTTCAAGCCCGACGGCGTCCACCGGCCTCCGCCGAACCTGGACCACCGGGATGGATCCGCCGTCGAACCCGGGAACATCACTACAAACACCCCGGGAATACATAGGTTCATGATCGACAAAAACCGCGGGAACAAGTGCCAAGTGCAGTGCTCTCGGATGCTCCGACGTGTGGGAGTCGGATCCGGAGTCGGTGGTTGAGTTCCTTGGGACCGGGCCAGGAGTATGGGCCGACATGCACACCCGTGGATACCCGGCGAGCCGCGCGTGCCTCGGCTCGTTTCGCCCCCTTCCGTTGGCCGCCTGGTGGATGGTCGCGATCGCGTGGGCCGGGACCACGGGGACGTGGGGTGCGGGGCCGGCGAAGCCGGAGGTCGAGGCGGCGGTCCGCGCCGAGGTCGCCTCGCTCGTGGAATTCTATCGGGAACTGCACCGCAGCCCGGAGTTGTCGTTTCACGAGCAGGCCACGGCCCGGCGGTTGGAGGAGGAACTGCGACGGGCAGGATTCGAGGTGACCGGGCAGGTCGGGGGCCATGGCCTGGTGGGAATCCTGAGGAACGGGGAGGGGCCCGTGGTGCTGCTGCGGGCGGATCTCGACGCGCTGCCGGTGAAGGAACAGACGGGCTTGCCGTACGCGAGCCGGGTCCAGGCGCTCGACGACGAGGGGAAGACAGTCGATGTCATGCATGCCTGCGGACATGACATCCACATGACGGTGTTGACGGGCACCGCGCGGATGCTGACGCGGTTCAAGGATCGCTGGCGGGGAACCGCGCTGTTGATCGGGCAACCGGCGGAGGAACGCGGGAGCGGAGCGCGGCGGATGCTGCGGGATGGGCTTTTTCGACGGTTTCCGAAGCCGGACGTGGCGTTGGCTCTGCACGTGAAGGCGGACCTGCCCGCGGGTTTCGTGGGCATCACGGAGGGATACGCGCTCGCCAACGTGGACATGGTGGACGTGGTGTTCCCGGGCGTGGGTGGCCACGGCGCCTGGCCGCACACCACCAAGGACCCCGTGGTGCTGGCGGCTCAGGCGATTCTTGCTTACCAGACCATCGTCAGCCGCGAGACCGAGCCGGGGAAGGCGGCGGTGGTGACCGTGGGTTCCGTGCATGGCGGCGCGAAACACAACATCATCCCGGACGAGGTGCGGCTGCAATTGACGTTGCGGTCCTTTACCGACGAGGTCCGCGCGAACTCCCTCGCCTCCCTCGAACGGATTACCCGCCACATGGCCCTGGCCGCGGGCATGCCGACGAACCGGTTGCCGACCGTTCAGGTCCGGGACGAGTCCTGCCCCTCGCTGTACAACGATCCGGAGGTGGCGGGACGGCTTCGGACCCTGTTCGGACACTGGCTGGGAACGGACCGCGTGGCTGCGACCCAGCCGGTCATGGGAGGCGAGGATTTCAGCGAGTTCGGGCGCACCTCCGAGAAGGTGCCGTTGTGCATGTTCTGGCTCGGGGCGGTGTCGGCAGCGCGCTTCGAGGAGGCGCGGAAGGCGGGTTCCGTCCTGCCGGCGCTGCACTCGAGCCGGTTCGAGCCCGACCCCGAACCGACGATCCACACGGGGGTGACGGCGATGACGGCCGCCGCTCTGGGCGAGCTGACACGCTGAACCTAGCGCAAAGTCCCCCCGGGATGGGCTCGCGTCCGAAGCGTCCGAAGGTAGGACGCCCGCCTCACTCCCCCACGGGCGGACGCGTGTAACCCCGCACGTCCACGGCCTCCATGCCGGCCGCGCGGATCGCCTGCATGCCGAGGTCGGTGTCCTCGTAGGCGCGACAAAACGCGGGTTCGACGCCGAGTTGGCGGGCGGCTTCGAGGAAGATGTCGGGAGCGGGCTTCTGGTTCAGCACGTCCTCGCTCGTCACGACGGCCTGGAAGAGATCACGGATGCGAAGATGCTCGAGGACGAGCTGGATGATCTTGCGGGTGCCGCCCGAGGCCACGGCCATGGGCAGTTGGCCCCGGTGCGCGCGCGCGATCTCGACCACCGAATGAACCGGTTCGACGTGCTCCAGCATGTCGAGGTACGTCTCCTCCTTCTCGAGGGCGACGGCGATGGGATTGATCTCGAGCCGCTGCTCCTGCTTCAGCATCGTCAGGATGTCCCGCGACGGGACTCCGCCGAGCGAGTAGAAGCGGTCTTCCGGAAAGTGGAACTGGTGCCGTTCCTGGATCGTTCGCCATGCCTGCCAGTGCAGGGGCATGGTGTCGGCGAGGGTGCCGTCACAGTCGAAAATGAGCGCGCGCGGGGTCATGGCGATGGCGATGGCGATGGCAATGGCGTGGGATGGGGCGGGGGAATGGGAGTCGGGGAGGGGTGGCCACGGACCGACGGATCGGGCACGGATCTGTCTGCTGCCTACTGCTTCGCGATCTGGGCGAGGCGTTCCTTGAGGTCGTGGGCGAGCAGCGGGTCGATGATCTCGTCGAGCGTGCCTTCGATGACCTGGGACAGGTTGTAGACCGTGAGCTCGATGCGGTGATCGGTGACGCGGTTCTGGGGAAAATTGTACGTCCGGATCTTCTCGCTGCGTTCGCCCGTGCCCACCTGGAGGCTCCGTTGGGCGTCGTACTTGTTCTTTTCCTCCTCGATTTTGCGCTCGAGCAGCCGGGACCGGAGGACCTTGAGGGCCTTGGCCTTGTTCTTCAGCTGCGAGCGTTCGTCCTGGCACCGCACTTCCAGGCCGGATGGCTTGTGCACGATGCGGACCGCGGAGTCGGTGGTATTGACCCCCTGGCCGCCGTGTCCTCCGGCCCGGCACACCGAGATGTCGAGGTCCTCGGGCTTGATCTCGACGTCGACCTCCTCGGCTTCGGGGAGCACCGCGACGGTGGTGGTGCTGGTGTGAATCCGGCCCTGGGCCTCGGTGGCGGGAACCCGTTGGACGCGATGCACGCCGCTTTCGAACTTGAGGCGGCGATAGGCGTCGGGGCCGATGACGCTGAAAATGACCTCCTTCAACCCGCCGAGATCCGAGGGGCTGGACTCCATCGTCTCGACCTTCCACCGCCGCGTTTCCGCGTACCGCGTGTACATGCGGAACAGATCGGCGGCGAAGAGGGCCGACTCGGCACCTCCGGCCCCGGCGCGGATTTCCAGGATCGTGTTCCGCGAGTCGGTCGGGTCGGGGGGCAGCATGCCCCGCTGAACCTCGTACGTGAGCCGGGCGTCCTCGGCTTCGAGGCGCCGCACCTCCTCAGCGGCCAACTCGGCCAGCTCGGACCCCTGGGATTCTCCCGCGAGCAGCTCGCGGTTGGCACTCAGTTCGCGGCGGACGGACAGGAATTCCCGACCGGTTGCGACCAGTTCCTTCAGGCGGGAATACTCGCGCGACAGTTCCTGGGCCTTGGCCGGGTTGGCAAAGGCATCCGGGGCGCTGAGCGCCGCCTCGACTTCGGCCAACCGCCGGCCAAAGCGCTCGATGTGCGGTTCGAGGTCCACCAAAAGAAATCCGCCCGCAAGGTCGCGGAGACCCGGCGGGCGGAGCGAAAGTGGCGCGCTATTTCTTCTTCTTCGCCGCCGAATCGGCCCGGGCCGCCTGTGCCGCCTGCGTCTTCGCGAGGCGCTGTTGGAACTTGTCGACTCGTCCCGCCGTATCCACGAACTTCTGCGTGCCGGTGTAGAACGGGTGGCAGGCGTTGCAGATGCCGATGATCAGCGGGCCTTTGCGGGTGGAGCGGGTCTTGATGACGTTGCCGCAGGCGCAGCGAATGTCGACCGCCTCGTAGCGGGGATGGATGTCTGCCTTCATTGCCAAAAAATGGACGCGCAACCTATCAGTCGAGAGCCCCGATACAAGCGGTAATTTGGCGGCGCCGAACTTTCACAACGCCCAGTCGCCCCGGTACGGCCTTGGTGCAAGCCGCCGTTGGGCCTCGGAATCCGGGCTCTTCTCCCCTGCCGGGTCCCAAGGGATCCGCCGCCCCAGCTCGATGGCGGCGAGCGCCAGATGGCACAGCGAGGTGTTGCGATGCCCGACCTCCGCGTCGGCCTGGGTTCGCTCCCGGGATCGGACGGCATCGAGGAAATCGCGCTTCTCGCTCGCCTTGTACGGGAGCGCGATATCCGTGGGGCCCGGCTTCCAGGACAGGAGCGATTCCCGGCTGGCCTGCAGCTCGTTCGGATACCCGACCTCGATCCATCCCTCCGTACCCTCGAAGCGCACGGCGGGTCGATCCGTCTCGCAGGTCAGGCGCACGCCGTTGGCGAAATCGAAGTGGACCGTGAACTCCTGGATCACGTTCCACAGGCTTCCCGGAGGAGCCGGTTTTCCCGTGCCTTCGATCCCGATGGGTCCCGTCCGCTCGGCGTCCATGCCCCAAAGCGCGATGTCGTTCAGGTGCGCCCCCCAGTTCGCCAACATGCCGTCGGCATAGTCCCGGATCGTGATCCAGCCGGGACGGCCCTTCGTCTCGTGCCGCGGATGCACCCGCTTCTCGGTGTACGGGGCCGCCGGTGCCGGTCCCAGCCACATGTCGTAGTCCAGTTCGGGCGGCACCGGTTGTTCGGGCTGTGCGGGCAGAAACGTGTCCTTGGGAGTCGCGGTCCGAACCCGGGTCAGGCGACCGATGCCCCCGTTCCGAACGATTTCGACGGCCCGGTGCATGGCGCGAATGGAGCGAAACTCGCTGTCGGTGCGGAAGACGCGCTTCCGTGCCGCGGCGAGATCGGCCAGCGTCCGTCCCTCGTGGATGCTCCGTGTGAGGGGCTTCTCGCAGGCGACGTCCTTGCCCGCCCGGATGGCGGCGGTGGCCATCAGGACGTGCCAGTGGTCCGGCGTCGAGATCATGACCGCGTCCAGATCCGGACGCGCCACGAGCTCCCGCCAATCGCGCACGGCAACGCAGCCCTTGGAGGCACCGGAGGGGGCCGATTTCGCATAGTGCCGGTCCACCTGTTGGCGGGCCTGCTCCATGCGCCACGAATCCACGTCGCATACGGCAACGACCTGCGCGTCCGCTTCGCGCAGGAACCCCGGAAGGTTGGCGTGGACCGCCTGGCGTCCCGTGCCCACGAAGCCGATCGCGATCCGGTTCGAGGGCGCGGGGCGTCCGTCGGCGCCCCGGACGGAGGCGGGGAGGATCCAGGGGGCCGCCAGACCGATGGGAACCGACCGTTGGAGGAACCGCCGGCGTGTCTGCCGGGAGCGGGGGACGCGTGGAGGAAGCGAGTGGGAAGGCATCGCGGGAGCGGGGGTTCCCGTCATTGAACACCGGGAAAGCGGAGGTTGACCAGCCCTGCCCGACGTCGATCCCGACCTCCGCGTCCTTTGATAAATATCCCGGCGCACTCTAAGAATGGTTATAAATATCCTGATAAATACCCTGGGATACAATTATCGTCCGCGCGCTGCACGGGAAAGAAGGAGCCTCCGCCAGCGACCCCAACGTCAAACAATAAAAACCTCGGGATTTAAAATTGTTCGGCGAAAGATCCACGCGTTGCCTCAATGTAACCATCAATACCCCGAGCGCTCCGTACCGGGTGGCGGGAAGGGGGAAGCGAGGGGGCGGCGCCGCCGGGGCGGGGAAACCACGGACTGCCCCGCTCGGGGCGAGGAGGGGTGCGCCTGGGATCGAATCAACCGGGCGGCCAAGCCAGGGGGCGTCCGGCGAGCAGGTGAACGTGCAGGTGCGGGACACTTTCGCCGCCGTCGGGGCCGTGATTGATGACGAGACGAAAACCGGATTGATCGACCTTCAAGAGGCGGGCGACGTGGCCGGCCTTGAGCAACAGATGTCCCAGCAGGGCCTGGTCATCCGAAATGGCGGCGCCGATGCGCGGGATGAGGCGCTTGGGGATGAGCAGAACGTGGACTGGGGCCTTGGGCGCGATATCCCGAAAGGCGAGGACCGAGTCATCCTCGTAGACGATGTCGGCGGGAATCTGGCGGGCGACGATCTTCTCGAAGAGGGTCATGGTGGGGGTGGGAGTCTGCGGTCAGTCGACCATCAGGGAGCAATCCTTGCGGGGGGCTTCGGCTCCCCAGCAGTCGCGGAGAAACCGGACGATCTCGTCGCTGGTTTCCAGGCTGCGGGGGCACCAGCGGCGGACTCCGGCGAGGCGTTTGGCGCAGGAGCGGAGGCCAACGAAGCGAACCACGGCCGGGGTGCCGGAGAGGAGGGTGCGTAGCTCGGACCGGAGGCGGGGAAAGAAGTCGAGGGCGAGGCTGTCGCCGGTGCCCAGGGCCAAGGCACAGAGGTCCGCTTCAGCGACGGTGCGCGGCCCGTTCGCGGTCGGCACCGCGGCATGGGAAACGGCGCCCGCGGGAGAGGGGGCCGCGGACGGGGTTTCGACGTTGAGGCCGAGTCCCCGGAGAACGTTCTCCAGCGCGGAGGTGAATTCCTCGACGGTGACGGTTTCCCGTCCGAGGTCCTCGCGGAAATAGTGCAGCACGGCCGCGGCGGCGTTGTGAATGACGTCGGGGTCGAGTTGTTGGGCGGAATCGGCGAGAACCTCGATGGTGAGCTTCTCGACGGAGCAGGGGATCTTGTCGCCGCCCGCGATCTCAAATACCAGGCAATCGGAGCGTAGCTGAATCATGGCGGTGTTGTTCGAGTTTGGCGACGACATCGACGAACTCGCCGGCTTCCTCGAAGCGGCGATAGACGCTGGCGTAGCGGACGTAGGCGACCTTGTCGATGGAGCGCAGGGCATCCATCACGCGTTCGCCGATGGCCATGACGGGGACTTCGCGATCGAACTCGTTGGCCAGTTCATCGGTGATCCGCTCCGCGGCGTCCTCGATGATGTCCTGACTGACGGGACGTTTTTCGCAGGCCTTCTGAAGGCCGTGAAAGAGTTTGTCACGGGAGAAGATCTCGCGCCGTCCGTCGCGTTTCACCACGACCAGCTCGGAGCGTTCGATCTGTTCGTAGGTCGTATATCGATGCCCACAAGCGAGGCAGACGCGCCGACGACGGATCGCGCGACCCTCCCGGGAACTCCGGGAATCGATCACCTTATCGTCCGGTCCGCCACATTTGGGACACCGCATATATACCCGCCGGAATACCCACCGGACACCGCCGGTTGAGTTCGTTGAAGGGGTAGCACACAGCCCATTGTAGCGTCAAGGAGGCGGACGGAATTCCTCGGTGCATGGGCAGGGCGGTTGACCAAGTCCGGCGTGGAACTGCGCTGTGGGGCCGGCGACTGCCGGGTCGCCGGCTTCGCCTCTCGATTCGCGTGCTTCGATCGCCCCGCGACCCGGCCCGCCGTCGCGCAGACGCCAAGGTGGGGAGCCGGTCGTGGGATCCGATCGACTTTGGCCATCGCCCTGGGTGCGTGGGCACATCGGGGAGCGGGGGCTCGCCCACCGGGGAACGCCGTGACCGGCCTTGACGGCGCCTCAGGGCCCTGGATTGGGGGGGGCCGCGGAAGCAGGAAGCGCCAGGGGCGGACAGTACAGGCCGCGGTCCTCGCGAATCCACCAAGCGCCGGTTTGCCGGCGTTCGGCGGGTGAACTGAAGCGGTAGTGAACGAGGCGCGCGCGAACGAATCGGGGAGGGGTCTCGGGGAAGGGATTGTGCCGCAGGAGCGCCAGAACCGGGGGGGAACCTTCCAGGAGGCGGTTGGTGAACCGAAGGAACCACGGGCTCCGGCGGACGTCGCTCAAGGCGGCAAACCACATTTGCCAATCGAGTCGCGGTTGATGCGGGGCGACCTGGGCGGGGGAACGCCGTGGATCGCCCGGCTTGTGGCGGAACTCGTAGGCCTCCCAACGGGCGCCGTCGGAACTGCCTTCCACGATGATCTCGGGCCGTTGAACCGTCATCACCGCGAAGAGGCCGTAGGAGTTGAAGGAGCGCAGCGGAGCAAGCCAGTGCTGCAGGGCCAGGCCTGGTGCCGCGAGGGTCGGCAACACCGTTCGGATCAAAGGCGCGGATCCGGCGAGCAGGGCCACGAGAACCAGTGCCGCCAGCAGCGAGCGTCGGATCAGCGGGACGAACCGGGCCGGGCGGGAGGAGGGGGCGGGGGCGATGGGAGGCTGCGCAGGGCCGGTGTCGCGCCGCAGGGCGGCGAGCCCCTTTCGCCAGGAAGCATCGTCCACGAGGCTGAAGCCGAGCACCAGGGCGAGGAGGTTGAAGAAGGTGTAGTTGCCGGTGGCGAGGATGGCGAGTTGGAGAAGGGTGAACCCGGTGAAGGCCATGAGCCGGGGGCGCCGCGGCGCCCAGACCAGCCAGGGAAGCGCCAGCTCGACCACAAACAGGGCGGCGCAGGCGGCACGGTTAAACCACACGGGGAGATGATGGACATGCCAGGCCAGCGGGCCCGGAAGAGGTTGGGTCCAGTAGTGGAATTCGAGGGCCGTGAGGTTCTGCCAGGAAATGTCGCCGCTCAGCAGCTTGACGAGGCCCGACTGGAACATGAGCCGAAACAGCAGCCAGACGACCAGCAGGCGCGCGACCCCCGAGGGGGGGGCGGCGCGGGCGTCGGCGCGGCGGAGGCGCCAGGGGGCCAGGAAGACCGCGACGAGGGTGGTTTCCAGCAGGAGCGCGTCCCACTGGAACGAGAGGAAGTCCTGTCCGACGACCGACAGGGACAGGTAGAGGGCCCAGAGGCCGAGAAAGGCGGGAGCACGGGCGAGCCCCAGGAAGGCGAGGACGGAAAGGGCCAGCCCGAGTCCGCAGCAAAACTGCAAGGCGGTATCGCCGGCGCCGAACCAGGCGAGGGTGGGGAGAACGCGATAGCGGTCGAGGCCGAGGCCGGCCTGATCGAAATGGGAGGCCGCGCGCTGCAGGAACTCCGCGGCAGGCAGAATGCCGCGGGAACCGAGGAGCCCGTCGATTTGGACCCAGAGCGAGAGGAAGGCGACGCCGTGAATGGCGGCCAGACCGGCCAGCAGGAGTTCGCGGGCGATGAACCAGGTCGGGCGTCGGACGGTATGGCCCCAGAGGAGCCGGGTCAGGAAGGAGAACGCGACTCGATGCCGGGCCACGATGCCGTAAGCGCCCTCCAGCACGGCCATGATCCCGGGGCGTCGGAGCAGCCACGACGTGGGGCGCAAAAGGTGAGGGGCCCGGGCGAGGGTTAGGAGGACGGCCTGGGCGCCGCGGGTCACGTGTCCGTCGGGGTCGACGAGATGCACGGCGTCCCGGAGGGCCGCGGGCTCGAGCTGGGGAAAGCGCCGGGCGCACTCGGGATCCTGTTGCGGCAGGTACTCGACGGCCTCGCCCGTCGCCTCGTGCCAGCGCTCGATCCAGAGCCGGCAGAATCGGCAGTCCCCGTCGAAGACGAGGACCGGGCGGGCGCGAGGCGGGGGAGTGTCCGGCATGGATGGATCTCGCGGTTCGGTTGGCCGCCGCGGGCCGAGTGAAAGGGGCGGGAGCGGTGGATTTCAATGGCAACCCGTGGGCGAGGTTCTGTAGAGAGCC
>CAZSOV010000142.1:0-19292 GCA_964608505.1 uncultured Verrucomicrobiota bacterium
GGCCTCGAAGAGCTCGCTGAAAAACGGGTTGGTGATGTCGGCGACCACCATGCCCGGGCGAAGGCCGAGCAGGGAATGGAGGAGGTCGGGACGTTCCTCGTCCTGACGTTCCGTCCGCTCGAGCCACGGGGCTCCCTGATGCCCCATGACGAGGGCGATCTCGCGGCCCAGGTGGAACCTCCCGGTCCCGTCCCGGCTGGGAGCTCGTTCCTCGTAGCGGGAAGCGCCGGAGGAGGGCAGGGAAAGCGCCAGGAGCACCCAGGCGAGGTGGAATCCCCGGCTCAGGCCGGCGGGGATTCCAGGTCGGGAACGGAGGGAAGGGGACATGTGCCGTGAGGGGTTAGGGCCGGACGAGGGCGTACTCCATCGAGTCCACGAGCGCCTGGAGGCTGGCCGTGATGATGTTCTCGCTGACCCCGACGGTGCCCCATTCGCGCTTGCCGTCGCTCGAGGTGATCAAGACCCGGGTGCGCGCCGCCGTTCCGGCCACGCCGTCCAGAATGCGCACCTTGTAATCGGTCAACTGCACGCCCCGGAGCTTCGGGAAGGACCGGCCCAGGGCCGAGCGCAGCGCGCTGTCGAGGGCGTTCACCGGACCGTCGCCCTCGGCGACGGTGTGATGCGTGCGATCCCCGACCCGGACCTTGACGGTGGCCTCGCAGATCGAGTTCTGGCCGTTGCTGCGCATCGAGACATGGTAGGAATCGACGGTGAACAGGAGCTCCGGATCGTGGTCGAGGATCCCCCGGATCAGCAGCGCCAGCGAGGCTTCGGCCGCCTCGTACTCGTAGCCCCGGCCCTCGAGTTCCTTGACCTTGCCGGTGATCGCCCGCGTCTCCGGGGCGTCGGGAGCGAGCTTGAACCCGAGTTCCGCGGCCTTCATGAGGATGTTGGTCCGTCCTGACATGTCGCTGACCAGGACGCGCCGGAAATTGCCGACGCACTCGGGCGGGACGTGCTCGTAACTGCGGGCGACGCGGTCGATGGCGTGCACGTGCATGCCGCCCTTGTGCGCGAAGGCGGTCTGGCCGACCCACGGCTGACGGGGGTCGTGCCGGACATTGGCGATCTCGTCGAGGAACTCGGAAAGTTCCTTGAGTTTGGGCAGGGACTTCGGGGGAACGCCGCGCAGGCCCAGCTTGAATTCCAGCGTCGGCATCAGCGAGGTGAGGTTGCAGTTGCCGGTCCGCTCGCCGTAGCCGTTGATCGTTCCCTGGACCTGGGAGGCCCCGACTTCGACGGCCGCCACGGCGTTGGCCACGCCGAAGCCGCAATCGTTGTGGGTGTGGATGCCGACGGGGCAGGAGAGGGCGCCGATCGCCGCGGCCGTGATCCGCGCGACCTCCGCCGGCATGCGCCCGCCGTTGGTGTCGCAGAGGATCACCCCGTCGGCGCCCGCCTTCTCCGCGGCCTGCCAGGTGGCGAGCGCGTATTCCGGCTCGTCGGCGTACCCGTCGAAGGAGTGTTCGGCATCGTAGAAGACCGTCTTGCCGTGGTCCTTCAGGAACCGGATCGTGTCGGCGATCATGGCCAGGTTCTCGTCGGGCTTGGCCCGCAGAACCTCGGTCACGTGCAGCAGCCAGGTCTTGCCCACGATGGTGACGACCGGCGTCTCGGCCTCGAGCACCTGTTGCATCAGCGCGTCGTTCTCCACCGCGATGCCCTTGCGGCGGGTCATGCTGAAAGCCGCGATGCGGGCGTTCCGCCAACGGCGCCGCGCCGCCTGCTTGAAGAACTCCAGGTCCTTCGGGTTCGATCCCGGCCACCCGCCCTCGATGTAGTGGACGCCGAATTGCTCGAGGCGCTCCGCGATGCGAATCTTGTCCGACAGCGAAAAGTTGATGCCCTCGGCCTGGGCGCCGTCGCGCAGGGTCGTGTCGTAGATCTCGATGGTACGTGGCTTCTTGGCTTTCATTTCGTTGCGTTGCGCTGGTCTCTAGGGACAAAAACGCGAAACCCCGTTCCGGTTCGCGGAACGGGGTTTCACGTGGGAAAACGCGTTCAGCGACCGGCCCGGGACACGATAATCAACGGGCTCCCGATGGCGATCACCGCGATCACCGCGATCCGCGGCGCCATCCGACCAAGGCTCTGCCCTGCAACCGGAACGACGGTGCGGGCGAAGCAATGGAAGGGTTCAGGGGCCGCGTTCATGTGGCGGGCTGTTTAGTGGCAGAAGGAGCTCCGAGGTACAAGCCCGGATTTACCGGACCGCCCCAGCTCCGCCTGCCTGCGCTTTCGTGGGCTCGGTGTCTTTCGTGGTTTCTTGTCCGGGAATTCGGGTACCCCCGCGCCCGACGCCACGGCGAGGCCAGGGCCAGGGTCAATGACATGTCCGGAATTGGACGCACCCAGCCCTTGCGGGCGCGCTCGGGCATCCGCAGGCTCGTGGACCCGTCCCGGGATGCGCCTTCACATCGTCCATCGCACCCAGTACCGCTATTCCCAGCCGGTGTCCGAGAACTTCAACGAGGTCCGGCTCCAACCGGTCTCGGATGCCGTCCAGGAATGCCTCTCGTTCGAACTGCACGTCGATCCGGTCGCCCGCATCCGCCGATACCACGATTTCCACCTCAATCTCGTCGATCATTTCTACCTCGCCGAACCCCACGAGGAGCTCGTCGTCGAGTCGCGATCGCGGGTCCGGACCCTGCCCCGGCTGGCCGGCCTCGAGGAGCCCCGGTTCCCCCTCGACCGCCTCGACGAATGCCGCCGGCTCGAGCAGTGCTACGATTTCCTCCAGGGCAGCGAGTTCGTCAGCCTGGATGTGGCGGTCTGGCGCATCGCCCATGACGTCACCGCCGGGGCGACCGACGCCTGGCAGGCCGCGCTCTTGTTGATGCACTTCATCCATGCGGAGTTCGTCTACGACGCGCGGGCAACGGAGACGCGCACGCACATGCGCGACGTCCTGCACCTTCGCCGCGGCGTGTGCCAGGACTTTACCCATGTCTTCCTGGGGCTCTGCCGGTCGATTCGCATCCCCGCCCGCTATGTCAGCGGCTACCTCTACGTCGGCGAAGGCGAGACGCTCCGGGGCGACCTCGCCTCCCATGCCTGGGCCGAGATCTTCCTGCCCGGCCTGGGTTGGCTGGCCCTCGATCCCACCAACGACCAGCCCGCCGACGAACATCACGTCAAGGTGGCCATCGGGCGCGACTACGCCGATGCCGCGCCGCTCCGCGGCAACTTCCGAGGCCGAGCCCAGCAACGGATGTCCGTCGACCTCGCCATCCGGCGGATGGAGGCTTGAGTCCAATGCCCGGCCTGGCCCAAAACCAAGGCGTGCCGGACGCCGCCCCGACGATTCACGCCCTCCAGTTCGACGTCGCCTGGGAGGATGCCGCCGCCAATTGCGCCCGGGTGGAATCCCTGCTCGCTGCCAGGCCGCCCGCCGCGGGGGCTCTCGTCGTGCTGCCGGAGATGTTCTCCAGCGGATTCAGCATGGCTCCCCCCCGCGCCGCCCAGCCTCCCGGCGGCGCCACGGAGGCCTTCCTCGCCCGGTTGGCGCTCAAACATCGCATCCAGCTCGTGGCCGGGGTCGCGGTCGCGGACGTGTCCGGCGGATTCGGGAACGAGGCCGTCGTCTTCGATCCCTCGGGCCACACCGTGGCGCGCTATCGCAAGCAGCGACCCTTTTCCCTGGCCGGCGAACACGTCCACTATCCGGCCGGCAGTGCCCCGGCGCATTTCGCCTGGGCCGGCATCGGCGTCGCACCGTTCATCTGCTACGACCTCCGCTTTCCCGAGCTGTTTCGGGTCGCGGCCCGGCGCTGGAAGCCTGAACTGTTCGTGGTCATGGCCAGCTGGCCCGAGGCACGCATCCTGCATTGGGTTCGACTTCTCCAAGCCCGCGCCATCGAAAACCAAGCCTACGTGATCGGAGTCAACCGCATCGGTCGGGATCCGTCCCACCGTCATGTCGGACGTTCCGTGATCGTCGACTTCAACGGCGAACTCCTCGCCGATGCCGGCGCCACGGAAGGCTCCATCGAGGCGCCGCTCGATCTGCCTCGCTTGCACGAGTACCGCACCACATTGCCGTTTCTCGCCGACCTCCGCCCCCTGACCCTCTGATGCTCCTCCACGCTCTCATCCACCCGCAGATCAATCAGATTCTGGGCCGCGCCGGGCACCACGCCAAGGTCCTGATCGCCGATGGCAACTACCCCGCTTCCACCAAGAAGGGACCGAACGCGGAAGTGGTCTGCCTCAACCTGAGCCCCGGGGTCGTCTCGGTGAGCCAGGTGCTGCGCGCGATCCTCACCGCCGTTCCGGTGGACCATCTCAACACCATGGGGATTCCCCCGGATGACCCTTACGCCCAGCACGGGGATCCGCCGGTCTGGACGGAGTACCGGCGCGTTCTTGCCGAGGCGGGCTCCCGGTTGGAACTTGTTCCCATCTCGAAATGGGACTTCTACAAGGCCGTCGAATCCCCCGACCACGTCCTCACGGTCCAGACGGCAGACCAGTCGCTTTGGGCCAACGTGCTGCTGACCTTGGGGTGCCGGACGATTTGAAGCCCTCTTCCCGTCGAGAATCGCTCCCGCGCCTCGCGGAGTCACCGCCTGCCGAGGAAATCCGCGAGCTCCGGCAACCGGTCGGTGTTGATCAAATCCACTCCCGCTTCCCGCTGGACCCGCCACATCTCGGGGACGTCGGCAGCCCCCCAGAACCGGAGCTTCCGGCCTTGGCCATGGGTCCGGCGCACCAGTTCGTCCAGTTTCTGCCGCTGGTCCCTGGGCATCGTTCCCTGGCCGTTCCACGCGAAATGATTCCGCCAGCTATCGCTCACCAACGGTACCAGTCCAAGCGGAGGCTCCCGATCCAGATCCGGTGGACGCCCATCCAGACTGGCCCACCGCACCGGCTCCGAGGCGAGCAACTCCCACGGGCGATTGCCCGAGAGGATCACGGTGACGGCGTTGGTTAGAACCCGATTGGTCTCGTACCGCGTCAACAGATCCCGGTACGGAACCAAAACCTCCCGCAGACGCAGATAGGTCGGTTCGGCCGGCGTCTTGAGGTCGATCAGCAGCGTGAACCCGGACGGCCCGTTCCGATGAACCCGACCACCATGGGCCCGGACAAGGGCCCGAAGCGGATCGAGATACAGTGCCTGCAACGTCCGCTCCGGACGCACCTTGGGGCGGTCGTGCGCCACCAGCAAGGCTCCGTCCACCAGGTAGATGTCCGCTTCCACGCTGCAGAAGCCTCGATCCAGCGCGTCGTGCAGGGGACGGGCGTGCTCGTAGTCATTGTGCGAGTGCGCCTGCGCCAAGGGCAGGGGATCGGCGGGCTCCGCGGCCTCCAACGCGGACGTCACCGCCGCCGCACAGAATCCTGCCAAAGCGACTCCGACGGACCGGAGTTTCCAAAGTCGCTGGTGCATGCGGCCATTATGCCGGGCATCGCTCGGCCGAGGCGAGCCGGACTTGGGTCGCCCGGATACGCGCGCTCGTCCTTTGCGCTTCGCCCCCCCCTCCGTTCCCGGCAAATTGGGCGCTCCCGTCATGCCCAAACCCACCGATATCCGAGTCATCGGTACCCAGCTTTTTCTGCTCCCGATCCGGACGCGCGTGCCTCTGAAGTTCGGAGCGGAAACCCTCTCCCACGTGACCTGCCTCCGTGTTCGCGTCCAGGTGGTCGACCGTTCCGGACGTGTTGCGGAAGGCTGGGGAGAAACTCCCTTGAGTGTGCAGTGGGGATGGCCATCCCCGCAGCCCTACGACACCCGCCTCCGTGCCATGATCGAGCTGGCCCGCCGGATCGCCCAGGACTGGGCCCGGTTCGATGTCGCGGGACATCCCGTGGAAATCGGATGGGACTTCGTGGAACACCGCCTCGGCGCCCGCTTGGGTGAACTCAACCGGGATCGTCCGTCCGATCCCATGCCCTGGCTGGCTGCCCTGATCACCGCTTCTCCGTTCGACCTCGCCCTGCACGATGCCTTCGGCCACCTGGTCGAACGTCCCGTATACCACACCTACGGCCCGGAGTTCATGACCCGCGATCTGGCTTCGTTCCTGACCGACACCCCGGAGGAGCAAGGGAGAATCTCCTTCTCGAATCGATTTCCGGCGGATTACCTCCGCCCCTCCGCCAGCCGGCTCCGTGCCTGGCACCTCGTAGGCGGGGTTGATCCCGTCGACGCATCCGAATTGACCGGCGAGGAGCCCGCTGATGGCTACCCGGTTCTGCTCGCCGATTGGATCCGCCGGGACGGGCTCAAGTGTCTGAAGGTCAAACTTCGAGGAACCGACGCCGCCTGGGACCTCCGGCGCCTGCTCGACGTCGGGCGTGTCGCCATGGAGCACGAGGTTGACTGGTTGACGGCCGACTTCAATTGCACCGTTCGGGAACCCGACTACGTGAACGGGGTGCTGGACGAGTTACGCGACAGGCATCCGCGGTTGTATGGCATGCTGCTCTACGTTGAACAACCGTTCCCCTACGACCTGGAGGCCCATCCCATCGATGCGCATTCCGTGGCCTCGCGAAAGCCCCTGTTCCTCGACGAAAGCGCCCACGATTGGCGCCTCGTTCGCCTCGGCCAGACCCTGGGATGGAGTGGCGTCGCCCTGAAAACCTGCAAAACGCAGAGCGGAGCCATCCTCAGCCTTTGTTGGGCCCGTGCGCACGGCATGTCCCTCATGGTGCAGGATCTGACCAACCCCATGCTGGCTCAATTGCCGCACCTCCTCCTGGCCGCCCACTCCGGAACCATCATGGGGGTCGAATCCAACGCCATGCAGTTCTACCCCGACGCCTCCGCCCCCGAAGCCGCCGTCCATCCGGGCTGTTTCGCCCGGCGGCAGGGCAACCTGGATCTCGCGTCAATCCGGGGTCCGGGATTCGGCTATCGACTGGCCGAGATTCGTCGCTCCCTACCTCCACCCGAGTTTTCCGTGGGCAGTTGTGCCTAGCCAGCCGAGCCCGGACCCGCCCGGATTCTCAGGGCGCGAGCCGATCCAGGCTCCAACCGCCCTGGTCACGCCGTTGGTATAGAAAACGATCGTGGAGCCGGCTCTGGCCACCCTGCCAGAATTCCATTTCCCGCGGCACCACCCGGTACCCACCCCAGAACGAGGGCAGGGGAACCTGCCCTTCGCGGAACTTCCGCTTCATCTCCTCCCACTTCATCTCCAGCACCGACCGGGTCGAGATGATCCTGCTTTGCGGCGAGACCCAGGCGGCCAACTGACTTCCGTACGGACGTTTGACGAAGTAGGCCAAAACCTCGGACGTGGACACCCGCGCGGCGGTTCCATTGATGGCCAGTTGCCGTTGCAGCGGCAGCCAGGTGAACAGCAACGAGACCTCGGGGTTTCCCGCGATCTGCAGGGCCTTGCGGCTCTCCATGTTGGTAAAGAAGACGAACCCGCGCGAATCCCAGTGCTTCAGCAGCACCGTTCGCACGGTCGGCCGCCCCCGTTCGTCGACGGTCGCCAGGCTCATCGCGTTCGGTTCCAGCAATCCTTCCCGACAGGCACGCTCGAACCAGACGCCGAATTGCCCGAATGGGTCCGGATCGAGATCCGAGATGTCCAGATGACCCATCTCATAGTTGATGCGCATCCCGGCGAGGTTCGGCTCGACCGGGGCTGGGTCGCCAAACGGGGGACCCGGCGGGGCAGGGGACTCGGACATAAAGCAGCGAAGTTCAATTGGCGGAGAAGTCCTCCGGCGAGTCTGCGAGGAGGCGATACACCCCGCCTTTCCTCTTCAGGATCCGTCTCCAGAGCGTCGGAGCCTCCGGGCCCATCACCCACGCCAAATCGGCGGGCTCCACCAACCACGCCTTTCGTGCGATCTCGTCGTCCAATTGCCCGGCACTCCAGCCCGAATACCCCGAGAAGACGCGCAACCCCGACGAGGAAGATGGTGATTCCGCCAACGCCACCAATTCGTCGAGCGAGTGCCCGAGCGTCAATCCCGCCATCACGCTCGCTTCCGGAAGAAGAGCATCGGCATGGAGATAGCTCAACGCCCCGGGCTGGACCGGACCGCCGGCGTAAAGCGGCAGATTCCTCAGGCAGTCCGGCAGAGATGCCACCACGGCGTCCCCCATTCGTGTTCCGGTCGGACGATTCAACACCAATCCGAACGCTCCCTCCTCGTCATGCTGGCACACGAGCACGACCGCCCGGTGAAACCACGATCCCCCCAGTTGACCGCCATCCAGCAAAAGTCGCCCGCGCAACGATTTTTTTGGCGTCCCCATGCCCGGACTCCAGTCTGCTACAGACTTGCTGCGCTGACAACGGGCGTTACCTTTCCATCGCCGGTGGCGACATGGCCGGGCTTCCCTGTCCCCGTTATGTCCTCCCCCGCCAATCCTTCTTATGCCATTGGATCTTCTTGTCCCGCCCGTAGGCGAATCCATCTCCGAAGTGCAGATCGGAGAATGGCTCAAATCCGAGGGCCAATCCGTTCGAAAGGACGAGACGCTCGTCCAGTTGGAATCCGAAAAGGCGACGATCGATCTCCCATCTCCCGCCTCGGGCACCCTCGTCCGCATCCTCCGCGCGCGTGGCGACGTCGCTCGGGTGGGCGAAGCCATCGCCGTGATCGACGAATCCGGCGGGGCACCCGTTGATGCTCCCGCCCTGGAGCGCCCAGCAGCAGCCGTACCGGCGCCTCCGGCCCTGCCCGGGCCCACCAAGATTGTCATGCCGTCCGCGCAACGAATCCTCGCCGCGGCGGGAATCGATCCCATGGCGGTGCAGGGGACAGGGGTTGCAGGCCGCATCACCAAAATCGATGCCCTCCAAGCCGTTCCCCAGGGTGCACGCCAGGCCGAGGGACTCCCCACCCCTCCCCCTGCTCCTGCCGCAGGCCCAACGGCCCCCGGAGCATCATTTCCCGCTCTACCAGTCGCCGTTCCGCCCGTAAATGCCGGCGAGGAGATCGTTCCCTTGTCGCCGCTCCGCCGGACCGTCGCACGCCGCTTGGTGGAAGCGCAGAATACGATGGCCATGCTGACCACGTTCAACGAGGTCGACATGTCCGCGGTCATTCTCCTGCGCAAGACGCACCAGGAAGCCTTCACCGCGCGCCACGGCGTCAAATTGGGGTTCATGTCGTTCTTCGTAAAGGCAGCCATCGACGCCCTGAAACAGTTCCCCCAACTCAACGCCGAGATCCGCGAGCAGTCCGTCGTCTATCACCAGCGCTTCGATATCGGCGTCGCCATCGGCGGCGGCAAGGGCCTGGTGGTTCCCGTCCTGCGGGCCGCCGACCGCTTGGGCTTCGCGGAAATCGAGAAGGCGATCTCCGACCTCGGCGCTCGCGCCCGCGACGGGCGCATTCGCCCCGAGGAACTTCACGGAGGTACCTTTACCATCACCAATGGAGGCATCTATGGCAGCATGCTCTCCACGCCCATCATCAATCCGCCCCAGACCGGAATCCTCGGAATGCATGCCATCCAGGACCGCCCCGTCGTCGTCGCCGGCCAGATCGTCGTGAGGCCCATCATGTACCTCGCCTTGACGTACGACCATCGAATCGTGGACGGACGCGAGGCCGTCACCTTCCTCAAGCGCCTCAAAGACGCCATCGAGGATCCGGTCCGCATGCTCGTTGAAGTCTGATTTCACGGAGAACCACCACCTATGCCCGAATCCTTCGATCTGGTGATCATCGGCGCCGGCCCTGGCGGGTACGTTGCCGCCATACGGGCCGCCCAGCTCGGCCTAGCCGTCGCCGTCGTCGATCGCGAATCAGCCCTTGGCGGGACCTGCCTCCGGGTCGGTTGCATTCCCTCCAAAGCACTTCTGGAATCCAGCGAGCGCTATGAGGAGGCTCGCCATTCGCTGAAGAACCATGGCGTGCTCGTCGGCGAGGTTGGCCTCGATCTTGCCGCGATGATGCGACGCAAGGACCTCGTTGTCGCTGCTTTGACCAAGGGAATCGAAGGGCTCTTTCGGAAACACAAAATCAGCCGCTTTCATGGCCACGCTCGGATCGCCAGCCCGGGGCAGGTCTCCATCACTCCCGTCAAGGGAGAGACCCTAACCCTGACCGCCCGCACCATCCTCATCGCCACGGGCTCCCGGCCAACGCCCTTGCCGGGAGTCGAACCGGATGGAGACCGAATTGGCACCAGTACCGAGGCCCTGTCCTACGCCTCCGTTCCCGGTCACCTCGTCGTCATCGGGGCCGGGTACATCGGACTGGAGTTGGGATCCATCTGGCGCCGGCTCGGCGCGAAGGTCACCGTGGTCGAGTACCTCGACCGAATCCTGCCCGGCATGGATTCCGAGACCGCCAGCGAGGCGCGCAGAATACTCGAGCGTCAAGGCCTTGTGTTTCGCCTTAAAACCAAGGTGACAGGCGCACGTTCCCTGGCCGATCGATGCACGGTCCGCCTCAACGACGACGAATCAATCGACTGTGATCGCGTTCTGCTTGCCGTCGGGAGAACCCCCAATATCGACGGGCTGGGCCTGGATACGCTTGGGATTGTGCTCGATGAGCGTCGGCGAATCATCGTGGATCGGCGATTCGCCACGAATGTCGCGGGAATTCACGCCTTGGGTGACGTCATCGCCGGGCCGATGCTCGCCCACAAGGCAGAGGAGGAGGCCGTCGCATTCGCCGAGGGGCTTGCCACCGGCACCTACCACATGAACTACCGCCAAATCCCCGGCATCGTCTACACCGAACCCGAAATCGCCACAGTCGGCCAAACGGAGGACGAATTACTTTCCCTTGGAACCAAGTATCGCAAGGGCGTTTTTCCGTTCCAGGCCAACGGTCGTGCGCGAGCCATGGCGGCCACCGAGGGGCGGGTCAAAATACTTGCCGACGCCATCACCGACCAAATTCTGGGCGTGCACATCATTGGACCGCGGGCAGGAGACCTCATAGCCGAGGCGGTCGCGGCCATGTCATTCGGAGCCACCAGCGAAGACTTGGCTCGTACGTGCCACGGCCACCCCACGCTCGCCGAAGCACTCAAGGAGGCAGCCTTGGCGGTAACCGGACAGCCCATTCACGGCTGACGCTCCCGATTCAAAGACAAACCGCCGATGTCCAGAAATCAAGCTGGACCAGCTCTACAAGCAACATAACTTTTATTGTGCGCAATAATATTGGGAGTGGTTATGGACTCGAGTCCATTCAAACATGTTGGTAAACAATAACCAAAGGCGTCCCGGAATCCTTTCCCAGATCAACGAACCCGTCGCCAGCGCCAAGCGATCAATAAGCCGGCCAAACCAGCCCCGCCGAGCAGCGTTTCTCCCTCCGGCACTTCGTTTACGAGATTATACGTGTACCGTACCGTCACCTCGGCCGACGCCAACGCTTCGTTGAAATCATGCCAAGTGGTCTTGCCACCACTCTCGGTGACGTCGGCGGATCCCAGGATTGCGCCGACGTTTATCGTGACAGTACCGGCGCCTGTATACGCCGCCCATTCGCCACTCGGGATGGTGATCGTAGTGTTCGCGTTCGCCGTTTGGTTGTCATATGTGATCCCCGAGGCTCCGGCGCCGTCGCTCACGCCATCGTAGATGGCCAAAGTCGGAGTCGTGATGTTGACCGTGGGCGTCAACGGTGTCGACCCAGCAACAGGGTACGTGAACGTCAAGGTCGCACCCTGTACGTAATTGACGACGCTTGTGCCACTGAGTGATGTGTTCTCGATGGCAACGTCGATTTGCAGAGCCGCGGTAAGGATCAGCTCCACACTGACCAAGCTGGCGTCCGGCACGTTGAATTGGGCCAAGGAGATGGTATCCGACCACGGCGGCGGGTTGGTCTCCGGTGCCGTGGGAGCCGTTCCGGTAAAGGTGATGACGTAAGCTCCAGCCGAATGGGTCATCAAACCCATCACCCAAGGAAGAACCAACCGGGCTGGTCGTCCGCGCAAAATCGATTTCATGATTCAATACCAAATAGATCGTTGTGAAAATCCTATCGGATCCGTTGCGCCGGGTCACCCATAAGATTGTAGATCTTGATGAATTCGACCGGCGCCCCAGCCGCCTTGTAAGCCCTCCCCGCAGCGATAACCAAATCCCCGATGCGGGTTCCGCGGGCCGCCCCGCCCAGCTTTCTGGCAAATTCTCTGCCGAAAACCTGGGCGTATTGATTGATGGAAAGTCCCGTCGGGGCCAGCACGGCGATGGCACCTCGATCGGGCGCCAAAACCAGTTGCTCCGCCAAGGCATCCTGCCCAGGGACCGCGAAGTTTCCGGCAACGCAAGTTGTTGCCAGTACGACAGGTAGACGGCGAACCGCGTGCCCCATTCCGGCTACGTCCGCGCTCGTCAAATACCCGCCCGCTCCCAAGCGGTCATGTCCGCCATGGCCGGTGTAAGCAAGGACGTCCAAATCCCCGGCCAGAGCCTCCAGAATGCGGGTCCTGACCGAGGCAACGGAGCCCATGGATTCGACGGCAGCAATCGAGGTGCGATAGCCGACGGCCAGAGCTCCTCCAATCGAATTTGCGTCCTCGGTGAAACTTCCACCTGCGTCCGGACTGTCCGCCACCGCAAGGGCAAGCCCGAATGTGCTGCGAAGGGTTTCCTGGGTCCGGATCTTCTCGATCAGCGCGAGAAGTTGAGCCGAATCAACCACCGGCAACCGGCCGACAGCCACTTCGGGAACACCGTCGCCATCCACGTCGCCCGCGACACTGTCGCTTGCGAAGAGCCCGGAGGCCGTGGAAACCATTAACGGCGGCACAAGATTATCCTTGACACCCTTCAGATCCCGGTAATCGAAGGTGCCATCACCGATCAGTACGACGTACTTCGGCTTGATCCGCCAAGACTTCCAGATGGCCTTGACGAACTCCCCGAGCGCAACCGGGCTGGCAATTCCGGCTCCGAACTCGTTCCCGATGTCGGTCAAGGAGACGGAGCGAACCGAGAGACCCTGCGAAGCGCGATGCTCGAGCAAGCCGGATACGGCGGGGAGAAGTGAGTCCGGCGCGATGACCACATACTCCGCGCCGGAGGCCGTACTAGCGAGAGTCGTCGCCCTGGCAGCGCCGATCCGCAGAGGCGTGCCAACCCCGGACGGTTCGAAAGCGAGGTAGCGGTTTCCATCCAGCACCTTGAAGGTGGCCGCGTAAGCGCCGTCGGCCTCGGTGATCGACGCGTTCTGAACTAGAGCCGGCGCCGCCTCGTCGGTGACGTCAAGGATGGTGATGTCGGCCGAGGCGAAGCCCCTCACCGACTGGCTTTGATTTGCCCCGGCCTGCACCAAGATGGCACCGCCGGCAGTCGGCACCGCGGCTGGGTAGCTCACGGTGTAGGCGTCGATATAGGCGAGACCCCCAGGTCCGGCCCCTTCAACCGGCTCGGAGCGCAATATCACGGTGTTGGCACCGTTCCGGAGCAAATCAGCCGAAAATGCGCCCTGCAGGATCACCCGTCCCCTACCCCGCCAAGAGATTTCACCCACTGCAGACGCCTCCCCTGCCCCCTTCACCTCGGCGACGATCTTCCGGGCGCCGTCATCCCCACCCCACAGCTCGACAGTCACCGCTGCCTTTCCGTCACCGGAGCCGACGCTCAGGTCGGAAATCGCCAGCGGGTAGGTCCGTCGTCCCAAAAATGCATTACCAGGCACCAAGCTGTTCCACATCCAGTAGTCCGCCGTGATGTCGCTGGTCAGGGTGTTGACCATTTCCAGATCCTGTTCGAATCGGCGCACGGAGCGATGCCATCCAGCACCTTCGGTGTCGTCGACTCCTCCCTCCACCAAGGGGGTGGTGGGATTCCTGGATCCAGAGACGAGGAACACCTTGGATGTCGAATAGAGCCCATCGGGTTTTGCTGCGTAAAAATACATCCCGGACCCACCTTCGGCGGGGAGATAACCGACCGGGGCTCCGCCACAGCTCAGTCCGATAGACCCACTCTCTATCAAAGATTCCATCTGCTGGACACTTCGTCGAGTGGCGGAAGCCAAATCCGAGGCGGAAACGAAGTAAATCCCGGAGTCCACGGTCTCGATCCGACCGTAACCGGCCCTTCCGCTGGTGTCCGGGATGACTCCGGTGCGCATCGCAGTGGCAGCCGTGACCGTCTTCTCCCCGATATCAAGCCCTTTGACAAGTGCGCCTCCCCCACTCGGCGCGAACGCCCTCATGACCGTCGAACTCGCTGCAGCACGATGTGTCGGGAGGCCGGGAGCGCTGCTGACCTCGGCGGGCGGATCGCCAATCGTGACGGTGTACGGTCCGTGCTCCCGTCGAGAGCCCGTGACGTCCAATTCCTCGATGCTGAATTCCAAATGTTGCCCGGTCCGCATTCCACTCAGGGGAAGCTCATAAATACCACCAACCTGGCTACCCAAGGCCGCGATCCAGCCGTTCGAGACGACAACGTCGCCATCGGATCCCGCGTGGGCGTGGTGTCGAACTTGGAAGCCCACCGTGCCCGCCTCGTACGCCGTGCGCCACCGCAGAGCGCCCTCGTCGCCAAGGCTCCAACCGCTGACTTCCGAGATTAGAGCAGCGGTGGGAATCGGTTGCACCACGACAAGGTAGTCCTCCACTTCGCCATCGGAGGATGCTCCCGTGGAGGTCAAGCCGCCCGCGGTGCTTACCCGGAAACGAGCACCCAGCGGCGTCAAGGTGACGGCGGTGGCGGGGACGGGCACCGACAGCAGATTCGGACCTGCCACCAGGACCAACTCGGTCATGGTCTCGCCGACCCCGCCAAAATCGCCGTCGTTGTTCCAGTCGAAGAAGGCATTCAGTCGACCGGCTCCGCTGGAAACCACCGTAACGGAGGCGGTGAACGCGGCCGTAAGGGTGGGAATGGTAACGCCGTCCTCGTCATCCGGTGTCTGGCCGGCGATATCGTCACCGGTCGCAGACGAGTTTGGTTGCCCGTCCGATTCGGCATCCACCGTCGTACCCAGGAACAGACTGGTGATGATGTGGTAGGGTCCGGTGTCGCTCGAGGTCGTGCGATAGTTCCCGCTTCCCACGCCGATACCCGTATCCGGCAAATCACCGAAGTCCAGCGCGGCATTCACGTTGACGAGGTAGTCCTCCACTTCCCCATCCGCAGCCGCCCCTGTCGCACCCAAGCCACCCGCCGTGCTGACGCGGAATCGAGCGCCCAAGTCCGTTCCTGTGACCGTTGAGGAGGGCACCGGCACGGTCAGGTTATTCGATCCAGCTACGACAGCGATCTCCAGGATGGCCTCTCCGGAGCCGTCGAACTTCCCGTCGTTGTTCCAGTCAAAAAAGGCGTTCAGATTTCCGGAACCGCTCGACACGACGGTCACCGTAACCGTCGTACCCGCCATCAGGCTGGGAATCGTCACTCCGTCCTCGTCGTCCGGGGTGCTTCCCGCGACGTCATCGCCGCTAGCGGTGCCGTTCGGCTGTCCATCCTGCTCGGCATCCACCGCCGCTCCCAGGTAGAGCCCGGTAATCACGTGGCGCGGCCCGTCGTCGCTCAGCGTTGTCTGATAGTTGCCACTGCCCGTGCCAGTGCCGGTGTCCGGCAAATCTCCGAGGTCCAGTGCGGGGTTCACGTTGACCAAGTAATCCTCCACCTCGCCATCGCCGCCCGCGCCCGTAGCACCCAGTGAACCCGAGGTGCTGACGCGGAACCGTGCCCCCAAGTCGCTTCCCGTAGCAGACGTGGAGGGCACGGGTACCGTCAGGTTGTTCGATCCAGCCACAACCGCGATCTCCGTGATCGCCTCGCCGGGGCCATCGAACTTCCCATCGTTGTTCCAGTCAAAGAAAGCATTCAGCCTTCCGGAACCGCTCGATACGACGGTCACCGTCGCCGTCGTGCCCGCCATCAGGCTCGGAATCGTTACCCCGTCTTCGTCGTCGGGGGTGCTTCCAGACGCATCATCGCCACTGGCGGTACCGTTCGGCTGCCCATCCTGCTCGGCATCCACCGCTGCTCCGAGGTAAAGGCCGGTAATAATGTGCCGCGGACCGTTGTCGCTCAGAGTCGTCTGATAGTTCCCGCTGCTCGTGCCAACCCCGCTATCCGGCAAGTCCCCGAAATCCAGCGCGGCATTCACGTTGACAAGGTAATCCTCCACTTCCCCATCCGCAGCTGACCCCGTGGCGCCCAGGCTACCGGCCGTGCTGAGGCGGAACCGAGCGCCCAGATCCGTTCCCGTCGCCGTCGACGAAGGCACGGGTACGGTCAGGTTGTTCGACCCAGCCACAACCGCAATCTCCGCGATGACCTCGCCAGGGCCGTCGAACTTACCGTCGTTGTTCCAGTCGAAAAAGGCGTTCAATTTCCCGGAGCCACTCGATACGACGGTCACCGTGACCGTCGTGCCCGCAATTAGGCTGGGAATGCTCACTCCGTCCTCGTATTACGGCGTGCTTACGGCCGAGTCATCCCCTGTGGCAGTTCCGTTGGGCTGACCGTCGGACTCCGCGTCGACGGCGGCACCGAGGTACAGGGAAGTGATGCTATGCCGGGGCCCGTCATCGGAAAGCGTGGTTTGATAGTTTCCGCTCCCCGTGCCAACGGCGGTGTCAGGCAGGTCGCCGAAGTCGAGCGCAGCGGCCACGCTGACCATGTAATCCTCCACCTCGCCGTCAGGGGCCGCACCGGTGGCCCCGAGACCGCCGCCACTGCTGACCCGGAACCGAGCTCCCAAGGATGTGGCCGTGACGGCTCCGATTGGAACGGGTACGGTGAGGTTGTTGGAACCGGCCACCAAGGCGATCTCGGTCAGCGTTTCACCGGCGTCTCCGAAGTCACCGTCGTTGGTCCAGTCAAAGAAGGCATTCAAGCGACCGGTTCCGCTGGAGACAACCGTCACCGTGACTGTCGTTCCCGCGACCAAAGAGGGAATGGTCACACCTTCCTCGTCGTCCGGGGCAGCCCCGGCGATATCATCGCCCGTCGCCGTACCGTTGGGTTGGCCGTCGCTTTCCGAATCCACGGTTGATCCAAGGTAAAGCGAGGTAATGACGTGGTAAGGACCCGAATCGGAGGAGCTTGTCTGATAATTCGCGGCGGAAGCACCAGCACCCGTGTCGGGCAAGTCGCCCCAATCCAGCGCGATGGCCTGCACCACGTAATCCTCCACCTCGCCATTGCTGGCGGGCCCGTTGGCGGCGTCCAATCCCGAAAGCAAGTCGGTGGTCAACCGGATGCGCACACCCAGGTTGGCTCCCGTGGTAGCGGTCAGGGGAACCGTATAAGGCAACACCACCGAGGTACTGCTCACCGGCACCGATACGGTACTCGTCTCGTCGAGGTCGTTGAAATCGCCGTCTCCGTTCCAGTCAAAGTAGCCGTAGAGCGTGGCCGCAGAGACGGTGTTCTGCACGGAAACAGTCAGGCTGCCCGAGCTGCCCAGAACGAAAGTGGGCCACGTGGAGATGCCATCCTCGTCGTCCGAGGTCGCCGCGTCGTCGCCGGTTGCCCCGGAGGTCGGAGCGCCGTCGGACTCTGAATCGATCACGGCTCCAATGCGCAAACCGGTCACAATTAAATGGGACGCGCCCCCACTGCTAAGGAGAGTCTCGTAATTGCTGGAGGAAGTCCCGTTGCCGGAGTCGGGCAAATCGCCATAGTCCAGTGAAAGGCCGGAAGCGGCGCCAAAATCCACAGTCAAAAACTTCAAGGACGCGGTGAGATCCACGAGGACGGACGCAGCCGTCGTGGGGGAGTAGCCGGCAGGAAGGGTAGTCGCATCGATTCGTACCGTGTACATGCTCGACCCGAGGCAATGGATCAAATAGGCCCCATTGCTATCGCTGATGTCGAAGGGCTCGCCCGAGTCGTAGGACCCGTTCCCATTGCTGTCGACGTACACCAGTACACCGGCGAGCGGGGGTTCGGTACCCACATCGTGGAAGCCATCGCCATCGAGATCATTCCAAACCAGGTCGCCGATTTCCTTGGCCGAATCCTTGGGCACGGAGAGTTCCATGGGATTGCTGGTCCTGGAGGGCGAAAACGGGCCGCTCGAGTCGGTCGCGATCGAGACGTTCGTCATGACCAGACAACTCGCGGTGGCATCGACCGTGCTTGAAAAACGAAGGCGCGGAACCAGTAGGACGGTGTCGGATTGGCCCAGATTGTAGGTCATCCCGCTGCCGTCCGTCGGTTCTCCGGAGAAGCGCAGCGTCGCGGCCAAGCGATTGGCAGTCGTGGTTCCCGCGTCAGGCTTCACGCTATAAACGTAGGTAAACGTGGCCGTGCCATTCGCCAAGGTCGCGGAAGACGGCGTCGGACCGCTGATGGTGGTGACGGTCGGACCGGTCGATGCGAAGGAACCACCAATGGCATTGGTGGTGATCGAGAGCGTGCTGGGAGGCGTAATGGTGACGGAACTTCCGTCCTCCCGATTGACGGCGACCGTCATGACCACCGAGATCTCGGTTGCGTTTCCAGTGCTGCTACCGGCCCACACCAAGGAACGATCCACATCCAACCCCACTTGAGTGGAGTAGTACGGAGCCGATTTCGTGAAGGAAACCTGAACGAAATTGATGTTGATACTGTTCGCGCCTGCCGTGGCTCCGGCCACCCGGAACCGGATCCGGAAGCTGGAGTTCGGACTGGCGCCGAACAGGGAGATCAGGTTCACGGTCTCGGAACCCGAGGCGCCCGCACCGCTGTTAAAGGTCTTTACCGTCGTCCAAGAGCCGTTACCCAGACGATCTGCCTCCAAGACGACCGAATCACTCCCCGTCAAGGTGTTCGCCGACCACGCGTATTTGATGGACGCGGCCGACACATCGGAAAGATCGAGCGATCGAGCAATTTCCGCACCGACGGTGGCGGTATCCAGTATTTTCAGATAGCTGTCGGTACTCGTCCCACTTGCTTCCATCAAGATACTGCCCGACCCAGCCGAGCCGTCATCGCCGGTCTCAGACCAGGCACTTGCCCAAGGAAACCCGCCGTCATCATTCGAAAACGATGCAGAGGTGAAGTTGTCCCTGGCCGCGGATGCAGCGTCACCGGTGGTCGCGTAGGTGATCTTGACGTAGTCGATGGAAAGGGCATTGCCGCCAGCCGCCGCGGCGGTCGTCCGGAAGCGGAGTCTGTTGTTCGCGGTCAACTGGCCACCCGTTAGCGTGACCGTCGTCGTTCCCGAGGCCCCGCTGGCCGAGGTCCACGAGTTCAATATGGTCGGATAGGAGGCACCGGAATCGGTGGACAACTGCATTTGCACCGTGTCGGTCGCGCCGAGCGTTGAGGTCCAACCAACGACGATGGTTGCGCTATCCGCGCCGCCTACATTGAAGGCGCGATCCACCGTGGCGCTGGTGCTAAGATCGCTGATTCGCAGCGATCCTGTACCGGTGGTGC
>CAZSOV010000143.1:0-19281 GCA_964608505.1 uncultured Verrucomicrobiota bacterium
ACATGAGGCAGTACGTGAGAACCCGCACCTCGCAGAACTCCGCGCACTCGCGGAGGAGCCGGACGAAGTGCTCCTTCTCGGCAGGCTCGAAGATGAAGCGGCGATCCACGATGCGGGAAACGCAGTGGTAGTAGGCGAGCGGCAGCTCCGGCGGTGCCTTCAGACGCGGTCGCGGCATGGGCCGAGACTGCCCATCCTCGATCTCCGCTGCAATAATATAAACCGCGGTCATATCAGGCTAACAAGCTAGTGGCTTGCGGATCATAAATAAAAACCTAGGGAATATAGTGAATAGAAATACTCCGGGAATACTGCGTTGCGGGTGTGGGGTGTGGACCCGGTGGGGGCGCGGTCTAATGCTCTTAATAACCGGCGGCCTGGCCGTCCTTGCGCGATTCGCTGGCACCGAAATACACGCCGCTCGCGGGGTCGCGCCGGATCGCCTGATAGCCCCCGAAGGCCTGGGGCACGGTCCGCCCGACGCGATGCCCCAGAAGGAGGAGTTCGCGCACGGATTCCTCGGGAAACCCGGGTTCCAAGTAGGCGATGCCGCCGTCGGCCATCGACTCGCCGGTCGGCTCGGACGATCCGGTGTGGTAGATGCGGGGCGCATCGCCGGCTTCCTGAAGGCCCATGCCAAAATCGATCAGGTTCATGAGGATCTGGACATGACCCTGGGGCTGCATGTCGCCACCCATGACGCCCAGGGTCATCCACGGTTCCCCATCCCGGGTCACGAAAGCGGGAATGATGGTGTGGAACGGGCGCTTGCCGGGCGCGAACGCGTTGGGATGCCCCTCCTGATCGAGCACGAACGCCTCGCCGCGGTCATGCAGGACGAACCCCAGTCCGTCGGGGGTCATGCCGGAACCCATGCCGCGGTAGTTGCTCTGAATGAGGGAGACCATGTTCCCCGCGGCATCCGCCGTCGTCAGGTACACGGTGTCGCCCTGCCGCAACGCCACGTCGCCGGCGGGAAGCGATTTCGAGGCGAGATTGTCGCGGATCAGCTTCCGGCGCTCCGCGGCGTATGTCTTGTCGAGCAACGCCTTCACCGGGATTCGCGCGAACTCGGGATCGCCGTAATGCCGGGCCCGATCCTCGAACGCGAGTTTCTTGGCCTCGAGGAACCAATGCATGGCCTGGACGCTCCCCCAGCCCGCGGCTTTCAGGTCATAGCCTTCCAACAGGTTCAGCATCTGCAGCACCGACAGCCCCTGACCATTCGGCGGGATCTCCCACACGTCGTAGCCCCGATAGCGCGTCGAAATGGGCTCCACCCAGTCGCTATGGTGGGCAGCGAAGTCGTCCTCTCCCAGGAATCCGCCTTGCGACTTCAGGTGCGCCGCGATGACGCGCGGGATTTCCCCCCGGTAGAACGCGTCGCGGCCCCCGACCGCGATGGTGGTCAAGGTCGCCGCGAGGTTCGGATTCCGGAAAACCTCCCCCGCCGCGGGTGCCCGCCCCCCCGGCATGAACGTCTCCTTGAAGTTGGGATACTCCGCCAGCCTCGTCGCGTTGCGCCCCCAGTCCCCCGCGATGACCTCGCTCACCGGAAAGCCCTCCCGCGCGTAGCGGATCGCCGGGGCCAGATTGGTCGACATCGGGATCTTCCCGAACCGGGCGTGCAGCGTGAACCAGCCGTCCACGCACCCGGGCACCGTCACGGGCAGGGGGCCGTAGGACGGGATCCGGCGCATGCCGTGCTGCTTGAACCAATCGGGGGTGAGGGCGCGTGCGGAGCGTCCGCTGCCATTGAGGCCATGAAGCCTTCCTGCCCCGGCATCCCAGACCAACGCGAACAGGTCTCCGCCGATCCCCGAACCCGTCGGCTCCATCAATCCGAGGCAGGCATTCGCGGCGATGGCGGCGTCCACCGCCGAACCGCCCGCGCGCAGAATCTCGAGTCCCGCCTGCGTCGCGAGGGGTTGGCTCGTGCACACCATGCCCTGGCGTGCCGCGACGACGGAACGCGTGGCAAAACGGCGGCCCACGGGACGTTCGGCGGCGCCGGCGGCCAGCGGGTTCGAGTTGAGGA
Source organism: uncultured Verrucomicrobiota bacterium (assembly GCA_964608505.1). Taxonomy (GTDB): domain Bacteria; phylum Verrucomicrobiota; class Verrucomicrobiia; order Limisphaerales; family CAIMTB01; genus CAIMTB01. Next base: position 2,039 of record CAZSOV010000143.1, read on the forward strand.
GCAGCGGGATCATGGTCCAGGCAAGCAGGGTTCGGGATGAAAGGGAGAGGTTCCTGCGGCGCATGGGGCCACAGTAGTCCCTCGGGAGCCATCGGCGAGCCTTCCCTGGGGCCTCGAAGGGCTCGTCCCGCTGGCCGCGGTCGTCGCCCGCGGAATCACGCTCGCCCCCCGGGTCCATCGAGCAGGGCTCAATGGCGGGACCGTGACCGGGACGGTCCCGGTCCCCCGAACCGTTCACAATCGGCACGGCGCGACCTCGACGGACCGGGTGCCATCCTCGACCCAGATCGCGCCGTCCTGAACGGTGAGCTGGAGCTGCATCGTGCGTTGCGCGAGCGAGGCCAGCGCCTGGCTTTGGTCCGACGGGACCTGCCACACGGCCAGGTTCCGAAACCGGGTGAGCCTCGGCTCGATCCCCTTCCACCAGGGGCCGGTGCCGGAACCGTAGCTGTACACGCTGATCCGGTCCACGCGGGCGGACGCGCGGAGCAACCGCTTCTCGTCCGGTTGCCCGACATCGATCCAATGCAGGATCCGTCCGGTCGGGTCCTTCTGCCAGAGGCTGGGCTCGTCGGGGTCCCACATGTCCTTGGCGAACTCGAGCGGGGGCTGATCGGGGTCGACCGGCGCGTTCAGAGCGAAAGCGAGCAACCGCACGAGCAACCGCTCGTCCGTCTCCGAGGGGTGCCGTGCCAGGGTCACCGAGTGCTCGCCGTAGACCTGGCGATCCAGGTCGGAGAGTCGGACCTGGGCCTTGTAGATGGTTGCTTTGAGAGCCATGGACGTCCTTCCGGCGACCACGCTACCAGAACGCCCCGCCCGAAAGGAGATTTCGGCCCCGGTCGCCGGCCCGTCAACGCGCGGGCCGACGGCGCGGGCCGACGGTGCCGCCCGCGGACCGCCGGGCCCCTCCATTCACGCCACGATCCGGTTACGCGCGAAGTCGTAGGTCACGACCTTGTCCTTCAGCAGGCTCAGCATGGCCATGTTCAACGCCGCCTGAACATGCAACCCGAACTCCACGTCGCTCACCGGGCGCTCGCGCGTCCGCACACAGCGCAGGAAGTCCTTCCAGTGCGCCGCGGTGGCATCGATCTTCTGCATCGGAAACACCCGCCGCTCGCCCTTCCTCGGCACGAGGGTGATGCTGTCCATGCCCACGTTCCATTCCCCGATGTTCTGCAGGGTCAGCGTCCCCTCGTCGCCGTGAACGGCTGGCTCGCTCACGTAGTCGTTGGCCAGGGTCGACACCACCACCACGGACAGTTTCTCCGGGTAATCGAGACACATGTTGAACGTGTCCGGCACCTCCCGGTCGTAGGTCGTGTACTTGAAGATCCCGCCCGACGCGACCGCCCGGTAGGGGAACTTGAGTCCCATCGCGCTGGCCAGCGGCGTGAACAGGTGCGGCAACAGGTCCGTGCTCGGCCCACCGGCGTAGTCGAGGTACTTCCGCCAGCTGAAGAAGCGCTGCACGCTGAACGGCACCCGCGGCGCGTCCCCCAGGAACGCCTCCCAGTCCAGGTCCGGACCCGGCTTCGCCTCCGGATCCGCGATGGGCATGCGCTCGCCCCAGTCGCCGTTCCGGAAGAAGCCCGCGTTCACAAGCTGCACGCGGCCCACCACGCCCGACTGCACCAATTCCTTGAACTTCTGCCACGCGGGATTCGAGTTCCCCTGGTTCCCGATCTGCACCACGCGTTTCGTCCGCAGCGTTTCCTCGAAAAACTCACGGCTCAGATCATACTGCGTCCAGTGTCCCATCGGCTTCTCGCAGTACACGTCCTTCCCGGCCCGCACCGCGTCGAGGGCCTGGGGCACATGCAACCGGTCCGGCGTCGCGATGCACACCACGTCGACGTCCGGGTTCGCGAGCACGTCCGCGTGGCGCATCGTGCCCCGGGCGCCGGTCGCCTTCTCCGCCTGTTCCAGGCGGTACCGGAACACGTCGTTCACCGCCACGATGGCCAGGTTCTCCCCGCCCTGGATCAGTTTCTGGACCGTGGCCACGTGGCTTCCGCCGCGCCCGCCCACGCCGATGAAACCGACCCCGATCCGGTCGTTCGCGCCCAGCACCCGGCCCCGCGATACCCGGGGGAAGCCGGAGACCAGCCCCGCCCCCGCCGTCGCGCGAAGGGTGGTCGAGAGGAAGGTCCGGCGGGAGGGCGCCCGGGGTGGGGCGGGGGAGAATTGGGGTTTCATGGGTCGCGTTGCGTTGGGGATGAACCGTGGCGCGAACCCTGGCCGCACCGCCGCCCGTGGCAACGGATCGGTGGCGAACGAACCGCGCGACGGAGTCGGGTCCCGGCGGCGACCTTCACGGACCGCGGCCCCCTTCGGAAAGCACCCGGAGTGGAGAACCTCCGAAGCCTCGGATCTCCGCCCCCAGGGCCGTTAACAAAGTCCGGCATGGAACTGCGATGTGGGGCCCGCGACTGCCGAGTCGCCGGTCTCGCCTCTCGCCTCTCGGCTCGCCTGCTTCGATCGCCCCGCGACCCGGCGGTCGCGGGCCCCAACCGGCCTCGTCCATTCCCGTGTGTCGCCGTGTGTCCGCCCCGACGGGACGGGGCCCCGACCTTTACGAACCGAAGGGCCGCCGCGACAATCGCCCATGCCGTTGCTCGAAATCCGCGATCTCCGAATCGATTTCGGCCACGGCCCCGGCGCCCTCCGGGCCGTCGACGGGCTTTCGCTCTCCCTCGACGCGGGGCGCGTGCTCTGTCTGGTGGGGGAAAGCGGATCCGGCAAGAGCGTGACGGCCCTGTCCATCGCGCGCCTCCTGCCCAGTCCGCCCGCCCGTTACGCCGGCGGGCGGATCCTCCTGGATGGCCAGGACGTGCTCACGCTGGATTCGGGCCGTCTGCGCGCGCTGCGCGGGCGGGTGGTGAGCTACGTGTTCCAGGACCCCGGCGCCTCGCTCCATCCCGTCACCTCCATCGGCGCCCAGATCCGGGAGACGCTTCGGCTCCATCGTCCCGAGGCCGACGACGACGGCGAGGTGCTCCGGTTGCTCCGGCTCGTGGGAATACCCGATCCGGAGACCCGGCTCCGCGCGTTTCCCCACGAACTCTCCGGCGGCATGCAGCAGCGCGTCATGATCGCGATGGCGCTCGCACCCCGCCCCAGGCTGCTGGTCGCCGACGAACCGACCTCGGCCCTCGATGTCACGATCCAGGCCCAGATCATCGACCTGCTCCGCCGCCTCCGCGACGAACTCGGCATGGCCCTGCTCCTCATCACCCACCACCTCGGCCTCGTCGGCGACATCGCCGACGAGGTGGCTGTCCTCTACGCCGGACAGATCGTGGAGACCGGGCCCGCCCGCGCCTTTCTGCGCGGACCCGGACACCCCTACGCCCGCGCGCTCCTTCGATCCGTGCCCCGCCTCGATTCCGAACTGCCCCGCCTCGCGGCGATTCCCGGCCAGGTGCCGCGGCTCGGAGCCTTTCCCTCCGGCTGCCGGTTTCACCCCCGCTGCTCCGAGACCCGCACGGAATGCACCCGCAACGCGCCGGACCTCGCCGAATTCGCACCGGGACGATTCGTTCGCTGCCCATGGGTCGTCCCGGTCATGGACGGGCAGCGGTAATCCCCGCGGCGTCCGCCTCGACGTCCGCGGCGGTGGACCCAAAAGACAACGCCCCGGGAACCTTGCGGTCCCCGGGGCGAGGATGGACGTCGGACCACGTCCGACGAGGGATTGGTGCGGCCTACTGACGCACGCGATAGAACTTCGCCGCCGCGTTGGCGGCAATCGTCCGCGGCGAGGTGGTGGCGCCGGCCACGTCCGCGTACGGTCCCGTGACGCTGTCGGCGGACTGCAGGGTGCCGGACCCGGTCCACGAGATCACGACGTTCGCCGCATCGCGGACGATGCTCACCGTGGCCGGGGCCTGGATGGCGGATTCGCCCGCGCTGATCTTCGCGTTGTCGAAGTAGCCACGGACGACGTTGCCCGCCTCGTCCACGAAGGCGGCGAACCCGAAGGTCAGCCCCTGGGTGAACGGAAACGGCACGTCGGCACCCAGCACGCCGTCGAGGAACAGCTTCGCGCTGACGCCGTTGGCGACGATCTTGAGGCGGTGATTGCCCCGGTCGTCCGCAGTGCCGCCGTCGAAGGCGGCGATGTTGACGCCGATGCCGATGGCGTCGTCGTCGGCCCCGCCGGTCACCTTGTTGTAGCGCCAGCCGTAGTTGCGCCCGTCGTGGGCGATGTAGTCGTTGAAGAACACGAAGTTCGCGCCGCTCTTCACGTAGACGCCCGTGCGTTGCTCGGCACCCGTGCCCGTGGTGAGGTCGAACTCAACCTTGGTCCGGTCGATTTCGAACGTCGCCGGGGTGGTCCGGGCGACGTTGTACGTGCTCTTGGTGAAGAGCCCGAGGCCGGGCCAGAGCGCCGTCTCGGACGTGATGGTGAACTTCGCCTGGCCGTTCTCGATCTTCACTCCCGACTCCGCCGTGGCGGCGCCGGAGTCGAACGGCGTGCCGTCCTCGACCCACTTTGCCGCGTCGATGGAGGTGCCCGAGAAGTCGTCGGTCAGGACGACTTCGGGAACGGCGACGACCTCGACCGCGAGGGAGCCCGAGGTACAGGCCGCGGGCGTGCTGCTGATCTCGAAGGTCGTGTTGCCACGCCCGACCGGCTGGATCGCGAAGGTCTGGGTGTCGGAGGCCCCGGCCGCGAACTGGAGCGTCAGGACGCCGCCCACGGCACCCGCGGGCACCGCGACGGCGGGATTGAGGCTCCGCACCGTGACGGTTGCCGGCGCCGCGTCATGCAGCAGTGTCGGCACGGTCACGCTGATCTGACGCCCCGATTCGGCGACGGTCAGCACCGAGCTGGCCGGCGACGCCGCAAGGCAGGGAACCACGTATTCGGCCCGCACGTTGTCGAACCGCGCGAGCACCGCGTCGCCCACGGCCCGGGCATACCCCGCGAGCTCGACCTGGATGCCGGTGCTGACGGGGAAGTCGAACTGGCCGCCGTAGACGCCGTCCAGATAGACCGCGACCGTGGAACCGTCGGCCACGAGCTTCATCTTGTGCGGATTGCCGTCGTTCAGGTTCGCATTGAAGGCGCCGATCGCCGTCCCGCCGCCCGTCGGATTGCCCGGATTCAGGTTCACCGACCATCCGGTTTCCGGGTAGTTGTGCGAGAAGAACACGTACCGCGTGTGATCGGCGGTGGTCAGGAACACGCCGCTGCGGGCCGAGGTTCCCCCGCCGTTGTCGAGCATCACCCGGTCCACCTCCACCACGAGGTTCAGCTCGCGGGTCGCGGTGAACACGCCCTTGCTGATCACCGAGGCGCCGGGCCAGTAGTCGGTCTCGACCGACCCGTTGAACTCGAGCACCCCGCCGCCCACCGTCGTGGTGGTCGTGCCCGTGCCAACCTCGAACGAGCGGTTGGACGCCGTCCATTTCGCGGCGTCCAGCGAGGAGCCGCCGAACGCATCCTCGAGCACCACGCCGGGGCCCGAGATCACCGCGACGGAGAGTTGGTTTGCCGCGGGGATGTCGCCCTCGAGACTGAGGGTGGCACCGCCGAAATTCACGCCCCGCGCGCGGAACGTCTGGAGATTCGATCCGCCGGCCGGGAAGGTCAGCGTCAGCACGCCGCCCGCGCCGCCCTCCGGGATGAGAATGTTGGCGTCGCTGGTCACGACGCGCACGGTCACCGGCGACTGCGCGTTCGCCCCGAACGGCAGGCGCACCGCCAGTTCGCCGCTCAGCCCGCCCTTGCGCACGCTGGTCGACGCCGGCACGAAGGCGGCCGAACCGGCCGTCTCGATCGTCAGGTTGTCCCACGTCGTCGCCGCCGTGTCGTTGTTCGCCCGGGCGTACGCCCCGAACGCGAACACCACCGGCGAGTACGGGAACTTCACCTCCGCGCCCTGCACGCCGTCGAGCAGCAGCTTCACCGTCTTGCCGTCCGCGATCATCGACATGCGGCGCAACCCGCCGTCGTCGAACGTCCCGCCGTTGAACGCCACGATGTCCGTCCCCCCGCCGGTCGGCACGTCGCCGTCCTGCCCGATCTTGCGGTTGTACCGCCAGCCGCCCTCGCCTCGCACGTCCGCGAACAACACGTACCGGGTCAGGGTCTCGTCCAGGATCCACAACGCGCTGCGGGACGCGGTGCCGACGCCCGCTTCCGCCACGCGGTCGATGGCCAGCGTGATGACCTCCTGCTCGGAGGGCGCGAACTTCTGCACCAACGCCAGCGTCCCGCCCGACCACCACTGCTGCGTCGTCGTGCCGACGAACTCGATCGTGCCGTTGCGGGCCTCCGCGTGGATGTCGCCCACGCCGCCCTCGAAGAACGGCGCCTCCGGCCGATAGCGCGCCGGGTCGATGGCGTTCGACGCGAAGTCATCCGTGAACACCACGGTCTTCTCGCGCACGACGGTCTCGATCTTCAGGTTGTCCCACGTCGTCGCCGCCGTGTCGTTGTTCGCCCGGGCGTAGCTGCCGAAGTGGAAAACCAGCTTGGACACGGGAAATTTCACCTCCGTCCCCACCACGCCATCCAGCATCAGCTTCACCGTCGAACCATCCGCCAGAATCTGCATCCGGTGCAGCGCTCCGTCGTCGTACGTCCCGCCGTTGAACGCCGCGATGTCCGTCCCGCTGCCCGTCGGCACGTCGCCGTTCTCCCCGATCTTCCGGTTGAACCGCCAGCCGCCCTCCGCCCGCACGTCCGCGAACAACACGTACTTGGACCCGGTCTCGTCGAGCACCCACAGTGCGCTGCGCGAGGCCGTGCCCACGCCCGCCTCCGCCACGCGGTCGATGGAAATCTGCACCGGGGTATCCTTCGTCGCCGTGAACGTCGGCACCACCCGCAGCGTCGCGCCCGCCCACCATTGCTGGGTCGTGGTGCCCACGAACTCCACCGTCCCGTTCCGCGCCTCCGCGTGGATGTCGCCCTTGCCGCCCTCGAAGAACGGCGCGTCGGGCTGGTACTTCGCCGGATCGATGGAGTTGGACGCGAAATCGTCCGCGAACACCGTGCTGGTCGCCTTCAGCGTCTCGATCCTCAGGTTGTCCCAGGTCGTGGCCGCCGTGTCGTTGTTCGCCCGGGCGTAGCTCCCGAAATGGAACTTCACCTTGCCGAACGGAAACTTCACCTCGGTTCCCTGGATGCCGTCCAGGAACAGCTTCACGGTCTTGCCGTCGGCCACCATCTTCATCCGATGCAACGCGCCGTCGTCGAACGTCCCGCCGTTGAACGCCGCGATGTCCGTCCCGCTGCCCGTCGGCACGTCGCCGTTCTCCCCGATCTTCCGGTTGAACCGCCAGCCGCCCTCCGCCCGCACGTCGGCGAAAAGCACGTAACTGGTCTCCGTCTCGTTCAGGATCCACAGCGCGCTCCGCGACGCCGTTCCCACGCCGACCTCGGCCACCCGGTCCAGCGAGATCGTCACCGGGGTCGTCTCGGTCGCGTTATAAGTCCCCGCGATTTCCAGCGTGCCGCCGGACCACCATTGCTGCGTGGTGGTGCCCACGAATTCGATGGTCCCGTTCCGCGCCTCCGCGTGGATGTCGCCCACGCCGCCCTCGAAGAACGGAGCGTCCGGCGTGTACTTTGCCGGATCGATGGTGTTGGAGGCGAAATCGTCCTGGAAGACGACCGTGCTGATTTGCGCGCGGACCGGCAGAATGGCCAGTAGCGCCAGAAGAACGGCGACGCCCGAGGCGCCGATCCTTCCTAGGAATGACCCGGATCCCGGGCGGTGTGGTGAGTTGATGAGCATCGTGGTTTCGGTTGAACCCCCGGCCACGCACGCGCCTCGCCGAATCCGGAGCCATCCCCAGATGACCCGACCACGACGAAAACACGGCCCCACGCCGCCAGCCATGGCGGAAGCAGGACCCACGCGCGCTCCAAGGGATGGGCCTCCATAGCCTCGCGATACCCGCGAAGTCAATCCCCCATCCCACCCGACACCGCCAAACGGCGGGGCGGTTGAGAAATCCTGCGTGGAACTGCGATGTGGGGCGGGCGCCTGCCGAGTCGCCGGTTTCGCCTCTCGATTCGCCTGCTTGGACCACCCGATTCCAACCAGCACCGTTTTCCCATTTTCCCCTGCACGCCGGGATTCCGCTCCGCCGCAGCCTTGGTATGCTGGGCCCGTGCCACGGTTCCGTCCTCTCACCCCCATCGCGTGCCTCCTGCTGGGCTTGGCGGCGGGAGCCCGGCTCCCCGCAGCGGCGCCCGCGGCTCCCTCCGCGTCCGCCTCCGTCCTGCGGACGCCCCTGGCCGTTCCGACGGCGGGGCGTCCGGGGTTCTCGGAGTTGCCCGCGCTCCGGGCCGGCATCGCGTTCACCAACCGGCTCGACGACGAACGATCCCTCACCAATCAGGTTTTCCTGAATGGCTCGGGGGTGGCGGCGGGCGACGTGGATGGGGACGGACGTTGCGATCTCTATTTCTGCGGGCTGGACTCCCCGAACGCGCTGTACCGGAACCTGGGCGACTGGCGGTTCGAGGAGATGACGGCCGCCGCGGGGGTCGCGTGCTCGGATCAGGCCTCGACCGGGGCCGCGCTGGCCGACCTCGACGGGGATGGCGACCTGGATCTGCTGGTCAACGCCCTGTTCCGGGGCACGCGCGTGTTCCTGAATGACGGAAAGGGGAGGTTCGGGGAGGCGACGGGGGCGTCCGGATTCGCCGGCGGGACGGGCAGCCATTCGTTCGCGATTGCGGACGTCGACGGGGACGGGCGGCTGGACGTCTACGTGGTCAATTATCGCAGCGACACCCTGCGGGACATGCCGGACGTCCGGTTCCGGTTCGGGGTGACCAACGGGGTTTCCACGTTGGTCTCGGTGAACGGGCGCTCCGCCAACGCCCCGGAACTGGCGGGCCGCTATGCGTTCGACGACGCGTCGGGGGTGCTCGAGAACGGGGAACCCGACGTTCTGTACCGCAACCGGGGCGGGGGACGCTTCGAAGCGGTGCCCTGGAACGGTCCGGACTTCCTGGACGAGGCGGGACGTCCGCAACCGCCGCCGTACGATTGGGGACTATCGGCCCAGTTCCGCGACCTGGACCGGGACGGCGACCCGGATTTGTATGTCTGCAACGATTTCCAGTCGCCGGACCGGATCTGGATCAACGATGGCACGGGGCGCTTCCGGGCGCTGGCGCGAAGCGCGTTGCCGCGGACGAGCCTGTTTTCGATGGGCGTCGATGTCGCGGACGTGGATCGCGACGGGCACGACGACATCTTCGTGGCGGACATGCTCAGCCGGGACCATGCCCGGCGCCTGGTACAGGTCATGGGCGATACGGCGTTCGCCCAGTTCCGGCGATCCATGACCGACCGCGCGCAGGTGCCGCGCAACACGCTCCTGCGCAATCGTGGCGACGGAACCTTCGCCGAGGTCGCCCAACTGGCGGGGCTCGACGCCTCGGACTGGACGTGGTGCCCGATGTTCCTCGATGTCGACCTGGACGGCTACGAGGACCTGCTGACGATCACGGGGCACTGGCGCGACGCGCAACACGCCGACGTCGCCCGCGAGATCGAGCAGGAACGCGGACGCCGGACCCTCCCGCCTCGCGAGCAACTCCGCCTGCGCCGGCGTTTCCCCCGGCTCGATACCCCCAACTTCGCCTTCCGCAACCGCGGCGATTTCACCTTCGCCGAATCGGGTGCGACGTGGGGATTCGATTCCCGGCGCATCTCGCAGGGCATCGCGCTCGCCGATCTCGACGGCGACGGGGACCTGGACGTCGCCATCAACTGCCTGAACGACGCGCCGCTGCTGCTGCGCAACGAGTCCACCCAACCGCGCCTCGCGATCCGACTCGAGGGGCGCGACGGCAACACCCGCGGCATCGGGGCCCGGATTCGCGTCGTGGCCCCGGGACTTCCCCCCCAAACCCAGGAGGTCATCGCCGGCGGCCGCTACCTGTCGGGTGACGACTCGCCCCGGACCTTTGCCGTGGCGCGCTCCGACGACCGGGTCACCGTGGAGGTCGACTGGCGAGCGGGAAACCGCACCCTCGTCGCCGACATCCCGGCCAATCACCGGCTCCTGATCCGGGAACCCGAGCGCCGCCCGCCGTCGTCGTCCCCCGCCCCGTCCCCAACCCCAACCCCAGCCGCGCCGGAGGAACCCTGGTTCGAGGATCTCAGCGCCCGGCTGGGACACCGGCACGTCGATGAACCGTTCGACGAATTCGCCCGGCAACCCCTCCTCCCGTGGGCCCTGGGTCAGCAGGGACCCGGCCTCGCGTGGTTCGATTTCAACGGCGACGGCTGGGAGGATCTGCTCGTCGGCACCGGACGTGGCGGGCGTCCCGGGGTGTTCCGCAACGACCGGCAGGGCGGGTTCGTGCGGCAGCGCTCCGCCCTCTTCGAGGCGCCGGTCGACCGCGACCACGACGCCCTCCTGGGCTGGCAATCCGCGGGATCGGAGCTGGCCATCCTGTTCGCCCGGGCCAATGACGAGGACGGTTCCACCCACGTGCCCGCGGTGCGCGCGCTTTCCCTCGCCACCGGTGCCAGCGCCGAACTGCCGCTGCCCGACTCCCCTTCCCCGGGGCCGCTCGCCCTCGCGGACCTCGATGGAGACGGCGACCTGGACCTGTTCGTCGGAGGCCGGTTCCACGCCGGGCGCTTCCCCGAGCCCGTTTCCTCGATCCTCCATCGCGCCCAGGGCGGCACGACCGCGATCGAGCCGGCCCACGCGACCGCCCTGGTCCGGTTGGGAATCGTGAACGCGGCCGTCCTCACCGACCTCGACGGAGACGGCGCCCCCGACCTCGTGGCCGCGCGCGAGTGGGGTGCCCCGGCGTTCTTCCGCAATTCCAAGGGCACTCTCCAGCCTTGGGACCCCGTCCTGCGCCGGACCAACGGCCTGGCGCCCGCCTCCGCGCGGACGTTTCGTTCCCGCGAACTCACCGGTGCCTGGACCTCCGTGACGTCCGGCGACTTCGACAACGACGGGCGCCTCGATCTCGTCCTTGGAAACCGCGGACGCAACACCCGGCACCAGGCCTTCCTGGCCGCGCCTCTGCGGCTGTTCTACGGCGATGTCGACGGCAGCGGCAGGCTCGCCCTGCTCGAGGTTCATCGCGACCCGTGGCTCGGCGCGGAGGTCCCCGCCCGGGATTGGGGCGTCCTGAGCCCCTCCTTTCCCATGTTCCAGGCCCGCTTCCCCGGCTTCGCCGCCTTTGCCCAGGCCCGCCTCGACGACCTTCTGCGGTCGGAGCTTCCGCCCCTCCAGGAGGTCGAGGCCGCCACGTTCGATTCCCTCCTGCTGCTGAACCGGGCGGACCACTTCGAGGTCCATCCCCTGCCCTTCGAGGCCCAGGTCTCCCCCGTCTTCGGCCTCGCGGTGGGCGACCTCGACAGCGACGGCAACGAGGATCTCGTGGTGGCTCAGAACTCCTCCGGCGTGGCCCCGGGCGAAGGACGCCACGACGCCGGCACCGGCGTCTGGTTCCGCGGCGACGGTCGGGGGGCGCTCCTCGCCGTCCCCGCCGCGGCCAGCGGCCTGCGCCTCGAGGGCGATGGAAGGGGACTCGCCCTCGCCGACTTCGACCACGATTCCCGAATTGACCTCGCCGTGGGCCAGCATCGCGGGGAAACCCGGCTCTTCCGCAACCGCCGCGGACGCCCGGGCCTGCGCGTCGTCCTGCGCGGCGGGCCCGCCAACCCGCTCGCCATCGGCGCCGTGGTCCGGTTGCACTACGACGACGGGCCGCCGGGCCCGGCCCACGAGATCCGGTCCGGCGGGGGACACCTTTCCCAGGACGCCGCGGTGCCGGTGCTGGGTCGTCGTCCCGGGGCGGCCGTCGCCACGCTGCGGATTCGCTGGCCCAACGGCGCTCGGGAGTCGCGGGTCGTTCCCCCGGACGCCGTGCTGGTGGAGCGCACCCAACCGGAGGCCGGAGCCCCGGCCACACCCGACCCGTGAACCGCGACGGGCCGGGCCGTCCGCGCCTACAGCAGGAGCGCCGCCAGGCCTCCGGCGCCTCCGCCCGCCCAAAGGAGCGCAACGGCCACGGGCTTCGAGAGCCCGGCCCGGACCAACCGGTGCGAGAAATGGTTGTTGTCCCCGATCCAGGGTGGACGTCCCAGCCGCGCGCGGATCCAGACGACCGACGCCAGATCGGCGAGCGGCACGACGAGGACCAGCAACGGGCCGAGCACGGCCCAGGCGTGCGGGCGTTCGGGCGAATAGAAGCTCGGCAGGATCGCGAGTACGGCGAGCAGGAAGCCCGTGACATGGCTTCCCGCGTCGCCGAGGAACGACGACGCCCGCGGATAATTCCAGGGCAGGAAGCCGAGCAGGGCCCCGCAGCCCAGCAACGCGATGGCGGCCACGAGGTACTGTCCCTGCCGGGCCGCCGCCAGGCCGAAGAACCCTGCCGCGACGGCCCCGACTCCCGCGCAAAGGCCGTTCATGTTGTCGAGGAAGTTCAGGGCATTGGTCACGCCCACGATCCACAGGACGGTGACCGCGTAGCTGAACAGGAGACTCGGCACGAACAACGTCACGCGCACCCCCGACGCGGCCACCAGGGCGGCAATCAGGAACTGACCCGCGAACTTGGGGCCGGGGGAGAGTTCGTGCCGGTCATCGAGCCAGCCGAGCGTCAGCATGCCCACGGCACCCAGCAACACCGCGCCGAGCTGCGCTCCGCGGGCTCCGAATCCGTAGTCCAACCGTGCCAGGTCCGCCGCCGCCAGGCCCGGCACCGGCCCGCCGGCCTGGCCCAGCAGCAGCAACAGCGCCCCCCCCGCGAGGGGCACCAGGATGCCGGTCATCACCGCCAGCCCCCCCGCCAGCGGGATCGGTTCGGCGTGAATCTTCCGCGCCCCCGGATCGTCGACCAGCCCCGTCCTCTGGCACCAGCGCCGCCACCCGGGCAGCGTCAGGAACGTCGCCAGGAACGCGCCGGCCAGCGAGCCGAGATAGAGGTTCAACGGAAAGCTCACGCGCGCGCCCTCGCTTTCGGGAAGGACGGCGGATGCGCCGCGAGATGCTCCGCCCAAAGCCGCCGGTACAGGGCGTGCAGATCGTCAACCATGCGCCGCACCGGGAACAGCTCCAGGACCATCTCCCGTCCCCGGTTTCCCAGCTCGGCACGCAGTCCCGGATCGCCCCCCAACAGCCGGATCCGCTCGCGCAGCGCCGTCAGATTCCCCGGCGGCACGAGGAATCCCGTCCGCCCGTTCACGCACACCTCCCCCGCCCCGTCGCAATCGTAGGCGACCACCGGACGCCCCGCCGCCAGCGCCTGCGGCAGCGCCCGCGGCAACCCCTCCCGGCGCGACAGGTGCACCAGCATGTCCATGGCCCCGACCAGGTCCGGGATGCGGTCCGGCGGCACCAGCCCGGTGAACACGAAATGCCTCGCCAATCCACGCCGCGCCAACTCCGCCTCGAGGGCGGGGCGCAGCGGTCCGTCGCCGACCAGCAGGAAGCGCACGCGCGGAAAGTCCCGCACCAACTCCGTCGATGCCGCCACGAGTTCGTCGTGGCCCTTCAACTCCACCAGGCGCGCGATCTTCCCGACCACCAGGTGCTCCGCGCCCAGTCCCAGCCGCCGCCGCGTCTCCGGATCCGGGCGCCGCGCGAGCGCGAGAAACGGTTCCAGATCGAACCCGCTCATGACCCGGGTGTACTGGTCGGGCGTGCCGATCCCAGCGGCCTGGTACTGGCGGGCCATGGCGTCCGCGACCACCACGAAATGCGTCGTGCACCGGCCCGCGAGCCGTTCGGCCTGGAGAAACGCCCGGTTCGCCAGCCCGCCCTGGAACGGCCCGAAGGAGGGTCCGTGGATCGTGTGCAGGATCACCGGCACCCTGGCCCAGCGGGCGGCCAACCGCCCCAGCAAGCCCGCCTTGCCGCTGTGCGTGTGCACGATCTCCGGCGCCTCCGCCCGCAGGAGCCGCCCCAGCCGCCACAGGGCGCGCGCGTCGCGCCAGGGCGACACGGGGCGAACCAGGGACGGCACGAGCGTCAGCAGACCGGGATGCGGCGCCAACCGGGACTCCAGCGTCCCTTCGGGTCCGGTCGTCGGACCGCTGAGCAACCGCACCTGCAATCCCGGCTTCTCGCGCAGACCGAGCACCGAGGAGACGGTGTTCTCCTGGGCGCCGCCGACGATCAGGCGGGTGATGACATGGACGACGCGCATGGCACGCAGCGGCAGCACCCCCGACGGCTGGCCCGAGGCGTCCGCAGCCTACTTCTTCTTGCCGGACGCGATCTCGTCCAAGCGCTTCTGGGCCGCGCGTGCCTCGGGCGAGCCGGGGAGGGCGCCCTCCAGGAACTTGCGGTAGTGCCTCCGGGCCTCGATCGCGTTCCCCCGCTGGTAGTCGATCTCACCCAGGTGATAGTGCACGGAAATCATGTTTTCCGCCCGCTCGAGCAGTTGCTTGTAGTCGCGCTCCGCGTCGTCGATCCGCCCCAGCCGGTTGTAGCAGTTCGCCCGGTTCACCAACGCCGGAATCAGGTTCGGATCCATCTCCAGGGCGGTGTTCAACGCCGTCACCGCCTCGCCGAATCCGCCGAGATGCATCAGAATCGCGGCCTTGTTCACCAGCGGACGCGCGTCGCTCGGCCGCTGGGCGATCACCCGCTCCGCCGCCTTCAGCGCGGCGTTCGTCTGGTTCGAGACGATGTAGATCTCGGTCAGGATCTCGCTGGGACGCACCTGCTCCGGGAACTTCGCCTGCGCGTCGGCCAGCGCCTTCTCCGCCGCCGGGAGGTCGCCCATGCCGACGCGGATCCACGCCTCCATCCGGTAGACTTCCATCGTCTGGTCCGGAGTCAGCGCCGTTCCGTCCCGCCGAAGCTCCGTCACCATCGCGAGGGCCTCGGTCAGAAACCGCGCCCCTTGCGCCGCCCGGACCAGGGACAACCGCGCTTCGACGAGGTCGGGCTGCAGCTCCAGCGCCCGGCTGTACTGCTGGCAGGCTTGCCGGAACAGGTTGCTGTCCAGGTACACGTCGCCCAGGCGACGGCAGTAGGCCGGATCGTCCACCGGCCCGTACGCGGAGAGATACACCGGCACGTCCGTCGGCGACCGCAGCTGTTCGTTCACGTCCTTCTCCGGCGTCCCCGGCTCCCGCCTGCCCGCCCGCAGGTTCGCGTTGAACCGCACGTTCGCCGCCGCCGCCAGGTTATCCTTGTTCAACACCGCCGCGCCCTCGAAGAACTTGGCAGCCGCGTCCAGCCGTCCGCGCCGCTGGAGCACCACACCCCACGTGTTCAGGCCGCGCGAGAAATGCCCCGCCACCCGAGTCGTCCCCGCGTTCCGCACCCGCCGCATCCGCGCCAGGTCGGCATCCTCCACCAACCGCTCCCGCAGCGCCTCCCAGCGCTGGTCCGCGGCCTGGAACTCGGCGTCGGTCAGGGCCGGCGCCAGCCAGCTGTTGGTCGGCAGGAGCTCCAGCTGATAGATGGTGTTGGTCGGCCGCAGATGAAACGGCTCGAAGTAATAGCCCACGCTCGGATGCAGGTAGTAGAGCTGGTTGGTCGACGCCAGTGCCAGGACCTGCTGCAACAGAATTCCACCGTCCAACGGTTCCGGGAGCCGCTCCACCGCCAGGGCCGGCCACCGTGACCCGTACCGCTTCTCGTGGTGCCGCTGGTACACATGACGTTCCAGCATCTGCGTGAACACCGGGATGACGTTGCCCCCCTTGCCCTGCTCCGCCAACCGACCCATCGCCATCATCAGCAATGCGTTGTCGTCGCTCAGCAACACCGGGCGCTCCGCCTCGGCCGTCACCAGCGTGTCCGCCAGATCGTGGATCAACGGCCCGTTCTGGCTCCGGATCGCCGGCAGGCTGTAGACCGCCAGCGCCGCCGCCGCCCCCAGCGGCCCGATGGCCGCCAAACCCGCCAGCAGGCGCTGCCCGAACACCGGGGCATCCGAGGGACGCGGGATCTTCCGGTCCGGGTCCTGCCCGAACACCAGCATCACGTAGCCCGCCGCGTACCCGACCACGAGTGCCGTCAGATAATACAGGTGCAGGAAGGGCAGCCCGAACCCCAGGGCCCGCGGACTGAACGGCGGATCGAACATTACCCAGGTTCCGAACGCCAGGAAGGCCAGGTAGATCACCCGGAACAGCGAGTTCGTGATCGCCGTGCCCGCCGCGCTCAGGTCCCCGAAGGTCGAAGGCCACCGGATCGCGATGAACACCAGCGGCATCACCGAGGGCAACGCGCAGAAGAACACCACCGCCCGCGGAAATCCCAGGATCAACTGCCGCTGGTTCCCCAGCTGCGTCCGCAGCAACTCGAAGAATCCCCCGTCCGCCTGCCCCGCCAGCTGCACCGCCAGCGGCTGCACCAGATAGAACAGCAACCCCAGCAGCCCCGCCGCCGTCGTGCGGATCAGGAACGGGCCATCGAAGAACGCCACCCCCTTCGCCCACAGGATCGCCCCGAAGAACAGCGGCCCGAACGCCACCATGCCCCAGTCGTTCGCCGCCGCCGCCCCGAACGTGAACGACAGGATCGCCAGCCACCGGTCCTCCTGCATCACCCGGAACCGCAGGAAACAAAAGACGCAGGACGCGAACAGGAACAGGGTGATCATGTCTCCCGTCATCGACGTCGCGTGCTCCCAGAACGTCAGCTGGAACGCCAGCAACCCCGCCGCCGCCACCGGCGGAATCCACGCGAACGGCATCGTCAGAAAACCGAAATCGCTCCGCTCCCGCTGGCGCTGGTCGCGCGTCCGGTCATGCGGCAACAGGGCCACGCTCTTCGCCAGGAATCCCAGCGCCCCCGCCGCGAACAACGCCCCCAGCACGTTCAACGCGGGCGCCTGCAAGCCCGGCGGCAGCCACCGGATCGGCCACGTCACCACCAGCGTCACCGCCCCCAGATGCATCGTGTTCCAATCCCATCCCGCCACCTTGGCCGTCAGGTCCACGCTCGCGAAGCTGACCCACCGGTTGAGCGTGAGCAGATAAAGCACCAGCCCCGCCGCGGCCACCAACCACGGCAGTACGAAGTGCACGAAACGAGAGTGTTCCCTTGCGGACATATAGAAACGTGTGCCCCAGTCTGCCGGCCCGTTTCACGCCTTGGCAAGCCGCCTTCCGTTTTCTCCTTGCGCGAGGGGAAACGGGCGTCTCCGCAGGCGCCGGCCCCACCACGCCGTCCCGCACCGAACCTGGTCATTCGTCCCCGGCCCGGCGCCCCAGGGCCGTTGACCAAGTCCTGCGTGGAACTGCGATGTGGGGCCGGCGACTGCC
>CAZSOV010000144.1:0-19176 GCA_964608505.1 uncultured Verrucomicrobiota bacterium
GAGAAGATCAGGGGGGGGCGTCTTTACGATCAGCGTGGGGGGCCGGAACATTACGATGGGTCAATCGCGGAATCCGAGGCGTCGTCCGTTTGAACCCAGTTTGCGTACGTAAGCTGGAAGTCCGACATAAGGGGGGTGGGTTTACGTGAGCGTTTTCGTCGATCGCATTAAGGCGCGAATGTCGACTTCCCAGGAACGCGGAACGGGTCGGGCTAAATGCCGTTGGCCCGTCAGGAAGCGGGACAGAAGGTTGGATAAAATAGGGTGACACCCTACACCCAGGATTCTTCGAAACTGAAAACCGTCCTCGCTGTAACATTCAGCGGGATAAAGCGTTGCGAAAACAGCTCGTGCACGTGGCGTGTACAAGATCGAGGGCGAGCTTTACCGTGGTGTAGAGGGATTTCGAGGCGATAAGGCGCACCGCGCCGCCAAGCTACGATGCGCCCAATCAATTCTCTACCAACAACTTCATTGTCGCATGAACGAGGATTGAGTGCAAGATCGTAAGGGCCTTAACGGAAATGGACTGTCTCTAGCGTTAGCGTGCTATCTGCTCCATGATGGCTGACATATCGATACGATCGATAAAAAAGCCGTTTTCACATCTTTGAACTCCCAGTCGCGTTGCCAAAGGGCTTTTTGCTTTCTCAAAGCACAAGGTTTGCCCGTCGACATCGATCCTTACCACGGCATCCACGATGTTCGGATAAAGCTCCGTACAGAATTGAACCTGTTGAGCAAGGTGAACCATTCCGTCAGGCGTTCTGATTGCGGCTGGTCTTGAAAGTTTACAGGGGCGTGCCCCCTTCTTGTGCATCTGCCCAAGCTGAAAGAAGCGGATTACGACGTTGGCCGGGACACCATCGGTCGGCAGTTCATAACGTTTCTCCACGATCCTGTATGCCAAATGTCGGTCTGATTTGGGGTCCAGCAGCTTGAAGCCCATCTTCTTCCAGAAAGGAATCGAGGTGGAAGGTGTGCATTCGATCTTCAGAATGCACTCATTCCTTGCACGCGCTCTTTCAATGCAATGCTCCACGAGTTTGCGGCCGATTCCACGACCGCGCATGTCGTGCTTTACCTCCAATATGCCAGGGTAGATCAGGCCGCCGAGCTGGAATGCCACCGGCAAACCAGTGGTGCCATCCACGTAAACAAGCAGTTTTCCATCCCGGTGGCTCGACTCGATAATTTCGAGGTTGCAGTAAAAGGAACCGGGGATGCCTTGCCGGTCCTCGTCGCGCAGCCAGTCGGCTATGGCTTTGAAATCGGCATCCGTTGACGTGCGAATCTCGTCGTTGGGTGATTTGTTCATAAAACCGTCAGGTTTACCCTGAATCCATAAACTAAGCCCTCAAGTTCGGAGGCGATGCCCATTCCTAGCCCCTGGAAGCCCTCAGGACGCGTTTTGATTCGTCCCGAGGGTCAATACAGCGGAAGGGAGTGCCGATCGATCGTGAGGCCTTCTGCGAATTGATCAGTGTTTTATCCGGATATTCCACGTTTACTCGTTTAGTGCGAATTCATCCGGTGATTGTGCATCGGGCAGAGCGGAATTGTCCGCGTCGTCGATTGAATCCACCAATTCCTCGGGATATTCCGCCGGCTGCCGTTGCAGGTCGCGGCTATGCTGGAGGTGGAATTCCGGGCCGAACAACTCCTTCTTCGTCAGGTACCGCTCTACCGGAAGATCGAACCCATAGCGGTTCACCACTGGCTGGAGCATGAGCAACAGGTAGGACAGGTCGTTGCACCGCCGAAGCACCTTGGCGGTGTCTTCCTCCCTTGATGACGGCAGCGGGTAGCCTAGGATCTCGGTGGCGCATTGCATCAGTTGGATGATGTGGGCTGGCGTCAGCTCCGGGTTGGCGGCAAACAACCGCCTGGCGGCCTCAAGGCTTCGGCGATGGTAGATCAAGAACTTGTGGCGGATGGTTCCGTCACCGGCTTCCAGGCCGAGGCTGTTGGCGTAGTTCATGAAGTTCCTGAGGACATTCACCTTGGTTTCCGGGGTTAGGTCGACGATGTCGTGGAGTCCTGCCGTCGAGTCGGGGATCACTCTGACCACGGTGCCTGGAGCCGTAATCGGTCCGAGGCGACTCCAGAACTCGCGTTGACGTTCGAACTCCTTGTTGAGCTTGATGCGGTCGTTGATGGCGCCCCCTATGATGACGCCGTTTGCCATCCTCCATCCCGTCAATTTGCCAGGGTGCGCTGCCTCCTGAAACCAGTAAGCGAGGTTGAAAACGAGTGCGTGGGCAAAATCAACCTCGGAATACTCGCCCAATTGCCCCTCCTGAAACTCCGCAAGGTAGGTTTGCACGATTCCTCGAAAGACGGGTGCCAAGTGTTCAGCCCAACCGATGTTCAACAGCTTCTCGAAGTTGACGTCGGGAATGCGGTGGATGATCGAAACCGCATGATCGATGACAACATCGCGGAAACGGCAAAACCTGCTTGATGACCACGAAATGTCGAGTTGCCGTAATGCCTCCCTTGACGCTTCAAAGCCTTCTGATGGGTTAACTTCTGAAATCATAACTTACATCCTTTCAAAGTTGTGGTGTACCGTTGACTTGATCCTCTGATGCAATTGCATGTACTCAATGCAGTTGATCGGAATTTAAGAGCGCCGCAGGGCCAGAGGGCGATTGCCGGCTCCGCCGGAATCGGCCTCCTAACCTTCGGTAACCGAAGTGATAAATGCGATAATGCAGATAGAAAACGGTAACTAGGATGATAATAGAGGTAAATAGATGATAACTATCTATAATGGATTTCCAGGCTTGAGACGCATCCATTCGGAATTGAGCGCGGCTCGTGCAGGATTGATCGGCACTCATGTCGTTTTGAGCAAAACCATTCGGATCTGAGCTTCTACCGTTCGGGCTTGAGCCGGTGTCGTTCATGAATGAGCCATGGTCATCCAGGCTTGAGCGCCTCTGTTCCAGAATTGAGCGAGGCTCCCGACGGTTGAATGGAGAGGCGGGGACCGTATTCCGGGAACCTGCCTGAAGGGGTTGAATTCTTGTCGAGCATTCCGCCTTCAACCAGGGCGCTCAAGGCGCGGTTGATGGAGGCACGGGAAATGCCGAGTTTCTGGGCCACCTCCGTCGGGCTGATGGGATGAAACCGATAGTCGGGCTGCCTCTTCCGGTAGACGCGAATGCAATTCTGGACGTAGTGGAGCACTACCGCCGCATGGATCCCAAATTTTTGGGCCTGTGCTGGATCGAAGTAGACCGGTCTTGAGTTCACCTTGGTCTCGAAGGCGCTGTCGCAGAATGCGTATTCAGTGGATATGGCCCTCGTCCGGCGGTCTTTGCGACGCCGACGAATGAGAAGAGTCTCCGGGATGCCTTTCAAGGCCGCATGGACGGTGCTTCCTGAGAGGTACGGATAGCGGCTGGCGATATCGGCAATGCTCTGGCTGTACCATTGGATGCCTTGGTCGACGCGCTTGCTCTTCGAGGCACAGAAGCTCAGGTACTTGAGGACGAGCGCTGCGGGAATGCCGAACTGCTCCGCAACAAGGGGAGAGTAGCCGTGATCCTGCCCCTCGCGTTCCGTGACCATGCCCATGGCGAGGAAGCGCCTGGCGTCTTCGATGCTGTAAACTCCAACTTGTTTGCTGGAGGGTGTAGTGGTTGCCATCGAAGGTGAAGGACATCCGGAGGCAGCGATTGATGTGGATTGATTCATGATTCCTCAGAGAAGGGCACGGCACCGATTCATTGATGCCGTGCCTTTTGGTGTTCTACCCGGCAAAGGGCTTACGAATTCGTTGGATGCACTGTCGGGTGTGAAGACGTCGCCTACCCGGTCGAGACCACGATCAGGGCACAAAGGTAGCGACCGCCGTCGGTCACGAGTTGGAGAAGTTCGTACTGCCCTTTGCCCGTCATGGCTCTGCGCACCATGTCGTACTCGCGATCCAGAAGGGTGCCGGTGCACTTGTTCTTTGGGTCGCCGGCCCTCAGGAACTCGGCACCGACGATCTTGGATGGGTCGATACCGATGTTCGGCAGCATCTTCGGCACGTAGTTGAGAATCTCCGCAGGCAGATGCCTGGCTTCGTACATGAGGCGGTCCTTCCGCCGTGTTTTCGCGGCTCCGATGAGGAAGCGCTCGCGCTCGGAGTCTTCGAGTTGCAGACCGGTGGCGAGCTTCTCGGCGACTTCAGGCCCAACCGCACGTTCGCCGTGCTCGAAGGCGGAGATGAGCGTGGACGCCACGCCGGTGGCGGCTTGCAGGCTCGCTTGGGTCATTTTGCGGTCAGTTCGCAGCCGCTTCATGTACTTGCCGAAGTCGGTGCGATACTGATCGATGGAATTGTTGTAATCGGACATGGAAATTGCGTTGCTGAGTTTACCAAGCGGATTGTCCGGGCTTGGCTGCCGGAAGGATCACGAATGAAGCGACTAAACGAGCCGCATCAGGAAGAAGCAGGAAGAAGCAGGAAGAACAGAAAACGATAAAGCAGAATACCGTAACGATAACACACCGTCCTAAGTTGTCAAGCAAACGCGTAATGCAAGGCACGATCCGGTGATAAAGCAGGGAACAAATCCGTTTCCATTTCTTTGACGAGATTGCCGATCCCTGCCCGGGCACACGGTAAACGCCAATAACCGGTCATCGCTTCGGTCTAATACTATACGACAGCCATACCCAGCGAACCTGAGGCCCCTATCGAAGAGAAAAGGGAGGGAAGAATACTCTGGGACGAATTTGACGTGCCGAATATCCCAGTATTTATCCCTCCACCTCCTCGTCGCCTACGGCAGCAGAGGTCATCGCAAGATGAATACCGGGAACAACCCACGTGAAGCGCTGCTCTTGGGGAGAGGGTGTTCGTCCTCTGGAAGAGCTGCTGCCGGATGGCGGAGATCAACTGAACCCGACGTTCCCCAATCTAATACTATACTACAGCCATGTTCCCACCCCTCCCAGGGCGTGGGTTGGATGAAGGCGTGTCTATTGAATCAATGGAGGAGGTGTTGATTGGTGGTGTATCCCTCGAAGGACGGCCATCACGCCTGCGGCGGGATGAGGATCGAAGGAGGGATACGGGGTGATGCTGCTTCCCTTTGCGATCAGCTTTGATTCTTCGAGTTCTTTTATCGTCCTTTGTTCTTGGATGACCGAATGATGTCCCAAGAATACTCGAACAATTTCGTGAATATCCGGCGAGCATTTCTGCCACGAATATCCACCACCTGCCTTTTCACACCTAAATAGCCAACCCAAGGTAAGCACCAGCCGGCAAAATTGATTAGAACCCGGCCCATGTCTGGGCGAGAGTTCTATTCCGTGTACCTTGAGCATGTCATGAATCGGAGACCTCGGCGGACACTCATATCTGCCACCACGGTGCCTCAACCCTTGCTCAAGGGCTCAAGGGTTACCTGTTCGATTGAACTTGACTCAAATCGAGCGCAGTTCTGACTATCAACCAATCTCCATGGCCCAATGCCATGGTTGCTCGACATGGCGTTGGCAAAGCGCTGCGATTAGCGATGACCATCACTGTCCAACCTTGCATTCGATTCGGAGTCCCCACTGGACACATGAAGCATCCGGAAAATGCCAAGTTCCCTATGGGCCGGATAGGGTCTGTCTGCGCCAGAGAAGGTACTGCAACGATGCGATCATTTCTTATCACATCGTTCCTAGCGCTCGTATTGGCAAACACCTCCAGTCTTGCCCAGTTTCAGTACTCCACGGATGACAACACTGCAACAATCACAGGGTACAAGGGAACCGACGTTGCCCCGCAAATCCCAGATCGTGTTAACCAGCTCTTGGTTGTGGCAATCGCAGATGGCGCCTTTCGGAATCAGAGCATCAACTCGATAGGGATACCGCATACCATACTCCGAATAGGCCAGCGTGCCTTTGAGGGCTCCAAGCTCACGAACGTTGTAATACCCGATTCTGTCATCGATGTTGGAAGCCGCGCATTTGCAGGCTGTCGCGGTTTGAATAGCATCCACCTTGGTAGAGCCTTGGAAACAATTGGTGATGAGGCTTTCGCTGGAACACCGATACCTTTTGTCACCATTCCTGAGTTGGTCAACAGAATCGGTCACGGCGCCTTTCGGGAATGTACCAATCTTACCGCAATTGGCGTAGACGCACGAAGCAGAAGATTCTTAGATATACAAGGTGTTCTGTTCGACATCATAGATAGCGCTCTCATTAAATATCCTCCAGCGCGTCTTCAAACGCATTATACAGTACCATCATTTGCGCTTCGAATTCGCGAAGAGGCATTCGCCGATTGTGGATACCTTGAGAGTATTACGATTCCGGGCACCCTCGCAGATATCGAAGCGAAGACCTTTTGGGGTTGTTCAAAGCTAAGAAACGTTCAACTAAATGATGGACTAACCAGCATTGGACACGCCGCATTTGTGAACTGCTCCGGAATCGTCCAGCTTTCAATTCCAGCGAGCGTTAATCACATCGGCGAAGCAGCCTTGAATGGTTGCAGTGCCCTTGAGAGATTAGACGTGCCGGCTTCGAGTCGATTCCTACAGTCTATCGATGGAGTTCTTTATGACAAAGTCAACAACCGACTGATTAGGTATCCCCCTGCAAGGCCTGGAACCCATTTTGACGTGCCTCTGGGCATCAGGGACTTTGGATATGGTGCCTTTGGGGAATCCGCTGGACTGCTCACAGTGTCAATTCCGTCGACTGTAACAGCCCTCTCCGAAGGCGCATTTTATTCCTGTGCGAGCCTGCGAGAGGTGAAGGGAATGGGCGGGTTGGTGAGCATTGGGCCCGGTGCATTTAACATGTGTTACAACTTGAAGCTGGTTCCACTACCAAATGAGTTGATTGAAATCGGAGTCTCTGCATTCGGATTTTGCTCATCGCTTCCTGCGATTCGCTTGCCCGACGGCCTAAGGAAGATTCCAATCGGCGCATTTTACTCGTGCTCAAGCATAACGAATATTCACATTGGCGCCGGGATAGAGGAGATCGGCGATTACGCCTTCGAAGATTGCTTGAGTCTGGGGACGCTCACTTTTGGGCCAAACCTTAAGAAGACGGGTATTCAAGTCTTCAGTGGCTGCAGTTCGTTAACAAATATTGTCCTATACGGAGATGCGCCATTGCATGCGTCGACATGGAGCGCAGATTTCAGTTCGTCATCAGCTAAGCCGATTGTCCAATACCTGCCGGGGAGGGTTGGGTGGGGCCCGATGTTCAGTGGTCTCAGGACAGGTATGTGGAGACTGTCAGCGCCTACAATCATCAATGCTCAATTGAGAAGCCTTGCTGGGAAAAGAGAATTCGCTCTTCGAGTTTCATGGGCTACGAATGGTGTTGTGGTTATTGATTCAAAGACTGGATTAACAGACTATCTCTGGCGACCAGTTCGAACAAATGCAATGACGGATGGAGTATTCGATTTCTACGATCCTATAGATAAAGCGCCAAGTAGTGGGTTTTATCGGGTGCGAATCAAGTAGGCCAGTGAGGAATCAGGGTTCATCGTTTGACGTGTGCGTTGGTGTGTTCGCCTCGGGCGGATCGGGTGGAGGCAGGGGGCGATAGGCTGCGGACCGCTGGGATCCGTCGGCGAGGATGCAGAGCGGCGACTTCTCCTGCACACACGCAGATCAATTATCATTGCTCCGGCGAGCTAAAGAAGAAGCCCGGTTAAATTGAACCACCACTCCAGCAGAGAGGTAGTGCTTTGTTCTGTTCAGAAGTCCGGCATTGATGGCTCTGTTCTCCTCAGGCAACGAGATCGTGCATTCCCTTGAGGCAGGCAAGAGGCAGGGCGGGCGAAATGGAACGATCCCTGGACTATCCCCGGCCATATGGACGCGAAGCGGTGGATATTGACGGAAATAGGAGGAGAACATTCCGGATGAAACGGGAAGATTTGGACGGAAGTATGGAGAGGAGGAAATTCGACGATCGTCCTGGAGCCATCGAGGGGGCCAAGGGCGGTGGGTACTCGGTTCGCCGGTTGGGAGGGCTGTAATGGCATCCTCGATCGATCGTGGGGCATCCGGGTACTGGGCCGAAGGTAGGGGGAAGTGCGGTAACGGTAAAGCATCGGAATTCGGGTCCCTCCGCGGAGCTTCACCATGGAAATGCCGGGTATGGGGACCGTGGTCGAAATACTCGGAATTTCCCGGGGTCATCTTCTGGGGCGACGCGCCAGGATCGATTATGGGGCGTCCTACGGTGAGGGGTGGTGTCCCGACAAGGGGGAATAGAGGGGGTGGAAGGTTGGTTCCAGCCATCGAAACTCCGAGAATCCGTGCAAGTCGTTGATAATGAGTGGAAGGAGCGGGTCATTTTCCTGGGTGGGAATGGGGCGGCTCGACCTTGTGGGTCCAACCCCGGATGACGGATGGCCGGGTGGCCGATCTGGCGGTTTCAGGGATGTGATCCATGGAAAGAATACGCCGGACAGGGAGAGCGTACTCTCGCTGTCCGCGTATCCGTGGTCAGCCGGGCTCAGGCCTGGATGACGATGCGATCTGCAAGGGTCCCCGACAGAGGCTGAAGGGACTGGTGGGGTTTGCCCGAGGGCAGGCCAGATCGGGAGCGTCGCCGGAGATCGGCCTGCGACACTTGCCTGAACTCGGGCGAGAGCCGCAGACTGAAGGATACCGTGAGGATCTGGAGATCGCCGATGTTGAGTT
This sequence comes from uncultured Verrucomicrobiota bacterium, assembly GCA_964608505.1. Taxonomy (GTDB): domain Bacteria; phylum Verrucomicrobiota; class Verrucomicrobiia; order Limisphaerales; family CAIMTB01; genus CAIMTB01. Next base: position 8,679 of record CAZSOV010000144.1, read on the forward strand.
CAGCTAGCGTCGAGGCGACCAGAATTCCATCCGGATTGATGCTGGGCAGGACACCCGTGGTGCGAGGAGCCGTCCGGCAGAGGCTGAGACCACCGACAAACCAGTCCCTCATCACAGTGTTCATGTTTGGATTCATTTGAGTAGAGGAGTTGGATTTTTCAGCTGAGGTCAGGCAGCGATTGCCTCCACGTTCGCCTTCTCGACGAGCTGTCCGGTAACAGTGCTGCCAATGGTACCGGAGTATGTGAATTGCGTCGCAGGGGCCGAGGCTGGCGGCACCTCAGCGCCCATGGGGGGCTGAAGCAGGCTCGTGACCGGAGCTGGCGTTGGAGTTTCTTCCGCCTCCTGGCCGACGATCTTCACGGTGTTGTCCTTGGCTCGTAGTGACTGCTTCAGCTTGAGACGACAGCGCCGATTCAAGAGTTGGCCCAGCTCGAACTCGCTGAAGAACTTCTTGAATTCGTGCTCGGTCGGGAGGAGCACCCTGATGAAGTCCGCGAAGCGCCCCTTCTCCTTCTGATTGGCGCGCACGTCCTTCGTCACCCGCACGGAAGTCCCAACGTCACGTCCTTGGGACACCTCGAAGACAACCCGGAGCAACAGCGCGCCCGCCTTGACGGACTTCTCCTTCGAAGCGTTGGCCTCGGTCTTCTTGCGCTGACCGGCTTTTGCCTTGCGACCGCGCTTCTTGCCTTCCGAAGCCGGCATCTGCAGCTTGACCACGTCGACGACCGTTGCTGTGAACTGGCCGTTGAGGGCTTCGGACTGCTTCGACTTCGGTTCGAAGAGCCGTACCCCCGGGTTGTTGAGAACACTGGTTTCAACTGGGGCGGCTAGGCTGACTCCCTGCTGCGTGGGGGGCGTAACCGCAGGTCCAGAGGTTCCATTCGACGATCCGGGTGTTCCGTTGGTCTGCTCCGATTGGTTATTCTGAGGGATATTCATGTTATGAACTTTCATGAGGCACTGATGATTTCCGTCGGCTACCGCCTCGTCTCGCCAAGGGCCGACTCCATTCACTGCGTGGCTGGATCGGTGTCGAAGTAAGGTCCAGCCAAGGGAGCTACCGAAATCGGCGAGGAATCCGTTACACGCGGCATTTCCCTTGGCGGCTGCCTTCGGGAACGCAACAACCGGCACGCGCTTGGTGCACTTCCGGTTGTTCGCGATGTTTTGGTCCGTCGTCATTTTCGTCGCCTTCACCTCTTTCACCGCAAACCGCGTAGAATCCGTTACACGACCCGGGGATTCTTGTTGGGATTCGTGTAAACCACGTGGAACGCGGGTGTTGGAACACGCGGATCGCACCGGGCGAGGGCGCAAGGCGAACGATTTCGAATTTCGTCGGGGCGTTTCCTGGCTTCGCGCTTCGGAAAATGGCACTCCGGCAATATCTGTGGGATTATCCGCCCCGAATTGGCGGATATGGCGGAATTACTGGCGCTCGGCTGCCCGGCATCGCAGGTGTCAAAGCATAAGGCCGTGGAAACGTGTTCCACGGCCTCGCCGAGCGGTTTTTCCGGCGTCAGCGGGTCAGACCAGCGAACAGCTCAATCGACGCCGCTGTGATCAATTTGGTGCGAATTGCGGTCGGCGCCTTCAACTCGCCCCTTTTTATCAGGCGATAGACCGTTTTTTCGCTGATCGACAGCATGGTGGCGGCCTCGTGCACGGTGAACATGAGCTTCGGGAGGGGACTTTTCGTCTTTGGTAGATTCATTCGATGATTTGTGGCCCGGGCGAAGCGCTTCAATGCGGCTGTCGCTGTACCAACGTCCACCGATCTACCGAGATTCCCGGTGAATCCGTTACAGGAAGCTCCGCGGGGATGGGACCCTGATCGAGGGACGTTCCCTCGCAGGTTGGGACGCGACGCGCCTCTATTGGCGTCGCGGATCTACTCCGAGGTCGATCCAATCGCCCCCGCCCACCCGATAGGCGTATCGACGAGGGTAGCTCGTGCTCTTTCTGAATTCCACAAGCACGCTGTCGCCACCCTTGAAGTTGATCGTTGCCCGCATCTCCGGGATGTTGATCGAGATTCTGTCGATGTAGCTCTTCAGCGACTCCCTCAAGGCAATGATGGCATTTTCAGCGGTGGCCGACTCGTGCCTCAGGAATTCCACGTGCCCGTTGACGACGTGCGCTGAAACGGGGGTCACCTCCAAGGCAAAGCCGCTTGTGCCGAGGATGTTGGCCTCAATTTGCGCCTTCACATCCTTCCAGTCGGCGCGGTGATCGACCAGGAACCGGCTGTTCCGCTTTTGCTCCAGTTCACTCGCCAATCTCGATCTCTCGCCCTCCAGCTGCTGCAAGATTTTTGTGCCCGCCGCCGATGGGGTTTCGACGAAGAGCCGGGTTGCGGTCGTGAGCTTTTGATCGATCTCTTGGATCTTCCCGTGAACGGCCACGATTTCCTGCTCTGCATCACGTGCCGATTGATCATCGAGCCTAGACTGGGTTGGCTTCGAGGTCGCGATGACACGGAGGAGGGCTGTTTCCGTGCCGTAGATCGAGATGGTTTTCGCCTTGCAGGCCTTTAGCATCGCGGTTTGGCATTGAAAGTAGAAGTAGCCGTTCCCAAGGCAGCGAACGATGCTCCCTCCGCAAAGTTCGCACTTTAGGAGATGACTCAGCGGATGGGGATTGTTGTTCTTCTGCCCCTTGTAGTTGTAGCGAGCCTTGATTTTTGCCTGCGCAGCATAGAATTCGGACTCGGTGACGACGGCTGGGAAGAAGTTCGGGACGTTGGGTTCGGTTCCCGTGTAATAGCCGATGACCTCCTTGGATTTCAGGATGCGCTGGACGTAGGTCGGATGCCAAATCATCTTGCCGCTCTTGCTCTTCGCGATGTTTGGTGTCCTTTCTTTGACGAGCATCTGGGCAATCGTCTGCGTCCCAAATCCTTCCAGATAAAGGCGGAAGATTCTCTTGATGACCGCTTCCTTGCCGGGGATGACGATGTACTTGCCGTCTTTTGATTCCAGCCAAGAAGGCAGCCGTATGTTGATGTGCTTTCCCGCTGCGGCCAAACGGTTTCGGTTGATCCACGACTCCTTCACCCGATAGCTCTTGATCCGGCTTTCTTCATGGGCCCGGCTCATGACCATGATCGAGACGATTAGTTCGAAGGGATTCTGGGCGAGGGTTTCCTTGCTGTAGCGACGTTCGTTGTCCGACAGCGCCACGATTTCGATACCATGGTTGATCAACTGCAGGAGGAGAAGCTGCGCCGACGTGATGTCCTGACGGCTCAATCGGTCGAGATTTTCCACGATGAGGACGGTACCTTTGGGGATCTTCCCTTCCTCCACCTGCTTTTCCAGCTGCCCCAATGCGGCAGTAGCACTCCTGTTCGCCCCTTTGAAAGCGGACTTGCCTGTGTCCTTGAGCCGGAATGAGTCGATGAGCGTGAGCCCCATCTTCTTGCAGTACGCCTCCGTGGCCTCCGTTTGGCGTCGGATCGAGTCGCCATCGGCCTGTCCTGCTGTGCTGAACCGCACGTAGCTGATCGCCAGCCTTTGTGGCATGCGCGGTCACTGTAGCCCTGACAGAATGTTTATGGCAAATGAAACATACTGGAGGAACTCCCCATCCCGAAACACCAGGTCAATTTCACCGCGGGGCGAGCGGTAATTGGCCAGCAGGAATTTCAGGCCGACCGCTTCGAGTCTGCGTCGGGCCGCCGCCTCGCCGATCCGACCGCGGCGCAGGTGTTCGGGCTCGGTTCGGGAGCCGAACCAGCTCAGGCACCGCCGCCACCAGTTCATGAGTCGAACAGGAGCCGCTGGGTGGCCGCCACGGGGGCGAAGGATCGACGATGGATCGGGGAAGGGCCGAGGCGCGCCAGAACACGCAGATGATCCGGGGTGGGATAGCCTTTATGAACCGCGAAGCCATAGCCTGGCCATCGTCGGTCTTCGTCCTGCATCCGGCGATCCCGGGTGACCTTCGCCAGAATGCTGGCCGCCGCGATGGAGTAACTTCGGGAATCGCCCTTGACCAGGGCCGTCTGGGGAAGCCGGATCGCGGGCACCCTCAAGCCGTCCACCAAGACGTGATCGGGTGGAGGGATTAAGCCGGCCAAGGCTTGAACCATGCCTTCATGGGTCGCGGCGAGGATATTGAGTCGGTCGATGACCTCGGGTTCGACGACCGCCACCATGCGGGTTCCGGCGGGGAGCCGCATCAGTTCCTCGAACAACGCGTCCCGCAGGCGGGCAGAGACCTGCTTGGAGTCGTTCAATCCCCGCAAGGCGGGGGGAAGGCCCGCGGTGATCCATGATTCCGGCAAAACCACCGCCGCCACGACCACCGGCCCCGCCAGAGGGCCCCGACCGGCCTCGTCGACACCGGCAACCCGCAGCAATCCCTTCGACTGCAACCCGCGTTCGAACTCGAACCGTTCGTCTCCGCCAGGGTTCACGCGGGGGCCTCGGAGCCGAGATCAGTGGGGCGCGGACGCCAGTTCCGGCCCGCGGGGGGTGGTTCCGGGGGCAGCCACGACCGGGAGCCGGGAGCTAGGCAGAGGTCGCCTGAGAATGGGGCTTTTCCTTGACCAAGGTCGCGCCCTTGCCGATGCGCTTGCGGAGGTAGGTGAGCTTCGCGCGGCGAACCGTGCCGTGACGTTCGACCTCGACCTTGTCAATGCGGGGAGAATGGATGGGGAAGACGCGTTCGACGCCTTCGCCGTAGCTGATGCGGCGGACGGTAAACGTCTCGTTGAGCCCATGCCCCCGGCGTCCGATGACCACTCCGGCAAAGATCTGGATGCGCTCCTTGTCGCCCTCGACGACCTTCGTATGCACGCGCACCGAGTCACCGACGTGAAAGGCCGGCTTCTCCTTCTTCAGGAACTCCGACTCGATCTTGTCCAACAATGCCTGGTTCATAATCTGTCTTTCCTGTCTGCCCCGCCTGCTGCCTCGCCGGCGCTTCCGTCCGCGCCGCCGACAGAAGGTCGGGTCTACGCTGCCTGGTCCGTGTCAGCGCCTGCTCGCGCCGCCACTTTTCGATCTCCGCGTGATGTCCCGAGAGCAGCACCTCGGGCACCCGCCTGCCGCGAAACTCGGCTGGCCGCGTATAGTGCGGATACTCCAGCGTCCCGTGGCTGAACGATTCATCGACGGCCGATTCGTCGTCCCCCAGCACGCCGGGGAGCAACCGGGTGACGGCGTCGATCACCATCATGGCCGGCAGATTACCGCTGGTCAGGACAAAATCGCCCACCGACCACTCGGAATCCACCAATCCCTCCCGGACCCGCTCGTCCAGACCTTCATAACTCGGACAGAGCAGGATGAGATGGGACAGGGAGGCCAGTTCCCGGGCCGCCGCCTGGTCGAACCGCCGCCCGGTCGGACACATCAGTGCCACTCGGGTATCGGTTCCCCGCAAACTCTCGACCGCTTCAAAGATCGGCTCGCACTTCAGCACCATTCCCGGCCCGCCTCCGAACGGTCGGTCGTCCACCGTTCGATGCCGGTCATGGGTCCACTCCCGCAGGTTATGCACCCGCAGATCGAGGCATCCCTTCTTGCGGGCCCGCGCGACGATGCTTTCGTCCAGCGGACCGGCAAACATGCCGGGAAAGAGGGTGAGCACGTCGATCTTCATGCCCGCCTTCGGACCTGGATCCGGTCGGCTCCCGGCCGTCCTCCGGATCCGTGAAATCCAGAACTATCGCGGTTCGCTGCCGTAATCGCGATCCCGGTCGCGGTCCCGTCCACGGTCAGCGCCGCGACGCCCGTCTCCGACGGGTGCACCCACCGCGCCCACGCCGGTGGCTGGCCGCGGGGCACCGCCCCCGTCCGGGCCATCCTCGCCCCCGCCGTTGCCGCCGCTGGAGGAGCGTTCCTCGAGCAATTCCAGGGAACAACGCAGACCCTTCCGGGAGGCTCCCGCCGTCAGCAGGGTGCGGATGGCGTTGATGGTGTTTCCGCGGCGGCCCACGAGGCGACCGACATCGGAAGGGTGAACGCGGATTTCGTACACGGTTTCACCGCGCCGCTCGACCGGCTCGATCACCACGTCCTCGGGGTTGGCGACCATCCCCTTCACCACCGCTTCAAGGAATTCCTGCATCGGAGTCTGGCGTTTGCGCCGGAATGTAGGAGGGGAGGCGGCCTAGGCGGCGGCGGTCGCGTCCGCCTTGGCCTTGGCCTTCTCGATGAAGCTGGCCACGGTCTCGGACGGCTGCGCGCCCACGCCCACCCAGTACTTCGCGCGATCCATGTTCAACGCGAAGTTTTCCCCGGTCTTTTTCGGATCGTAGCTGCCGATCTCCTCGATGAACCGCCCGTCGCGCGGACTGCGGGAGTCGGTGACCACGATGCGGTACGCCGGCGCGTTCTTGGCTCCGACACGCTTGAGTCGAATCTTGACTGACATAGGACTGAATCCCCGTCGACCCCGGTGACGCATGGTTCATGCGCCCTGAAATGGACCGGCTCCCGACAAGGGGCGGAGAACCTAGACGTCCACCCGGAACACTGGCAAGCCCTGTTTTGGGTGTTTTGCGACTCGCCCGGCCGCGGCCCCCGCGGACATTCTCCGACTCGTGTTCGCGCCGTCCGACCTCTTCGATCTGACTCAAACCGAGCATGCGGCTTTGTTCGAGGGCTGCGACCACGCCTGGCAGGCCCTGGGACGCCTGGCCGAATACCTGCGGGCCCACCTGCATCCTGCCCTCCGAAACCGTTGCGATGGCGTGGCTTGGATCGGCGACCGGGTGTTCATCGGCGAGGGCACCGTGGTCGAGGACGGCGCCATGATCAAGGGCCCGGCCATCATCGGGCGGAACTGCCAGATCCGCCACAACGCCTATATCCGCGACCAGGTCATCATCGGGGACCACTGCGTGGTCGGCAACGCCTGCGAACTGAAGCACTCCATCCTTTTCAACCACTGCCAGGTGCCCCATTTCAATTATGTCGGCGACTCCATCCTGGGCTGGAAGGCGCATCTGGGCGCCGGAGTGAAGATCTCCAACCTCAAGATCACCGCCGGCAACGTCCTCGTCGAACACGACGGCCAGCGCCTCGATTCCGGCCTGCGCAAGTTCGGCGCCCTCATTGGCGACCACGCCCAGGTCGGGTGCAACGCCGTTCTGAACCCCGGTTCCATCCTCGGTCGCGGCTCGCTCGTCTATCCCAATGTCAGCTGGCGCGGTGTCCTTCCCGCCCACCATGTCGCCAAGAACCGCGCCACGGTCCAGGTCACGCCCCTGCGGCATTCCGAGAGGTAGCGCGCCAACGTCGGGCCCCGGCGCTCGCGCCCGCCGCCCGAGCATTACGTTTCAGCACGGGCACCGAGTGGCAGGGGTTCCCGCCCACGGACGGTCGTTCGTCCGGGGTCCTTTGCTTCGCGCGTCGCTGAGCGCCCGGGATCCTACCACGTTCCTTCGCGGAGGTACTCGTCGATGCCCCGGGCGGCCTTGCGTCCCGCGCCCATGGCGAGGATCACCGTCGCGCCGCCCGTCACGATGTCGCCCCCCGCGAACACCCCGACCTTGCTGGTCTTGAACTTCTCCGGGTCCGCGACGATGTAGCCATGGCGGGTGGTGGCGAGATCGGGCGTGGTGGATTGCACCAGCGGGTTCCCGCGGTTTCCGACCGCGATGATGGCCACATCCAGGGGCATGTCCTGCTCGGAGCCCGCCACCGGCACCGGCCTGCGGCGCCCGGATTTGTCGGGCTCGCCCAGCTCCATGCGCTGCAACCGGACCCCCGCGAGGCGGCCCTTGTCGTCGCCGTGGAACTCCACCGGATTGGTGAGCATCAGGAACTGCACGCCCTCCTCGCGGGCGTGCTTCACCTCCTCGATCCGGGCGGGCATCTCGGCCTCGGACCGCCGATAGACGATCCACGCGTTTTTCGCGCCGAGGCGCAACGCGGTGCGCACCGCGTCCATCGCGGTATTTCCTCCGCCGAACACCGCGACGTTCCGGTCCCGGCAGTCGTAGACGGGGCTGTCGTTCTCCGGCCCCTGGCCGGCCTTCATCAGGTTCACGCGGGTGAGGAACTCGTTGGCGGAGTAAACCCCGCAGAGGTGTTCGCCGGGGATGTCGAGGAACATGGGCAGTCCCGCCCCCGTCGCGACGAACACGGCGTGGTAGCCTTCCTCGCCCAGCAACTCGTCCACGGTCACCGTCCGACCCACCACGACGTTGGTGCGAAACTCCACGCCCATGCGCCGCAGGTTCTCGACCTCCTCGCGAACGATCTCCTTCGGCAGGCGGAACTCGGGGATGCCGTAGACCAACACGCCGCCGATCTCGTGCAGGGCCTCGAGCACCGTCACCTCATGCCCCCGCAGGGACAGATCCCCCGCGCAACTCAGTCCGGCCGGGCCGCTGCCAATGATCGCCACCTTCTTGCCGGTGGCCGGTGCCCGCTCCGGAATCCCCACCTGGCCGACGCTTCGCTCGTAGTCCGCCACGAACCGCTCCAGATAGCCGATGGCCACCGACTCCCCGCGCGCGCTCAGGATGCAGGCGCCCTCGCACTGCTTCTCCTGCGGACACACCCGGCCCGTGACCGCCGGCAGCACGTTGTCCTCGCGGATCTTCGCCGCCGCGCCCAGGTAATCGCCGGACACGATGAGGTCGACGAAGTCCCGGACCTGCACGCCGACGGGGCAGGCCGAGAAGCAATGCTGCGACTTGCAGGTGAGACAGCGCATCGCCTCCTGCTGCGCCAGGGCGGCGTCGAGGCCGCGATTCACCTCGACGAAGCAATGAGCTCGTTCCGACGGCGGTTCCTCCGGCATGTGCTGCCGGTGGATTTTCATTCGTTCCTTCGGGGGCAGGGTGTTGTGCATGGGGCTGGCAGAAATCAGGTCTCTCTTCTCCGTTTGCCGGGGGTCGTGTCGAGCATCCGCGCATCGGCTCGGCTCAGGATGCCGTGGGGGACGGCTTCCAGACGCCGGCCAACTCCGGAACCCTGGCCACGAAGCGGCAGCCGCCCGCCTCGGCACACGAACCGGGAGCGGTCGACTGGGGCGGCGGCGGTTGCGGCGAGGTCTGCCACCGTTCCAGCGACTCCCGTTCCGCGTCGCGATACATGGCATTGCGCTGGATCAGGATCTGGAAGTCCACCTGATGCGCGTCGAATTCCGGACCGTCCACGCAGGCGAACTGCGATTTCCCGCCCACGATCACCCGGCAACCGCCGCACATCCCCGTGCCGTCCACCATGATCGGGTTCAGGCTCACCACGGTCTTGATCCCGTGCGGTCGCGTCACCTCCGCCACCGCCCGCATCATCGGCACCGGTCCGATGGCCAGCACGAGATCCGGCTTCCGTCCCGCCTCGATCAACCCCTTGAGTTCGTCCGTCACGAATCCCTTCTTCGCGTAGGATCCGTCGTCGGTCGTGATCCGCAATTCGTCCGAGATCGCGCGGAGTTCGTCCTCCAGGATGACGAAGGCCCGGCTGCGCCCGCCGACGATGGAAATGACCTCGTTCCCTGCCTCCTTGAACGCCTTGGCCGTCGGATACGCGATGGCCGTGCCGAGCCCTCCGCCGATCACCACGACCATTCCGAATTTCTCCACGTGCGACGGCATCCCGAGCGGGCCGACCAGATCCCGGACGGACGCGCCGGCCTCCAGCGCGTTCAACATCTTCGTCGTCTTGCCCACCCCCTGCACCACGAGCGTGATGCTCCCCGTCGCCGGGTCCGAATCCGCGATCGTCAAGGGCACCCGTTCCCCGTGATCGTGGACGCGCAGGATGACAAACTGACCCGCCTTCCGCTTCCGCGCGATCTGCGGTGCTTGGATGCGGAACAACTTCACCTCCGGGGCCAGGAATCGTGCTTCAAGGATGGGAAACATGTCGGCAACCGCCCGCCGGAGGGGGCTTGGGGTTCTCCGGCCAGACCCCCGCAGCATGCTCCGGGGCGGGAAGGCCCGTAAAGAGGTTCGGGATGGGGGGGGACCCCAACCGCGGCGGGACCCTCGGTTCCCGCGCCCGTGGGGTCGGTTTGGCCGGGCCGTTGACAAAGTCTCGCGTGGAATTGCGATGTGGGGCCGGCGACTGCCGAGTCGCAGGCTTCGCCTCTTGATTCGCCTGCTTCAATCGCCCCGCGACCCGGCCCGCCGTCGCGTGGAAGCTATGGCGGGGAGCCGGTCGCGGGCCCCAATCCACTTTGTCCATCGCCCTGTCGGTTTGGCCGGGCGCCGCGTCCCGGCACTTGCGCCGCCGGTTCCGCATGAGGCATGCTGATGCCTCGACGATTCATCCCGAACATTACTTATGAACGCTCCCATCCGTGTCGCGGTCACCGGCGCTGCCGGTCAAATCGGTTACTCGCTTCTTTTCCGGATCGCGTCCGGAGCCATGTTCGGCCCGAACCAACCGGTCATCCTGCACCTGATCGAGATCGAGCCGGCGCTGCCGGCGCTGCAGGGCGTGGTGATGGAGCTGGACGACTGCGCCTTCCCGCTGCTCAAGGGCATCGTCCCGACATGCAGCTTGGACGAGGGCTTCAAGGG
>CAZSOV010000145.1:0-18953 GCA_964608505.1 uncultured Verrucomicrobiota bacterium
CAACGAAACCCAGGCCGGCGTCCTCAACATCGCCTTTCGCGTCGCCGACGAGCACGGCCTGCTGCTCCTCGACCTGAAGGACCTGCGGGCCCTGCTCGCCTACCTCTCCGAGAACGCCGCCGCCTTCACCTCCCGCTACGGCAACGTCTCCGGCGCCAGCGTCGGCGCCATCCAGCGCGGGCTGGTCAGCCTCGAACAACAGGGCGGCGAACGGTTCTTCGCCGAGCCCGCGCTCAACCTCGACGACCTCCTCCAAACCGACGGCCAGGGTCGCGGCCTCGTCAACATCCTGGCCGCCGACCGCCTGATGCAGTCCCCCAAGGTCTACGCCACCATGCTGCTGTGGCTGCTCTCCGAACTCTTCGAGAACCTCCCGGAGGTCGGGGACCTGCCCCAGCCCAAGCTCGTGTTCTTTTTCGACGAGGCCCACCTGCTCTTCCAGGACGTCCCCCCGTCGCTGCTCGAGAAGATCGAGCAGGTCGTCCGCCTGGTCCGCTCCAAGGGCGTCGGCGTGTTCTTCGTCACCCAGAATCCCCAGGACATTCCCGACGCCGTCCTCGGCCAGCTGGGCAACCGCATCCAGCACGCCCTCCGCGCGTTCACGCCGCGCGACCAGAAGGCCATCCGCGCCGCGGCGGAGACCTTCCGTGCCAATCCCCGCCTCGACACCGAGGCCGTCCTGACCCAACTCGGCGTGGGCGAGGCCCTGGTCTCGCTCCTCGACGAGAAAGGTCAGCCAGGCATGGTGCAACGTGCCCTGATCTGCCCGCCCCGAAGCCAGATCGGCCCCATCACTTCCGAGCAACGTCGACAGCTCCTCGCCGAATCCCTCGTCGCCGGCGTCTACGAAAAGGTCGTCGACCGCGAATCCGCCTACGAAAAATTGGCGAAATCCGCCCCCGGCGCGACCGCCGCCCCGCCGGGGAAAGGCTTTTTCGCGAGCCTCTTTGGCGGGGGCGGGACCGGCGCGTCGTCCTCCGCACCCGCGGGCCTGCCCCAGGCCGCCCCGCGCGGGTCCGGACGCGGTCGCACCCCCGACAGCCTGGTCGAAACCATGACCAAGAGCGCCGTCCGCACCGTCGGCAGCACCCTCGGACGCGAGATCATCCGGGGCGTGCTGGGCTCGCTCTTCGGCGGGCGCCGGCGCCGCTGATCGTCGCGGCCCGCGCCCCCGGACGACGAAACGGCGGCCGGATTGCTCCGACCGCCGTTTGCCCGCGCTTGGGACCGAGGAAGCGGATGGCGCTCTCAGGGCTTGTCGTACTCGCCGATCGGACGCAGCCAGATATTGCGGAAGCGCACGGGATCGCCGTGGTCCTGCAGCCCGATGGGGCCGGACGTGGGCGTGTTCTTCTCGTACGAGGCCACCTCGCGATGACGGACGGGGCCGAGGAGGGCCTTCCGATGCTGGGTCACGATGCCGTTCAGAATGACCGTCACGTAGGCCGGCTCCTTGACCTCCCCGCCCTCGACCTTCGGCGCCTCGAAGATGATGTCGTAGGTGTGCCACTGGCCGGGCGGCTTCGCGGCGTTGGCCAGGGGCGGCCATTGCCCGTAGATGCAGCCCGCGGTGCCGTCGGGATAGGTCGGGTTCTGGTAGCAATCCAGGACCTGAATCTCGTACAGCCCGTGCAGGAAGACGCCGCTGTTCGCCCGCGCCTGACTGTCGCCCTTCGGCTCCGACGGGGTCTGGAACTCGAGATGCATCTGGAAGCTCCCGAACTTCTCGCGGGTTTCGATGCTGCCGCTCTTGCCGACCACTTCGAGCACGCCGTCGACGACCTTCCAGGGAATCGGCTGACCATCCTTGTGCCACGCCCCGGTATCGGTACCGCCGAACAGGACCACCGCATCCGACGGCGGCGCGGCCATCTGGCTGAACGTCGCCCCGGGCGCCACCAGCCGCGGCTGGGGACGATCCGCGTCGTGGACCCTCCACGGCTGGCCGGTGATGCGGGGCGAGTCGGTGTAACCCGGCTTCAGTGCCGCCAGTGCCGGGGACAATTGCGGCTTCGGCGGGGGCGGCGGGGTGAGTTGGGCGGCGTGCAGGTTTCCGATGCCGACGGCGAGAAGCCCGAGGGCCGTCCCGATCCGCGCGGCTGGCATGGTGACTCGAAGGTTCATGTGGAGGGGCCAGTCTCTCGTCCCCGCCTTCCCGGAGGCAAAAGAAAAGACGGGCCGGGTCGCGGGGCGATCGAAGCCGGCGAATCGAGAGGCGAAACCGCCGACTCGGCCGTCGCCGGCCCCACGGCGCATTTCCATGCAGGACATTGTCAACGGCCATGGGCTCCCGGTGTCCCGGTGTCCCTTTGCCGGTTGAGCGGACCGCGGACCTCCGGCATCCTCTCCGGGTGCTCATGTCGCCCGAGTCGTCCCCGGCTTCCGCCGCCGCCGCCGCCGGTCCGGTCTCCCCCGCCCCCCGCCGCCGGCCTGCGCTGCCCGAGCCCGAGATCGTCCCCGACAAGTTGATTCACCGGCCCGCGACCTGGTTCGAGCGGTTCTCGATGGACACCCTGTTTCCCCGATCCGCGCCGCTGGAGGTCGAGCTGGGGAGCGGCGACGGATCCTTCCTCCTGGACTGGGCGGAGGCGCATCCGGAACGGAACTTCCTGGGCGTGGAGCGGTTGCTCGGACGCATCCGAAAGATCGACCGCAAGGCCCAGCGCCGCCGCCTGACGAACGTGCTGGGACTGCGGATCGAGGCCTCCTACTGCCTCGAGTACCTGCTCCCACCCGGAAGCGTCTCCCGCCTGCACGTGTATTTCCCGGACCCGTGGCCAAAGCGGAAGCACTGGAAGAACCGCCTGGTCAACGAGCGCTTTCCTGAACTGGCGGCCGCGGTGGTGGAACCCGGTGGCGAGGTCTGGCTGCGAACCGATCACGGGCCCTACTTCGAGCAGATGCTGAAGGTCTTCGGTGCCTGCCCCCGGTTCCTGCCGGTCCCGACCCCGCCCGACCTGCTCGGATGCATCACCGACTTCGAGCGTGGCTTCCAGGCACGGGGCGTGCCCACCTGCCACGCCGGCTATCGGCGCGTGGCGGACGCCTGATCGAGCGGCCCGGCCCGACTCAGCCCCGGACGCCTCCGGTCCCGAATTTCTTCCGGCTATCCTCCATCGTCCGGCGGAACCACTCCTCCTGCGGGGGCAACAGGAGGCTGGGGTCGGCGTGCTTGCCCGTCTCGAGGGCTTCCCGATGGCGACCCAGCCGGGCCAGCGCCTCCGCCTGCGCGATCTGCCAGGAATTGAGATCGGCGGGATTGAGATCCAGCACCGGAACCTCGGCCAGCAATTTGGCGGCCTCCTCCACGCGGTCATTCAGCAGGAGCGCCATGGCGTGGTTGATCTTCATGGCGGGCGACTGGATCCCCCGCCCCAACAGCCGCAGGCTCGTGGACAACGCCTCCCCGGGTTCGCTCCGCCCGCCCAGGAGCACGACCAACCGGATCATCTGCACCGTGGGATTCTCGGGCGCGAGCGACACCAGTTGGTCCGAGGCGCGCCGCATTTCCTCCACGTTGCGCCGCTTCTGCGCGGCCCCCAGCACCTCCACCCAATACTCGGGCAGATGCTCCAGTTCCGACTCGAGCCGGCGCAGCAGTTCCATGGCGACATCGCCCTCCCCGGCGGCGTTGAGGCCGGAAGCCATCCGGAAGGCCAGCCGCGGGTCGCGAATCTTGCTGTCCTTGAGGCGGCTCAGAAAATCCCGCGCCGAGGTGCGGCGGCCATCGGCAATGTCGGCGCGCACGTCGGCATAGAGGGCGATGGGCAGCAGGTCGTCCCGCGTCGAGGCATTGACCCGCAGGAGCGACGCCACGGATCGCACCTCCTTCCAATCCCGCCGCATGGTCAACAAATCGAGATACGTCGACCACACGTCCACATCGAGGCCGTAGCGCGAGGCGTTGTCGCGAAACATGCTGACCCCCAGTTCGTCCAGGCCCAGCGCCAGCCAGGCCCGGGCCAACTGCACCGCCTCCACGGCGGTCGGCGGCGGCACGTTGGGATACTTCGAGGCCCGTTCGCGCGCCTCGGCCAGCTGACCGTTTCGGGCCAGCAATTGCCACAGCAGCACGTCGTCGAACACCATCGCCGAGTTCAACTGCTGGAGCACCCCGATCGCCCGCTGATAGTCCGTGAGATCGTTTCGCTGGTACGCCGCCGCCCCCAGCATCCGGGCCGCGGCCAGCTGCACTTCGGGCACCTCCAGGGCCGCCCGGAGCGCGGTCATTCCGCGCACCACCCGCTCGATCTCCCCGCCCGCCAACGCGTCCGCGCCCGCCGCGTACACCTCCATCACCCGATCCCCGGCATACGCGGCCTGGTTCGTCTTCCAGGCCGACGTGAACATCCCGACCCGGCCTGCCGACACCAGGCTCCGGAGCCAGGTCCGTCGTTCCCCGGGCCCGAATTCCTCCTGCCAGGGCTGCAGGAGCCGAAGCGCGTACTCCGGCAGCCGGAACCGTTCGTAGACATCCGCCACCAGCGCGCAGGAGGGGCGGTTCGTCCGCTCGACCTCGAGGAGCAGGTTCCCCACCAGCAGCATCAATGGCAGGTTGGCCGACCGGACCGAGGGTCCGTCGCGCAGAAGTTCGAGGGCGACCCGCAGGGAGCGACTGTCGGAAATATTGTTCCCGAGGGCGCCCCGGGCCGCCACCAGCGCGTCGTCCCAGCGGCCCTCGGTCCGGGCCTTCAACGCCGACCGTCGCAGGGCCCAGGCCTGCCCGTAATCCAGCAGACTGACCGAAACCCGCTTGGAGAAATGGGCCGGGGCGGGATGCCAGATCTTGGCCAGGCCCAGGGGAACCGCGACCGCCACGAGGGCCACGCCACCCAAGGCCAGCAGGAAGAGCGGCTCGTGCACGAAGTGCCGCAACAGCGGATGCCGTTCGTAGTACTCGGACCACGAGACGCGCATCCGCCCCCACCAGCGGCGGGTACCCCGCAGCTCCGCATAATCTTCTTCGCGTTCCATTCGGCCTCCTTTGTCTCCGTGTCAGGCCCCGCCGGCGCCGGGAGCACCCGCCTTTTTCAGGACCTGCTCCAGCCGCTCCACCTGGTGCGGGAACAGGAGCGAGCGATCCACCCGGCCCGCCGTCCGCCCGGCCTCGTCCCATCGTCCCTCCGCGCCCCGGATTTCGGCCAGCAACAGATGGTAGCTCGTGGCCGCATCCGGCTCCAATCGTTTCGCGTCCAAACCCTCCAGCTGCCGGGCCGCCTCGTTCACCCGCCCGTTCATGAAGAGCGCGATGGCATGGTTGATCCGGAACGCCGCCGATTCCGGCTGCTTTTGCAGCCCCTCGAAGGTGAGTTGCAGCGCCTCGGCCGGATTCTCGCCCGTGATGAGCAGCAGCGCCGCCCGGTTATTGGCCCACATCGCGCTTCTCGGCTGGAGCCGGAGCAATTCCCCGACCGCCCGGCGCAACAACGACACGTCCTTCAACACCCGTCCCACCTGGAAATACTCCCCCCAGAACGGCCCCGACCCCGCAAAGGCCGCCTCGTGATTCCGCAGGACGGCCAGCGCCTGCGAGGACCGCCCGTCGTCCCGCAAACGCCCC
Organism: uncultured Verrucomicrobiota bacterium; assembly: GCA_964608505.1. Classification (GTDB taxonomy): domain Bacteria; phylum Verrucomicrobiota; class Verrucomicrobiia; order Limisphaerales; family CAIMTB01; genus CAIMTB01. The sequence continues at coordinate 5,561 of CAZSOV010000145.1, forward strand.
GCCACCCGGATCACCCCCGTGACATCGGGGGACCGCAGATCGATCAGCTCCCGCACCACCTGCGCCGCGTCGTTCGTCCGGCCCGTGCCCTGCGCCGCCCGATAATCCGCGAACAAAGTCTCCCCGTAGAGCGCGTCCTGCCGGCTGCACAACACCCGCGCGTTGGCGGTCAACCGCCGCACCTCGTTCCAGCTCCCGGCCTCCACCACCAGATCGAAATACACCCGCCACACCGGCACCGCCGTCCCGTAGTCCCCCACGCTCCGCTCCAGGAACCGCAACGCCTCCTCCCGCAGCCCCAGCTGCTTCATCGTCTCCACCAGCAGTTGCGCCGACGCCGCGTCCCGGGGCGTATCCTTGAAGACCCGGGCGTAGGCCCGCGCCTCCTCCTCCCGCCCGCTGCGCAGGAGCAGCTGCCAGAACTGCGCGTGCTGAACCACCGTGGAGGAACCTCCCTCCACCATGCGCTGAAGCCCCAGGTTCACCTCCTCCACCAACCCCCGTCGCACGCCGGCTTGGTGCAGCAACCGCGCCGCCACCAACCCTCCCGCGCCCTTGTCCGCCGCCGCCTCCTTCAACCGCAACCCCGCCTCGAGCCCCGTCGATCCCCCGTCCCGCATCATGTCCCACGCCGCCAGATACGGAGCCATCGCCGGATCCGACCCCCAGGCCACGTGGTTCGTGCGCCACAGCGGCTCGAACGCCCCGTGCTGTCCCGACGCCAGCAAACTCCGCGCCCGCGCGCGGTCCACCGCGTCCCCCGTCCCGGAGGGGGACGCCTCCAGCAACTCCAGGGCCCGGGTCGACAACGAGTACTTCTCGAGGACCTCCGCCGCCAGCAACCGGTCCTCCACCGAGCCGGGGGACAGTGCCGTCAGCCACGTGGCCAGGTGATTCGCGTAGGCCGCGTCTCCGTAGGGCGCCCGGGCCTGCCCCCGCAGGAAGCGGAGCGACCCGCGATGGATCTCGGGGTCCCCCGGATTGTTCGCCGACGCGGAACGCCAGGCTTGCAGCGCGGAATCCAGATCCCCCTCCGCTTCCGCCCGGCGCGCCGCCCGCGCCAGCGACCATGCCTGGGCCAGATCCACCACGCTCACCCGGACCTCGCCCAACGGAAAATCCGGCGGCGTGGTCCGGATCAGCCTCGGGATCGACAGCAACAGGAGCCCCACCATCCCGATGCCCAGCACGAACGCGTATGCGAACGCGCGGTCCTTCCGGAAGATCCGGAACAACCGGAACCGCCTCAGCTTCCTGCCGATCCGCCCCGACCCCCGCCTGTGATGCCTGCTGCTCATGCCGTTCGTGGCCTCCTCGAGTCCGTCCACTTGTCCTTCAGCCGCCTCGCCCAACGCCCGGGACGCACGCCCCGGTCCGACCCGATCCCGGTTCCGCACAGATCCACTCCGCACCTTCCGCGCATCGCCAGGCCACCTCGCCCAACGCCGCCGGCAACAGACAAAAATCCCCCGCCCCAAGCCGCAGGCTCCGCCCGCACCCTTCCACTTCCAACTCGCCGCGGACCACCCCCACGACCCGCCCCCGGAGCACTCGCTCCCGCCGCTCCCCATTCGTCGTGGCCGGCCCCGTCGAGGTCGACGTCGACGTCGACTTCGTCGCCTCCAACCAGACCCGGAACGCCGGCGCCGCCGCCAGTTCCTTCACCTGCCATCCCCCCGCGTCCCGCCAGGGAGCGTCCACCAACCCGGGCTCGAAATCATCGAAATCAATGCTCGCGAGCGACTCGGCCACATGCAGCGCCCGCGGACGACCATCCAATCCCGGACGGTTCCAGTCGTAGACCCGGTAGGTCGTGTCCGAATTCTCCTGGATCTCGAACAACACCACGCCCGCTCCCAGCGCGTGCACCCGACCGCTCGGCAGAAACATGGCGTCCCCGGCCCGGACCGCCGCGCGATGGAAACACTCCGCGACCGTCCCGTCGCCGAGGCGCCGTTCGAACTCCGCCCGGGTCGTGCCGCGCCGCAATCCCGCCAGGATCCCCGCGTCCGCCTCCGCGGCCGTGAAATACCACGCCTCGGTCTTGGGTTCGCCGCCCAGTTCCCGGGCCTTCGCCGCCGGCGGATGAACCTGCAACGACAGCACGTCGCGGGCATCCAGAATCTTGACGAGCAGGGGAAACCGTCCGTCCCGCGAAACCGCGTCCCCCAACACCCCCTCGGGCGCCGCGGCCATCAACTCCCGCAGGGTCCGCCCCTGCAACGGGCCTTCCGCCACCACGCTCTCCGCCTCCGGGCGATCCACGATCTCCCACGATTCCCCGATGGGACGCCCCGGCGGCAACTCCCGCCCGTACAACGCCGCCAGGCTGCGCCCGCCCCAGATCCGCTCCTGATAGCGGGGAACAAAACGCAGCGGATGCCACGGAATCGTCGAGGATCCCTCCATACGCTCCATACGACGCGCCGCCGCGGGTCAGGCTCCGCCCTTCGCCGCCGCCTCGGCCGCGGGGGTGGGGCCGGGACCGGTCCCGGTCCGGTTCCGGGTCGTGAAGTGCCCGATGCCGCGAAATCGGGCATAGCGCCCCTTCAACCGTTCCTCCCCCGTCATCGCCTGCAACTCCCCCAGGTGCCGCAGCAACGCCGCCTTCAGCGCCGCCGCCGCGCCGGCCGGATCATGATGCGCCCCGCCGTCCGGCTCCGGCACCACTTCGTCCACGAGCTTGAATTCGAGGAGATCGCGCCCGGTGATCCGCAGGCATTCCGCCGCCTGGGGCGTCGCCTTGCGGTCCTTCCACAGGATGGAGGCGCATCCTTCCGGGCTGATCACCGAGTAATAGGCGTTCTCGAGAATCAGGACCCGGTCCGCCACGCCGATGCCGAGAGCGCCGCCCGATCCCCCCTCGCCGATCACCGCCGCGACGATGGGAACCTCGAAGCGCATCATCTCCCGCAGATTCACGGCGATGGCTTCCGCGATGTGCCGCTCCTCCGCCCCGACCCCCGGAAAGGCCCCCGCGGTGTCGATCAAGGTCACGATGGGCACCCGGAACTTGTCGGCCAACCGCATCAACCGGAGCGCCTTCCGGTACCCCTCCGGATGCGCCGAGCCGAAGTTCCGCAGGATGTTCTCCTTCGTGTCCCGCCCCTTCTGCGTCCCGATCAGCATCACCCGGTGCGTCCCCAACCGCGCGAACCCGCCGACCATCGCGTGATCGTCCGCGAACAATCGGTCCCCGTGCAGCTCCGAGAAATCCGCGAACGCAAGCCGCGCGTAATCCAGAAAGTACGGACGCTGCGGGTGCCGCGCCATCTGGACCCGCTGCCAGGCGGACAGGTGGGCATAGATCTGGCGCCGAGTCTCCGCGATCTTCCGTTCGATGACCCGTATCTCGTCCTCGAGCTGCAAGCCCAGCGAACTGGCCGTCTGCGCTCGCCGGAGTTCATCCAACTTGAGTTGAAGATCGATGAGCGGCTTCTCGAAATCGAGATGGTGCTTCATCGCTTCTGGCAGCATACGAGCCCGCCCCCGACCACCGCAACTTCGCGTTTTGCCCCGCTACTCCGCTCCCCAGGGCGATTGACAAAGTCGATTGGGGCCCGCGACCGGCTCCCCGCCATAGCGTCCGCGCGACGGCGGGCCGGGTCGCGGGGCGATCGAAGCAGGCGAATCGAGCGGCGAAGCCTGCGACTCGGCAGTCGCCGGCCCCACATCGCGGTTCCACGCAGGACTTTGTCAACGGTCCTGCTCCGCTCCCTCCAGCTCCGTGATCCGCGGGTTCCGGATCTGGATCTGCCCGCCGGCCCGGCTCAATTCCTGGAATCCCAGGTGCCCCCGCCGCGGACGCTCCCCCAGCGCCTTGCCCCGCGGCGGCATCGGCAGGGCCCCTTCCAGCTTCAGGTCCTGCACCGTCTGCCCGTTCAGGCTCACCTCGATCCGCGCCCCGACCGCGCGGATGCGGCACCGATTCCATTCGTCCGGCTTGAACGCCTGCTTCGCCGGCGCCGCCGCCTGGTACAAACTCCCCGTCAACTCGACCGCCGCGGGCGCCGCGTTGCTCGGGTAGTACCGGGGATCGACCAACTGCAATTCGAACCCTTCCACCGCGGGATCGCCCGCCGCCGGAAATCGAAAACCCACGCCGCCATTGCCCCGCGGCGGCAGTCGAAACTCGAACTCGAGCACGAAATCACCGTACTGCCGCTCGCTCACCAGCCACGTCCCCCGCGGCTCGCTGCCCAGCAGCGTCCCGTCGCGGACCAACCACCGCGTCGTCGGGGCCGCCGGTTGCGACACGTCGCTCCAGTTCCGCGCCGTCCAGCCCGCCGGCACGCCGTCCGCCGGAAACAAAGGCCCGGGCCTGCCCCCGTTCGCGGCCGCCGCCTGCGCCGCGCCCCCGCCGGGCGCGCCGGACGCGATTCCCGCGAGCCATCCCGCGACCAGCACCAGCAGGCGACTCCGGATCATGCGTCGATTCATCGGCGCATCCTCCCCAACCCGACCCCCGGACGTCCATGGCGTTTTGGCGCCCCGGCTCCCGGCTCCCGGCTCCCGGCTCCCGGCTCCCGGCTCCCGGCTCCCGGCTCCCGCGCACCGTCAGGACCGCCAGGACCGAGCTGGCCACGGAGCCTCGGAGCACGGGGAGGGCCGGGGCGTTCACCGTCCGCGGGCGGGCTGGGACGTCGCGAGGACCCGGACGAAATCGCGGCCTTTCACGAGGTAGACATTGAGGGCGAGAACCGTGATCAGGGCCACGGCCAGGCCCAGGGGCGAGGCACTGAACGTGTTGTAGGTGGCGTGCAACACGGCCGGGACGACCAACGCCGCGAGGAGGAGCCCGCCCTGCCGGTTCGGAAAGTGCGCGGCAAACCCCACGAAATATCCGGCGATGCCCGTCCACATGGCGTGCAGGAAGGGCAGCGAGGTCAGCCGGAGGATGTTCAGCAGGTAATACACCGCCGCGCCTTCGACCGAAGGCTGCCCGCTCCGGAACGACACGCGCAGGTTCTGCGAGCTCTGGTAGGCGACCCCCTCGTAGATCCCGAAGCCCAGCCCGGCCATCAACCCGTAGAACATCATCACCTGGGGCCGCGACCGGTGCGGCCACAGGAAATAGAGCGGAAACAGCTTCGCGATCTCCTCGATGAACGCCACGCCCACCAGATGCCCGCACCAGCGCACCGCCACCCCCGGCGCCTGGATCCACACCACCACCCACTCGAACGGAACGACATACCGCGCCAGCGACACCAGGCCGATGGAAAAGACCGCCGCGCCCGAAAACGTCAGCAGGCACCGCATCACCGTCACCTCCGGCTGCGAAAACGTGACGTAGAAGAACATCGCCCACAGCAACGACGTGTACAACGCGATGCCCCAGAACGCCCCCCCGATGTCCTGCGTCCGGTCCAGATAATACAACAACAACAGCGGCAACAACCCCACGAACGCCAGGCCCAGGATGCGCCGGTTGTCCAGCCAGCGCAGCCGCACCAGATCCTGCAACGGAAGCATCAAATGCGGCGCCAGTCGCAGAAAGTCCCCGGCCACGCTCGGCTCCGCCGCCGTCCCGCGCCGCGCCCCCTCGACCGATCCCGCCCGCGTCCCCGACCGCCCCCCGTCCCCGACCACGTCCGCCCGGGCCAGCACGTCCGCCACCGTCAACTCGCCTTCGATCCCTTCCTCCTCGATCACCGCCTCCGGCGGCAACAGGCCCCGCTCGACGAACAACTCGAGTTCCTCGCGCGAGTAGGGACCCACCATGCGATTCTGGAGGTCACGCAGGTAAAACGCCACGGCGCGTGCATTACGCCGGCGAAACCCCGAACGCCAGCGCAGAATCCGGGGTCCCCGCCTGGCCCGCAGGGCTATTGACAAAGTCTGGTGTGGAACCGCGCTGTGGGGCCGGCGACTGCCGAGTCGCCGGTTTCCCCTCTGGTTTCGCCTGCTTCGATCGCCCCGCGACCCGGCGGTCGCCGGCCCCAATCAACTTTGTCAATCGTCCTGGCCTGGCCCGCAGGACGATGGACAAAGCCCCGTGCCGAACCGCGTCGCGGGGACGGCGACGTCCCGGCCGCCCGTTCCCCCCTCGTTTCGACGGCGTCGAGTACCCCACGAATCGGTCCACCTTCGCGCCGACGCTTCGGCGGAGCGCCGGTCGCGGGCCCCGATCGGCTCTCCCCAAACTCTCCCCGGGCTGTTCCCCCGGGCCGGCCTCCCCTAGGCTGCGAACGATGACCGACTTCCGTGACGGCACCCTGGCCGTCATCTTCGACCTCGACGGCGTGATCGCGGACACCGAACCGCTCCACCAACTCGCTTTCCGCAGGCTCCTCGGCGAACTCGAGCTCGCCCCCGAACTCGCCGACGACTGGCACCGCTTCGTCGGCACCGCCGATCGCCCCGTCCTCGTGGAATTGCTCCGGGGCCGTGGTCCCGCCCTCGAGGACCGCGTCGACGCCCTCCTCGCGCGCAAGGGCGAACTCTTTCTCGACCTCATCCGCGAACACGAACCGATCTTCCCCGCCATTCCGGCCCTCGTCGAAGACCTCGCCGCCCGCTACCGGCTGGCCGTCGCCTCCGGCTCCCTGCGCACCGCGATTGCCGGCGTCCTCGCGCTGCGCGATCTCCGCCGGCATTTCGAGTCCACCCTATCCGTCCAGGACGTCGCGCACGGCAAGCCCGCCCCCGACCTCTTCCTGCGCACCGCCGAGATCCTCGGCCTCCCGCCCGCGGCGTGCGTCGTCATCGAGGATTCGGTGCCGGGCGTGACCGCGGCGCGGGCCGCCGGCATGCGCGTCATCGCCGTGACCCACACGACCCCCGTCCTGCAACTGGCCGCCGCGAAGGCCGATGCCGTCGCCACCGACTACGCCGAGGTGCGCCGCTGGTTGCTGGGGTAATGCTCCATTCGGTGCCGATGCAGGAAGGCCCGTCCCGAACCGCTCGGGCAGCCTTCGCTGAGTTCTCCGAGCATGGGTCTCGAGATGTCCCCACATGTTCTCGACCGGGTTGAGCTCCGGTGCATACGCCGGCAGGCGCTCGATCATGACGCGCCCCACCCCAACCTGGTCGAGTCCCGCGGCGCCCAACTGGGCGGGAGTCAGCAGCCTGGACCGAGCGTCGGGTGGTGTGTCCTGCCCCCCTTGCATAAGGACCGAGCGCAGCCGAGGATGTCGGCGCCATGAGCATTCGTTCCGCTATTGCTGTCCTGAATCGGATGGAGCGGGAAGGGATCATCGGGCGGTACGCCGTGGGTGGCGCCATCGCGGCAACCTTCTACCTCGAACCGTCCGCCACGGAAGACATCGATGTGTTCGTTGCCCTGCCCCAGCGGGAATCCGGTTTCCTCTCCCTGACACCCATCTACGATTACCTCATCGGCCAGGGCTATCCTCTCCGTGGGCCTTACGTCATCCTGGGCAATTGGCCGGTCCAGTTCCTTCCGCCGCCGACACCCCTTGTCGAGGAGGCGCTCGAACAAGCCGTTGAAATGGACTTGGAAGGCGAAACCGTGCGGGTGTTCACGGCCGAGCACTTGGCTGCGATAGCACTGCAGCTCGCGCGCCCCAAGGACCGTTTACGGCTGGTTCAATTCCTCGAGGAAGAAGTCGTCTGCGAATCCAAATTGCTCGCCCTCTTCCAGCGACACGATCTTTTCGAGCGCTGGACCGAATTCAAACGACGCATTCTCGATCCGCTTTGAACCACAACACCCCGTCCTCCTACTCCGCCAAGGCGGCCGAACGGCGCAAAGCGTCGACCCGACCGATTGTCGAGAAGCTGGAAGCGGTTGAGAAACTTGCCCGAGCGTCCCGGGCCCGGCGCCCATCCGGCCACCGAGCGGTGAAGGCCGGGCCGCCAAACACACCTCGGACTGGCGGATTCCGGCCCGAGAACTCCGCTCCAACCCAATCGCCTGAGTCCTCGCTTGTGGTCCGCGAGGAAGAAGCCCGCCCGTTCGGCGGGCGAAATGCCGCCCGTGGTACCGGTTACGAGTCTCGCGTGGCGGCGTGGTTCGCCGTTCGCATGCTGGCCGGGCGCCACGGTACGATCTGGGATGGGCTTAACGGAGACTTCCTGGAGTCGATTGCCATGCAGACCCCCGATCCGGTGGACGACGTGGTCATTAGGCTCTGCGGCGATTCACCAGGCGTCCTTCACGTTTCCGCCAAGGACCTCACCAAAGCGGTCTGCCTCACCCCCAACGACAAGTTCTTTCGCGGTACAATCGAAGGGTTCGCGAAGCAGTTCCATCGCACCACACGACCAGGCCATGCCTCGCGGCTCCATCTGATCTGGGCAACACCCCACTCGGCTGGGAACCGCCTCACGCGCGATCTTAAGGACGCCTTGGACCAACTCCGCTGTACGCCCGATAACATATCGTTCGCGGGTTTCCTTGGATCTCGAGCAGGAAAGCACTCCAAGGCCTTGCGCTCCGTCGTCGACATCGCCTCGGATTGGTGGAACACGAATGGATCGGTACCGCCGCTGGACCCGAGAAAGTTTCTCTCCTGCATTCATATCCTGCCTCTGGACCTCGACGTCGAGCATCCTATGGAGCGAGATAGTTTGGACCTCGCCTGCCGTCACATCGTCGCCCGCCCCGAAGATGCCACCGAATGCCGCGATGCATTGATCGAACACTTCCGGGGGCGGAACGAATTCGGCGGTTGTGCGACACGCCATTCCCTCACGGAACTGCTCATCGCCAAGGGAATTCGCCTTCAGTCATCACCGGATTTCGCCTCCGACATCGAACGCCTCCGAGCCGTTTCGAATCAAGTCCTGGAGCAATTGAGCCAGCACGCGCGGTTGCCCTTTCCGCCCGAATCCGGCGGCGACTATCATTTCGCTCGAACGGGCCTGCTCGACGCCATGATGGCGACGCTCGACGGTGGCAATCGGGTTCTGACCGGCGAACCCGGCAGCGGCAAGAGCGGCCTTCTCTTCGATCTCGCCAACCGGCTCGAATCGTCGGGCATCCCCTGGTTGGCGTTCCTGGCCGAGGATCTGGCAGCCCCATCCCATCGCGAGGGTGGCGCCGACGCAGTCTTGGGACTCGGACACGACCTCGACCAGATTCTCGCCCAATGGCCGTCAAGTAGACCTGGATTCGTGCTGATCGATGCCCTCGACTCCCTCCGCGACGCGGACGAGCAAAAGCGACTGCGCCAGACCTTGGGGCTAATCATACGCGGGAAGAGTGGATGGAAGGTCATCGCCTCGGTTCGGGAGTTCGACCTCCACCACAGCCGGGATCTGGCCGACCTCTTTTTTGGTCAACCCATCCCGGGTCACTCGAGCCCGCGGCTTCCCAACATCGCCCATCTCCACGTCACAGGTCCAAATGACGAGGAACTGGACCAACTCATCCGGGACCGTCCCAACATCGCCTCCTGGGTGATCTCGGCGCGCCGGAATCGGGACTTGCAGGGAGGTGATCTTCTGCTCCCGTTCCACCTCCGACTCGTGGCCGAACTGATCGCCGATGGCTTGCCGTCCGGATTCCTCGATGACGCGAAATCCGCCGGCGTACTTCTCGCGAAGTATTGGGAACACCGTGTGGAATCCTCCCCGTCCCGCGCCACGTTGGGTCGGGCGCTGGACGCGATCTGTCGGGCGATGGTTCAAGACCATCGCCCCGCTGCCACAGTCCAGACCGCTGGCGAACTCACCATCGGACCCGCGGTTTCCGACCTGCGCCGACTTGGGATTCTGGCCCAACCGCCCGCCGAGTTCGGCGTCTCACGCGCTGTAGAGGTCCTTCGCTTTTCTCACCACCTACTTCACGACTACGCCGTCTCACGCTATCTCGTCCCCAAGCTCCCGGCGGAGTTGCGTACCTTCCTGATCGAGAACCCGGACTTCGCCGTCTACTACCCATTGAGCTACGGCTTCGCCTTGGAGGAAGTCTGGCTGGCACCATCGCGCTCGGATTACTGGAATCTGCTCGTACGACTGGCCGGACCCGGCAGACCCGGGGTCCGTCCGACCGTCCGGGTACAGGGCCCCACCGTGGCCGTCCGCCGTGCAACGCAAGAGGAGGACATCGCCCCCCTCACCCGTCACGTCTGCCGCACGAACGGCGCGGAATCGGAAACCGTCGTTCGGGTCCTTCTGGATCTCGCCTGGGCTCTCGCCGATGCCGGCGAACCCGCCGCGAGGCGAGGGGCCACGGCCTGGTGCCGATTGACTCAGGTGGTATCCGAACAACTCAGCCGCGGTAGTGCATGGGAGAGGCCGTGCGTTCGGCTCCTCGAATGCCTCGCTCCCGTCGAGCAGCACCTCGCGGCTGACCAACGCCTCGCCCTGAACCAAGCCGGTCGCCACCTCCTGGACCACCATCTCTCCCTTCCTGTCCGTGAGGGTTGGCGCATGGCCGTTGCGACGGCCTGCGAGATCATCACGAAGACCGCATCGATCGCACCGGAGGAATCCGAAGCTGCCTTGCGGGGCATGATTTCCGCGGACCGTTTGGCCCAATTCCCTGACCAGGATCTCTGGGAACTCATTTCCAACCTGCGCCACCTTGGTCCGTCCGGTTATTCCCTGGCATTGGACCTCTTCCGAATCGCCTTTGGCCCTGGCCCGGAGCAGGGGCGGTGGGTCGGGAACGACTCCGCGGTTCTCTCCCTGCAGTTCCAGACCTCGGATCAGTGGGCCATGCTCCGGGAACTGCTCGCCGGGTACTACGAAGCTCGAGCCGACAATGCCCCCGAGTTTCTGGTCGATGCCGCCTGCATCGCCTTGAGCGCACCGCGTCGCAGGCGCCGGCCATCGGATTCAAAACCGCATCCAATAGTGGCCACCTGCCGGTTCCGCGGCCGGGAGGTGTCACTCTTCGCCGATCTGGCCTGCCTTCGCACCAATCGGGAGAGCGAACCCGAACCTCGGATTCAAATTCGGCTCCGGGACGCGTTGCGCGCTTGGTGTCGCGCCGAGGATGTTCCGATCCTCGAGCGAGCCGTGGACGCCTTCGCTCGCAGCGCATCTGGTTCGGCTCCCTGGAACCTGCTCATGGAGGCGGGGAGCCAATTCCCGACGACGCTCGGACGGCTTCTCGGGGACCTGTTGTCGGAACCCGCCCTCCTCACCGAACCAGATTACTCCTTCAACGCGACCCGACTTCTCGCCGCCTTGCATGAATCAGGCGACGGCAATCATCGACGGCATCTCGAGGGCCTCCTCCGTGATCTGCCGGCATTGGCCGAGGAACGACGGCTCGGGCATGGTTATCGTCCGTCCACGGAACCTTCGCGAGCACAACATCGCGCTCTCGGAGTTCTGGCCCCGGAGCACATCGTGATGCCGGAACTGCGGGAACTCCGAGATCACCTCGCGGCTTCCGATCTTCTCCCCGCCCACCTCCCTCCCGTTCAGGTCCCCCCTCAATTCCTTCCAGACGATTCCCCAGAGGCGCTTCGTTCCCGAGGTGCCGATCCGGAATCGCCCTTGACCAGGGAGTTCCTGTCCTGGTCCGCCCAACTGAAGGCCTTAATCCCCGAGGCAGATCCCACCGGAAGTTCCCCCGCCGAAGCGATCTGGACTCTCGTTACCCAAGTGCAGGACTTCCTGGACTCCAACCAGTGCCGAGGCCATCCGCTCCTCGGCGAACTCTCGGATCGCCTGGACGAGGCCCTCCATCGGTTGATCGACGCCGCACCCTGGACTGCCGAGGACCCACGATGGCTGCTGATTCAGAAGCACTTCCTCGATGCGTCCGCGAGCCCTGAACCGCAGCCCGTGCCCCGTTTGGAGGCCGCCCGTGCGCTGCCCGGATTGGTGGCACGACGACACCGGTGCGATGAAGCCGTCCGCGTCGCCCTCGGACGGCTCATCGAGGATCCAGCGACCTCGGTTCGAGCCTGGCTGGTACACTCTCTGCCGCGCATGGCGAGGGCAAATCCCGCTTTGCTCTGGAACCTCACCGACCGTTGCCTCGACCGGGAACGCCATCTGGCAGTCCTCGAGCACCTCCTGTATTCCCTGACAAAACTCTCCCACGAGTATCCCGAGGAAGTGCGGAAACGGATCGAGAGTATCGAGGGCGTGGCCATCACCTCCGACTCGGAGGATCATGAGCTCTTCAACAGACTCGGCGAATTCCACCTGTTCGACTTTCTGCGAACCGGCGCACCGCCCGGGTGGCGGCGCATCGAAACGCTGCTGGCAGACTGCACGTCTTCCCGAAACCACAGGGTGCTAGCCCACCTCGTCTTCGAATGTCAGCACAATGGCTGTCTCACGGATAGGCGCAGGCCAGACGTTCGAAAACGAGCCTGGGATTTCGTTCGGCGGACCCTCGATGCTGCTCGGAAGTACATCGACCAACCACCTGCCTCGCCCCCGAGCCTACCATCCTTGGATGAATCACGCCCTCCCGTCGGCCGAAAAGCCCTGGAATTGGTCGACACCATTGCCGGCCAGATTCGGCAATGCTGCCGCGTAGTGAAGAGCCGGACCCAGCGGCAGACCGATCCCGATCACCAGCCGGTATCCCCGCAGGTGCTCTGGCGTCACGTAGCATCCGTCCTCGATGTCGTTGTTAGCTCCGGACATCCCCATACTCTCTGTTCCGTCCTGGAATCCCTCACGGTTCTCCTCCCCGAGGCGCCCACCGAGGTGTTTCACCTAGGCGCCGAAGCAATTCACGTTGGGTTCCGGCGAGTCGGATCTCGACTCTATCAGGAGCCACTGGCAGCCGAGAGCATCGTGAAATTCCTCCGCCGGACGCTGGCGGATCACCGGGAGATCTTCGACTCCGGCCCCGGCCCCTCCGCGCCACGCGAGGAATTGCTCGCGCTGTTGGACTTTCTCACGGACTCCGGGTGGCCGATTGCCCGTCCTCTGGTCCTTCATCTCGATACCCTGTGGCGTTGACCACGGGCCCGGGTTCCTTTCGCTACTCGGGCGGCTTTGCCTTCGGACGGAACTCCCTTGATAGCCGCTGCGCCTCAGCAATTTCCCTTTTGTCCATGGACTTGCTTATCTTCTCACGAGCACCAGCCGCATCCTCGTTTCCTTGGGCAGCGGCGAGATTGAACCACTTGTATGCTTCAACGTTGTCTTTGGGGACTCCCTCGCCCCTAGTGTAGGCGAGGCCAAGGTTAATCTGCGCCCTCGCATTCCCCTGTTCCGCCGCCTTGCGGTACCACTTCACGGCCTCGACGTCGTCTTCGGGGACCCCCTCGCCCTTGTCGTAGGCGAAGCCGAGGTTGCACTGCGCCTTCGCATTTCCTTGTTCCGCCGCTTTGCGGAACCACTTCACAGCTTCGGCGTCATCCTTCGGGACCCCTTCACCCGATTTGTAGGCGAGGCCAAGGTTAAATTGGGCGTCCGCATCTCCCTGTTCCGCCACTTTGCGGTACCACTTCACGGCTTCCGCGTCATCCTTCGGGACCCCTTCACCCGAACTGTAGGCGAGGCC
>CAZSOV010000146.1:0-18526 GCA_964608505.1 uncultured Verrucomicrobiota bacterium
CGGGCGAAGTCGGCAAAGGCGTCGGCGGCCTGGTCCCAGACGGGGCGGGGATCGGAATAGGAGGGGCGTTCGGCGTGGAGGATGTCGACGGGGAAGGTGCGGCCCTCGGATTGGAGGAAGGAACAGGGGGCGAGGTAACGGGAGAGGAGCGCGGTGTCGAGGGTGGCGGACATCACGAGGAGCCGGAGGTCGGGACGGCGGCGTTCCTGGAGGTCGAGAGCCTGGGCGAGGGTGATGTCGCCGTAGAGGTGGCGTTCGTGGAACTCGTCGAAGACAATGGCCGCGATGCCGTCGAGGGACGGGTTGTCGAGCATCTGCCGGAGCAGGATGCCCTCGGTGACGAACTTGATCCGGGTCCGGGGTCCGGCGACGTGTTCCAGGCGGATCTGGTAGCCGACCTCCTGGCCGAGGGGGACGTCGAGTTCCTCGGCGACGCGTTTGGCGAGGAGCCGGGTGGCGAGGCGCCGGGGTTGGAGGACGATGACCTGGCCGTCGCGCAGGAAGTCGTGGCGGAGGAGGATCTGGGGAACCTGGGTGGACTTGCCGGAACCGGTGGGCGCGGAGAGAACGAGCCGCGACTCCGAGCGGAGGCGCGTCACGAGCTCGGTCTCGATGTCGTAGATGGGCAGCACTCGGCGGCGGGCTATTTCTTCACCGGCTTGCCGGCTTTGGCCCAACCGCTGAAGCCGCCGTCGAGATGGACGACGGATTGGAAGCCGAGCTTCTTGAAGGCCGCGAGGGAACGGGTGCTGCGCCCGCCGGCCGCGCAATGGACCAGGTAGGTTTTGGAACGGTCGAGCTTCCCGAGTTCGGCGGCGAAGTCGGGGGAGTTGAAGTCGATGTTCCGGGCGTCGGCGATATGGCCCTCGGCAAATTCACCGGGGGTGCGGACGTCGATGACGACGACCTTGTCGTCCTTTTTGAGGAGCTTCGCGGCGCCGGCGGCGTCGACGTGGCGGGGTTTGAGTTCCCGGGTCTTCTTGGCGGCGACGTCCACGGGCGCGGCGGCAGCCGGCTTGGGGGCATCGGACTGGGCGCGGGCGGACGGGGGGGCGGCAAGGACGAGTCCCAGGGCGGCGCCGATTGCCAGGGGGAGCGAGCGGAGGCAGGTTCGCGGGATAGACATGTTGCACCGAATCGTAGCAGCGCGCGAAACGGCGTCCAAGGGTTTGCGCGGGGACCGTCCGGGCGAACGCGTCGCGCGGCAAACCGAAGGCGTTTGGCGGCGATGGCTTTGGTGCGGCGCATTCGGCCTGCGTCGGTGGGCGTGGCTTTGGCTCTGGCCGTGCCTGACGGGGCTGGCGGCGGAGGTCCCGCCCCCGGTCGTGGCGCCGGGGAGGGCGACGAGTCCGGAGCTGAAAGCGCTGGTGAAATGGTGGGCCGAGGGCACGGCGGCGGGCAACGCGGGGGACGGGTACGAGAATCGCGACCGGGGGCATTCGCCGTTCGACCTCGCGACGATGCCGCAGATCGAGCGCGTGGTGCCGGACCCGCGGCGGGGCGATTACGGCCTCAGCCTGGGCCTGCGACCGGGGGTGACGGTGGCGAATTCGTCGACGGCGCGGGCCGTGACACAGGGCGGGAGCAACCCGCGTACGATGTACTCCTCGCGGGACCTGCTGACGGTTCTCTCCTTCCAGTACCGCAGCAACTACCTCCAGATTCATCCGGAGCATCTGGATCACGATCCGGGCCGCAACGGGGTGTTGGGGGGCGGCTGGGGCGATTTGCTCCCGGCGAACACGCCCTACCTCCTGACCTCGCAGGGATCGTCGTTGTCCGACCAGGTCTTCGTGCGGGCGGCGTTCACGACGCTGGCCGCGTTCCGGCCCGAGGCCAAACGGCGGCTGGCGGAGAACGGCGCGCTGATGCCGGCCTTGCAGATGTTGTTCCGGCTGTGCGCGACGAACGTGGGCGGTGCGGAGCGGTACCTGGCTCCGGGGGCGCATCCGGTCGTGTTCGACGGGACGTCCGTGGACGCGATGAAGATGGCGGAGCTCGCGCACAGCATGATGCCCGACGCGGTGCCGCCGGTGGCCGTGGTGCGGGTGGTGGAGGAGGATCGCGAGGGGCGGGGCGGGATTTTCGTGGGGGGCGAGCGCGGCGAGGCGTTGGCCGACACGCCGGGGGCGGTGGCGCGGATCTGGCGGGGCACGGGAGGCCGACGGCGGATGGTGCTCAGTGCGGATGCCAGTTTCGACGTCAACGATCGGGCGTTGAGCTTTCGCTGGGTGACGACCCAGGGGCCGCCCGGGAAGACGACGATCCGTCCGCTGAACGATCGCGGTTCGGTGGTCGAGGTGGTCTTCCAATGGCACGGCTGGGAACCGGTGCCCCCGGCGGGCCGCATCGAATCCACCCGCCAGGACCTGGCCGTGTTCGTGTCGAACGGCGCATGGTGGTCCGCGCCGGCATTCGTGACGTGGTACGCGAATCCGCGCGAGCGCCGGGAGTACGACGCCACGGGACATTGGCTGGACATCGGATACGACGGGGGGAGCGCGGCGGTGCGGGTCGCGTACCTGACGCCGGTCACGGACTGGCTGCTCGGCGGTTCCGCGGGTGCGGCGGGGACGGCCTTCCTGCAACTCGCGGGGACCGACGTGATGGCCGCGGTGTTCGCCGCGTCGCCGGAGGTGCAGCCGTTCGAGGAGGTGGCCCTGGCGCGGCGGCGGGAGGCGGACGCGGCGCGGGCGCACCTCGGGGCGATCGAGGCGACCCTGATCCGGGCGAAGGCCGGGCCCGGGGCGGACGCCGGACGGGTGGCGCAGTTGGAATCGGAATTGCACAAGGCTTCCGGGGACTGGGTCAGGGCCCAGGACGGGGCGGCCGCCGCCGAGGCTACGGCGCGGGTGGCCAATCGGGACCCGACCCGTCGGCTCGAGGAGCGGGTGCGGGAGTGGATTCACTCGCCGGATCTGGTGGCCACGAATTCGACCACCTGGGCACCGCTGTTCGCCGCGGCACCGCCCGAGGTCCGGAAGCGGATCGAGGCCGCGCGCGACAAGGCCGAACGATGGGGTTTGAAGGCGGGCGGGGAGGGCCGGTTCGTGCCCGGCGTGGCACCGCGTTTCACGGCGGTGGAGATGCAGATCCTGGCGGAGTACCACGCGGTCCTGCTGCGGGAATTGGTGCTGCCGCCGGCGGTCGAAGCTGTGTTCGCGTCCGACTACGCGGACGAACGGGTGTTTCCTCCGCTGCGCTGGCGGGACGTGGCCCGCCGCGGCGGGGACGGGACGTTGCTGGGCTGGCGTCGGTACTCGGACGAGGCGCCGCGGGATTTCGCCTGGGACGGTCGGTGGATCGTGGAACGGGACGAGCGAGGGCGTCCGACGCGGACGCGGGACGTGACTTACCGGCGCGAGGGCGGCACGGTGGCCGTGGCGTGGGGCGCGACGACGAACGTGATGGTTTACGAGGGACCCGAGGACTTCCGGGGCCGCGTGCGACGATGAACACGAAACGAAGCGGGGTTGGAGCCGGCGACGCAAACGACGACGCGACGCGGCGGACCGGACGGAGCGCGGCCGGGCCGGGCAGGCACCCGGGGCGATGGCGATGGCCGTGGGTCGGAGCGGCGTTGCTCGCGTGGTGGGCGGTTGCCAGCGCGGCGGCGGCAGGGCGCGGAGACGCCGATGCGGCGCCGTTCCTGAGGTCGGAACTGATTTTCCCGCCGGAGCACTGGCACAATCACGGCTCGTGCGTGGTGGAGACTCCGCGCGGCGATCTCGTGGTGTGCTGGTTCCACGGATCGGGCGAGCGCAAGGCGGACGACGTGAAGATCGAAGGTGCCCGGCTGCGCCGCGGATCGGAACGTTGGAGCGAGCGCTACACCCTGGCGGACACGCCGGGTTACCCGGACACGAACTGCGCGATGTTTTTCGGTCCGGACGGCAGGCTGTGGCTGGTGTGGCCGACGATCCTGGCGAATCTTTGGGAGAGCTCCCTGCTGAAGTACCGGATCAGCGCCGACTTCGAGCGCCCGGGTGCGCCCCGATGGCAGGAGGACGGCGTGGTGCACGTCACGCCCGGCCCCGAGTTCGACGAGGGCGTGCGCCAGTGGCTGCCCCGGCTGGAACAGGCCCTCGAAAAGGCCGAGTTGCCCGATGGCCAGCGGGAGGAAGTGAAGCGCTATGCCGCGATGTTCCGCGAGCGGGCCGACGACAAGCTCTACAAACGACTCGGCTGGATGACCCGCGCGCATCCCTACGTGTTCGACGGACGGCGCATCATCCTGCCGCTCTATCACGACGGGTACTCGTGCTCCCTCATGGCCGTGTCGGACGATGGCGGACGGAACTGGCGCACCAGCACGCCCCTGCTCGGCGGCGGCAACATCCAGCCCACCCTCGCCCGCCGCCGCGACGGCACCCTCGTCGCCCACATGCGCGACAACGGCCCCGCCCCCGCCCGCACGATGGTCAGCGAGTCCACCGACGGCGGCCTGACCTGGTCGCCGGTCACCGATTCCGACCTCCCCAATCCGGGTTCGGGAACCGACCTCCTCGTCACCCGCGAGGGCGACTGGCTGTTCATCGGCAACGACACCGAGCGGGATCGGAACCGGCTCGCCGTGATCCTCTCGACCGACGAGGGCCGGACGTGGTCGCGTCGGCGCTATCTCGAGAACGATCCGCCGGGCCGGCTCGCCGGGCGCTACCACTATCCGAGCCTGATCCAGTCCCGGGATGGCACGTTGCACGCGACGTACAGCCATCACGCGTCGACGGAACGCGCCGACCTCGCGAAGGACGAACAGGGCCGACCGCGGCACAGCTCCATCAAGCACGCCCATTTCAACCGGGCGTGGGTGCTGGCGGGCGAGATCGTGAAGTAGGCGAGGTGGGACCGGAGGTCGGTGACTGGATCGTGGCCTGCCCCGCATCCGAGGGTGCGTGGAACATGGACCCCGAATCCCGGATGCGTCTACATGCTACATGGCCTCGGGCGACATCCCGATTCCGAGAATGCTGCAGGCCTGGATGACGTTCAGTCCCAGCTTCTCGGCGGCGGCGACGGCCTCGGGCGAATCAGCGCCGGGATTGAGCCAGAGTTCGTCGCAGCCGCGCGCGGCGATGTCGGGCAGGACCTGCAGCACGACCGGGGGCGGAAGGTAGATGCTGACGATGTCCGGGCGGGCCGGCAGATCGCGGACGGACGGGTAGGCGGGGAGACCTTCGATGGATTTTTCGCGCGGGTGGACGGGATAGACCGTGAAGCCCTGGCGGGCGTAGGCGCGGACGGCCTTGTTGCCGAACTTCGCGCGGTCCGGGGAGGCACCGATGACGGCGACGGTTTTCACGCCCCGCAGTGTCGAGTTTGGGTGCCGGTGTATCAACCGGGATTCAGGGATTCCATCGACGGTGGTACCGAGGTGCACCCGGCACTTCGGGAATGGCGTCGCGAGGGCGCGATGTCGGGTGGGGTCGTGGAGGCCGTCCTCGGCAGGTCATGGAGGTGGGGTGGACAGCGAGTGCGAGCAGGTTCGTGTTTCGCTCGCCCGCGGTAGGCCCTTCGCCCTGCCCCGGCGCGTCCTCCTACGGCGGGGACGGGGAACCCATGCCCGGGTCGCGCGTCGCACCTTCCTTGCGGTAGAGGTGGATCACGGTTCGAAACCCGTTGGTTTTCAATTTCCTGTAGATGCTCTGGAGATGGTTCGAGACGGTCTTGGCGGAATAGCCGTCGCCGAGCAGTTGGGCCGCCGGTTTGGGGGATCCGGTCAGGTCGAGGGCCCGGATGACCGCCCATTCGGTCGAGGTGAGCTGGTCCCAGCGCCTCCGTTCCCGCACGGCGCGGGGTTCCGGGTAGCGGGCGGGGAAAAACCGCCTGCCCGCCGCGATGTCAGCCACCGCCTGGCGCAGGAGTTCGTCATCGGCCTTCTTGAGCAGAAACCCTCCGAGGCCCGCCGCCTGGGCGCGATGGAAGACGCCGGGGTCCTCCCACGCGGTTACCAGGAGGATTCGGGAAGGGGGGCACCAGGCCGCGATTCTCACCGCCGCTTCCAAACCGTCCTCCGCCCCGAGTGCATGGTCGAGAACCGTCACGTCGGGTGTGGACGCCTGGACGATCCGTTCGAGCCCGGCTGAATCGCCCGCAAGCCCGACGACGATCATCACGGGTGGACGGTGGAGCATGGCGCGGAGTCCTTCACGGACCCATTGGTGATCGTCGGCGATCACGATCCGGATCGGGGCAGGACTCTCGGTTCGAGGTGGCGGGTCGTCGGGCATCAGGCATCCCCGTTTGGAGTGGTGGCAGTGGGCGTGCCGTGCCGGTGACCCGGGGCGAAGGAGGCCTCCGCCGCGGGCAGGATCATTCGCGCGAGGGTCGGACCACCCTCGGAGGACTCGATCTCGAATCGGCCGCCGAAGCGTTCGGCGCGGGCCCGGAGATTGCCTAATCCGTTGCCGCGACGGATCTGCGCGGTATCGAATCCCATCCCGTCGTCCTCGACCCGGATCTCCACCGAGCCCGCAAAGCAGACGAGCGTGACATCGACTCTGCCCGCCTGGCCATGTCGCAGCGCGTTGCTGATGCATTCGCCGACGACCGCGCCGGCCTCGGAAAGGAACCCGGCCCCGGCACGCTCGGGAAAGCCGGCCTGCATGCGGAGGTTGATTTCCCTGCCGGTCGCGCGATTGACCCGCTGGAGCCAGTCCCGGAATCCGGCCTCGAACGTCGCGGGATCCACCGACGGAGCCTCCATCAACAGGACGAAGCGCCGCAGATCCCGGGTGACTTCCCGGACCGTCTCCACGCTGGCCTCGAGTTGGTCCGAGACCGACGACGGACAGGCGTCCGTCGCACGTCCGGGTACCGCGAGGCGCTGCTGGAAACTCGCCAGGCTGGTCTCGGCGGTGAGCAGGGACTGCAGCGTCCGGTCATGCAGCTCGCGGCCCAGCTTCTCCCGCGTTGCGGCCGCCGTCCGGACCTCTGCCTCGGATCGCCGCAGCATCTCGGCCAGTCGCATCGCGTCCTCCCGCCCGCGCACCTGGACCCAGATGATGGCAGCCATCGCGGCGGACAGCGCGGTGCCAAGGCCGGAAATCCAGCCGACGTGGAGATTCGGCGATTGCGCCGCGAAGGAGGGCGTCGCGTACGCCCGGATGCGCCAGGGACGCTGGTATTGGCGGACGACGAAGTTCGTCTCCATCGGAGGTGCGGCGGCTTCGGTCGGCAGGCACACCAGGTTCGTCTCATCGTTCCAGTACGGGCCGGCATTTCCGCGGGCGAACGGCAAATCCCCCACCACACCGGCGACTTCAAGGGGAATCTGCATCAGGATCTCCAACCGCACCTCCGCTCCCGCCGCCTGAATGAGTGCCCCCTCCAGCGCCGCAACCACGAGGGTCGCAAACACCACCCCCGACAGAACGCGAGGTTCGTCTGACGGTCGGCTCCAGGTTTTGGGATCATAGACGGGTGCGACGAGCCGAAAGCCGATGGGGCTGTTCGTCCCGGGATCGGCCCACGACGGACCCAGGGACATGGGGCGGGTCGAAATGGGTCCGTTGAGCTCGTGAGCAAAACGGATGGGCCACATGTGGGGGGCCGCGAAGAAATTCGACGAGAGCAGGCTGGGGACGGGTTGGATTCGGCAGTGGTGGGACAGCGGGATCTGGATCCTGCCATTCTCCAGATAGGTACTCTGGTTGATCCGACCGTCGTCCCGGACCTTGGGCGGGTCTTGAACACCCACCACGCGCCCGAAGCCGACCTCGGCCAGGCCCGGGAAGTTGAGTCGCAGACTGCTGGATCGAAGACGGGCCTCCCAGCGGTCGGTGAATTCCGTCGGACTCGCTTCCAGGTTCATCGCGACGAAGTCCTGCAACGACCGCAGGAACCCCTCATGCTTCTCGATGAGCGTCTCCAGCGCCTCCCACCGGCGTCGGACCTCGGCCGAGAACCGCTGCTGGTCCTGCTCCCGGCAGGCCCGTCGCATGTCGAGCACCACCGCCGTCGTCATCAGCAACCCCATGACCAGCACCCCAAAGGCCAGCAGCGGGGCGCGGGACCGCGCCAACCGGGGCCTCGCGGCGTTGGGCGTCGATGATTCCACGGCGTCAGGAGGATGCGTTCACCCGGGCGAATGAGTCCGGCCAACGGACAACACTCGGTCCATGGCCTTGCTGATGAGGAAGCCATCGGTAGCCGAGATGCGCACCTCTTGTCGAGCGAACGGTGCTGCGGGGCCGGCGACTGCCGAGTCGCCGCGATCACCTCTCGTTCCGCCGGTCCGAAGGAGCCGTCCTCCCGAGGAATGAGTTCGCCACGCCCTGCGTTCGAATCCCGGTCCGGGACGCCCCAGCAAATCCGGGAAGATGGGACCCTTGCTCGGGACGAGTGGAAGGGAGGTAATGACAACCGTCCGATCCGACGAATGGGCCCGTATTCCGACATGGCAGTTCTCCCGAGTCACCGAACCCCGCGCACCGCCGTCGTCGGGGCGACCCCCTCCCTGTCCCGCGGAGGCGAGGGTGAATCCATGTCGGATGAGCCGGTTCGGCGCGGCGGGTTTTCCGGTTGGAGAGTCGTGCTCTGGATCTTGGCGTTCGGATCCGGACTCGACGGAGCGTCAACAACCGCCGCGGTTCGGATGGAGCGAAGAGCCGAAAGCGGGGGCCTTTCGGCAGTCCTGAGATCGGGACCCGTGGAGGTCGGATTCTGGCCCAATTTCGGGCAGCCAAGACACGAGGCTTCCGTCGAGATGGCGACCGAGGGAGGGAGGTCGACCACGGCCCTCGAGTTGTCGAGCGAGGGACCCGCGATGCCGACGGTCTCGTACTACGGCGGCGGGATTGCCCTGACCAACCAGGTGCTCTGGGTCTCGGTGACGCGACGGGCGGATCTCGCGAAGACCCAGTTCTTCGATCCCTTCTACGGATTCGATGATCACGGCGAGCTGGTGGAGATCACGCCCGCGGGAGAACGGGAGATTTACGACCGCGCGCTGTTCTCGGGGCAGGTCTATTCCTTGCGAATCGGGGAGGAGCTTTGGCGTACATCGACCATTCCCGATGTTCGACTGTTTGGGATCGCTGCCAGCGACAGCACCATCGTGGCCGGAGCCGACCGCGGGCGTGTGGTGGTGTCCCGGGACCGCGGTAATTCCTGGCGGATCGTCGAACTCGATGGCGCAAGCGGCGTGGATCTCGTCGAGATCGCCATCCTCGAGACGGGTCGTTTCCTCGCGGCCGACGAGGGGCGCCGCTTTCTCGCGTCCTCCGCGGACGGGTTGGCCTGGGTGCCCGGGCGGAACGCGAACCCGGAGTTCTCCGGAGAACCGAACTCGGCCACGGACGAATTCACGTACCAGGCAGGCGCCCCGGGCCACGGATTGGATCCCGCGCGATGGGGCGAGGCGGAGGGTGACGAAAGCGTGGGCTCCCTGTTGCTCGACTCCACGGCCCGCGCCGGTCTCACCTATGCGTTTTCCGGCGCGCTCGACGGCTTCCATTACGTGGCCAGACCCTGGCTGCTTCAGGCCGGTCCGGTGGAGCGTGACTGGACCGTCCGCGCGAAGGTGGTCATGAGCACGCGAGCCACCGCGGTCGATGAGCAGTTCGAGATCGAATTGGGAATTGAAGTCGACTCGACGCGACCAGGCGGCCTTGGGGATTACGTCTACCTGGGCCTGGGCAGAATGGACTTCGGAGACGGGCTCGAGTTCGAGTTGCGCACCGGGACGGGGGACGACCTCGACTTCCACCCGGCCAGAAGCACGGAGACGCTCCTAATCGGTTACACAGCGAGCACCCGCGACCTGTGGTTGGGAGCTCTGGGGCCCACGGGAGCCACGAACATCCTGGCCACAGTCTCGATCGCCTCCTGGGAACTCGACACGGAGAATCCCATGGAGATCTGGCTCTATGGACAAGCCGTCACTCTGGGAGAGGAGGCAGTCCGCATCACCGATCTCGGCAACTATTTTGACTCCTTCTCCATGCAGATCGCCGAGGGCGGCGTCGGCCCGGTTCCACTCCCGGCCATCACCAGTCCCTCCGAGGCGCGTGGGACCCGGGGGCAGGCCTTTGCCTACCAAATCACGGCGTCCAACGGACCAACGGCCTTCGGTGCCACGGGTCTGCCGCCGGGTCTGACGCTAAACCCAGTGACCGGGTGGATCACCGGGGTGCCCGGTTCGCCCGGCAATTTCGCGGCCACGATTACGGCCAGCAATTCCGGTGGAACCGGTTCGCGGGCCCTGTCGATCTCGGTGGAGGACATCCCGACGGCTGCCATCGAGGCGGAACACCGGTCCAGCGGCCATGTTCCCGGCGGCGGAGCAACGGTGGAGGTGAGGCTCATCCATCCCGGAGGCCTGACCGCTCTGGGGTATGAGCTGAGACTCCCCCCGGGCTGGGCGTATGCCTCGGACACCAGCCTGGCCGCGATCAAACCATCCCAGGGACAGCAGGGAGTTCTCGAGTGGGGATGGTTCACGGGCTTCCCGAGCTCCCCGGCCGAGTTCTCGGTGAACCTGCGTGTGCCAGCCGGGGAAACCGGACCCGGGACCATCCAGGGACTGATGATCGCACGCCGGGGCGGCCCGGAAATCCGCGCCCAGGCCCAACCCGACCCGCTGGAGATCCCGGCGTTCAACCCGTTCCATTCGGCTGACACCAACCGGGACTGGAGGTTCAGCCTGGGCGAGCTGCTTCGGGTCGTGTCCCTGTACAACTTCTCGGCTGGCAACCAGCGGACGGGAGAACTCCATCGGAATGCCGCCAGCGTGGACGGCTTCGACCCGGGTCCGGGCGACCGCAACGGCCCCCGTCATTCGGCGGACCAGAACGGAGACTGGCGAATCAGTCTGCTGGAACTCATGCGCGTGGTGTCCCTGTACAACTACGCGGCCAACAACCAAAGGACCGGGGAATACCAGCCGCGGCAGGGGACGGAGGACGGTTATGGGGCTGGGCCAACGAGCCGGCAAGGATCAGCGGATGCATTTCCACCGAACAATCCGACGAGGCGACACAGACAAGTGCAATGATTATGAACAAGCAGAACAAGCTCGCGGTCTTCGTGGCCATCCGACAGTGGATTGCCGTATCCGTGGCGGTCGGTTGTGGGGCTCTTGCATCCGGGGCGGGCCTCGAGATTCAAGAGCGGGGCTATCTCACGCTCCCGAGTCGGAGCACCGCCTACAAGCTCGCGGTGACCAATGGGCATGCCTATATCGCGGCCGGGACCGGAGGATTCGTCATCGCGAATGTTCAGACACCCACCGCTCCGCGTCTCCTGCCGGCGGTCAGTTCGCCGGGAATGGTGGATGTCCGGGCGGTGGCGGTTTCCGGTAGGACCGCGGTCGTGACGGACTCGGCGCCAACCACGCTTGGTTCTCCCACACTGCGGACCTTTGATATCTCCTTTCCCGCCTCCGCTGCCCAGCTCGATACCTGGGGTGCGGTCGATTTTGTCAGGGGAGTCGATGTCGCAATAGATGGGGGTCATGCGTTTCTTGCCACGGAAAGTCTTAGTACCAGTCGGTCTACAGACTATCAGTTGAGAGTGGTCGGGATTGAGGACGCTGCCAACATCGTCAGCGTCGACATCTACGGATCCATCCGCGACCGGGACGGCGAGCAGGGCGTGGCGGTCAACGTGGTGGGGGATGTCGTCTGCCTGCTAACCAAATCGAACGTGGTCGTTCTCGATGCGGCGAAGCCAAACGCGCTGAGTCTCTTCGGCAGGCGATCTCAACTTGGGGGTACTGCCATCTACTCCGACGGTGATCTGGCGTTTGTCGGGACCAGTTCCGGTGTCTGCGTGATTCTGGACATCACCATGGTTCCCCTTCAGGCGGTGGGTAGTCTTACCGCGACCGGACCCATCTCCGGAATCGTGGTGTCGGACGGCCTGGCCTATGTCTCGGTCAAGGACTATGGCGTGGAGGTCTTCGAGCTGGAGGAGGACGATGGAGGGGTTTGGACGGGTCGCCGAGTCGGGGGCTTCGAGACGCGCGGTTCCGCGCTGGGATTGGCGGTCGTGGAACCCCATGTGTACGTGGCGGACGGAGCGTCCGGGATTTCCATTCTCGAGGTCCTCGAGGGACCGAAACCCACGCCACCCGTCATTCAGAGCTTTCGATCGGTCGGGGACAACTTGGTGGCTCCCGCCTCGATCACGCTGGAGGCGGTCGCCGTGGATGCGGACGGTCGCGTCGTGGAGGTCGAGTTCCGGCAGGGAGGCACCGTGCTCGGGGTGGACACTGCCGCGCCCTTCAGTTGGCGGGTGAATGGGCTGGGGGGTGGGCAGCATGTGTTTACCGCCGTGGCGAAGGATGATTCAGGCCTGACGACGTCGGCCACCGTGACGGTTTCCGTCCGCGGGCCCACCGTGGACCCAAGCCTCGTCGTCCGCCTGACGAGCCCCGGCTACTCGCCCGGGGAGACGGCGACCGTGGGGGTGGCCTTCACGCACGATGGTGGGTTGACCGCTCTTGGGCTGCAATTGCAGTTGCCGCCGGGCTGGCGGTACCTCTCCGACACTGGCACCGCACAGATCAAGCCAGGGACGGAGGGGCAGGGGCTCCTGGAGTGGGGCTGGTTTTCGGGATTCCCCGCGAGCGGGTCCGAATTCGTCGTCAGTCTGGGGGTCCCGGCGGGGGATTCCGGGCCGAAGTCCCTCAGCGGGATGCCGCTGTTCAGGAGGGGCGGTCCGGAGCTCCGTGGCGTGATGGAACCCGATCCTCTCGTGCTGGAGGCGTTGGCGCCCTTCCATTCCGCGGACATCAGTCGGGATTGGCGATTCAGTTTGAGCGAGGTCCTGCGGGTGGCCGGCCTGTTCAATTTCAGCGCGGGAGGCAATCGGACTGGAGAGTATCATGTGCAGGCGGGGTCCGAGGACGGGTTTGGAGAGGGACCCGGTTCGCGTAACGGACGAAACCACTCGGCCGATACCAATCGCGATTGGAAACTCAGCTTGTCGGAGGTGCTGCGGGTGGCTTCCCTGTTCAATTACTCGGCGAACAATCAGCGTACCGGGGAGTATCACGCCAGGAACGGGACCGAGGATGGCTACGAAGCCGGGCCGGCGACCGGGTCTGGGGTGGCCTCGAGCGGAGCTCGGGAGGGCGGTCGAAGGAATCTGGGTTTGATGGCGGCTGCGTCCGAACAGGCCGCGCTGGAGTCGGCGGCCAACGGCTATGTGGCGGGGAACGAGGTGACGTTGACCTTGAACGCGAGTTACGTCGGCAGCCTGACCGCATTCGGGTGGGAGTTGGACCTGCCGGCGGGGTGGTCCTACGTGTCCGATACGGCAACCGCCCAGATCAAGCCGAATGCCAACCAGGTGGGCACGCTGGAGTGGGGTTGGTTTACCGGGTTCCCAGCGAGCGGGGCGGGTTTTGCGGTTCAGGTCCGGGTGCCTGCCGCACAAACGGGTGAAGCGGTTCTCCAGGCGCGGGCCCTGCTGCGGGATCCGGCGAGGACGCTTTCGAGTGTCCGGTTGACCTTGAGCCCGCGATCGCCGCCGACGGGGCCGGTTATCACCACACAACCGTCTGGCGCACTGGTCGCGAGCGGGGATGGAGTGGTCCTGGAGGTCGTCGCCCAGGGATCGGACTTGGCCTACCAGTGGCAGTTCAACGGGGTGGACATTCCCGGGGCCACCGGCGCCCGGCTGGAATTCGCCGATATCACGGCGGGAAATGCGGGACGGTACTCCGTTGAGGTGAGTAATAGCGCCGGGAACGTCACGAGTCAGGCCGCGGTGGTGCGCTTCTTCGGCGACGTTCGCCTCTTCCCGGGTATGACGATTGCCGGGGAGGCGGGAGACCGGTTCCGCATCGAGTATGCCGACGCGGTGGGCGGTGGTGACGTGTGGAACGTGGCGACGAACCTGGTGCACCCAGGGGGTGTCCACCTTTACGTCGATCCGGCGGGTCTCGGAGGGGCGCAACGGTACTATCGAGCGGCGCTGCTGGCGCCGTGATCGGGGGAGCGGAATCGGTTCCTCGACGTCCTCGGTGGCGGAATCAGTCCTGGCTAGGTCGTGGAGAGTTGCTCCGTCGGACCCACCGCAGGCCTGCGGTGGGCGGGCCGTGAGGCCGGGTCGCTCCGCTGGATTCCTCGATCCGCGGAGCCGCCACTCATCGCGGTACCTGGAGGGAAGCGACTTCCGGAAGTGCTTCGGTCCCGGAGGGACAACGGAAGGTAGCTGGCCGCAAGCCCACGCGGCGTGGGCGCAACCGCCGGTTCTACGGGCAAATGGCGGAGACGCCCCGGCAGGGGCGCGGGAACCGTGGTCCACGGTCCGGCGTTCAGCGCGGGGTGCGTCGCGTGCCGGGTGGGAAAACCATCTCCCCCGCCACCTCCGGGGCGGGAGTCGTATTTCGGACCGCATCCGGTGGCCGAATCCGCGCCGCGCGGGCGTTGCCGCCGGCTACCGTCCCTCGTCCCTCTGGGACGGACATCGAGCGGGGCTGCTGGCGCCCTGACGGGGAGGGGTCAGCGTCCGAGGTTCGGCAGCCAGGTGGTGAGGGCGGGGACGTAGGTGATGAGGAGGACGCCGATGATCATCACGGCGAGCATGGGCAGGGAGGCGCGAGTGACCTCGGCGATGGACTTGTCGAAGCGGTAGGACGCGAGCAGGAGGTTGAGTCCGACGGGCGGGGCGAGGAAGCCGAGCTCCATGTTGAGGAGGAAGATGATGCCCAGATGGATGGGATCAATGCCGTAGGCCTCACCGAGGGGGATGAGCAGGGGCACGACGACGACGATGGCGGCGTAAATCTCGACGAGGCCGCCGATGACGAGGAGGACGAGGTTGAGGACGAGCAGGAAGACGAACTTGGACTTGATGGTGCCGGTGGCCCAGGCGACGGCCTGATCGGGAATCTGGGCGTCGATGAGGTAATGGGTGAAGCCGAGGGCGACGCCGAGAATCAGGAGGACGCCTCCGACGAGCAGGCCGCATTCGGTCATGACGCGCGGCACGTCCTTGAAAAGCCGGAGGTCACGCTGGATGAAGACGTCGACGACGAACGTGTAGAAGGCGGTGAGGGCGGCGGCTTCGACGGGAGTGGCAAAGCCGGAGAAGAGCGCGGTGATGGCGACGACGGGGACGAGGAGTTCCCATTTGGAATCCCACGCGGCGGCGCGGATCTCTGCGAAATCGAGAGGGGGACGGGGGCCGGCCTCGCGGCGGGGGCCGGCGCGGACGCCCCACCAGGCGGTCATGGCGACGAGGATGAGGCCGGGGATGAAGCCGCCCTTGAACATGTCCTCGATGCTGATGCTGGCCTGGCCGCCGCTGCTCGCGATGATGGCGTAGAGGATCGGGGGGAGGCAGGGTGGGAAGAGCATGCCGAGGGAGCCGGCCCCGGTGAGGAGACCGATGGCGGAGCGCTCGGAGTAGCGGGCGGCGAGCAGGACGGGCATCAGCACGCCGCCCAGGGCGAGAATGGTGGCCCCGGAGGCGCCGGTGAACGACGTGAAGAAGGCGCAGACCAGGGCGGTGACGATGGCGGGGCCGCCGCGCAGGGAGCCGAAAAGCGCCTGGAAAAGGCGGACAAGGCGTTTGGCGGCGCCGCTTTCGGCGAGGAAATAGCCGGCCAGCGTGAACAACGGGATGCTGGGAAGCGTGGCGTTGACCGTGAGTTGGTAGTGCTTGAGGGGGACGGGCGAGATCGGTTCGCCGGCGGTCCAGAGCAGGATCATCGCGGCACCGCCGAGGGCGGTGAATACCGGCGCCCCAAGCAGCACCGAGACCAGCAGGAGGATCATGCCGGGCCAGCGCAGATTCTCGGGGGCGACGGGTGCCCACCAGGCCACGGCGAGAATGCCCGAGGCGAGGGCCAGGGTAACGAGGCGGCCTTTCCAGGCCGGCGCCGCATGGCGCACGAGGCGGACGCCGATCACGGCGAAGCCGATGACGAGCAGGAACTGGACGGTCCAGACGGGCACGCCGTAGGCGAGGATTTTACCGAGGGAACGTTGGGAGGCGACGAACTGCCAGCTGGCCCAGGCGAGCACGACGCTCATCGCGGACGCGAAGGCGTGGCTGACGATGCGGGCCACGGCGAGCAGGCCGCCCTTGAACCATTGCGAGGCCGCGGAGAGGGCCAGCAGCCGGTTCTCGCGGGCGGCGAGAGCTCCGCCGAGCATGCCGACCACGAGGACGAGGTGCTGGACGAGGGTGGCGGAGGCGGGGATGGCGGTGTTGAAGAACTTGCGAAGGACGATCTCGCACACCGGAAGCAGCGTCATCGCGGCGAGCGCGAACACCACGACCAGGTTCTCGGCCTGCCGCAGGCCCTTGAGCCAGTTCGGAAGTTGCGCCGGTTCGGCGACGGGGATTTCCGGGTTCATGAAACGAGGAGGTACCGGGCGCCGGCGGGAAGTCCGGGGCGGGGTGCCGGACGGGACGCGTCGTGGGGCCGGGAGGGTGGCCCGTCAAGGCCGGGCGGGATGCGCGGCGCGGTACTCCGCGATGAGTTTGAGGGCCTGGTCGAAGATGTCGGCGGGCACCAGCTTGCCGCGGATCTTGGGGTAGACGGATTCCGCGAGGGTACGCCATTCGGCTTCGACCTCGGGAACGGGTTTGGTGACCTTGAGCCCGCGTTTGGCCATGGCGGCGACGGAGTCGTCCATTTCCTTGCGGCCGGCGGTCCGGATCTCCTTGCCGGCGGCGGTGGCCGACACCTGAAGCGCCTCGCGGGTCGCGGCGGGCAGGGCGTCCCAGTTTTCCTTGCGGATGACGAGCGCGCCCACCAGGGGGCCCCAGTTGATTTCCAGCATGTGCGGGGCGCGGCTGTAGATCTGGCTGACCATGGCGAAGACGGGCGGAACGGCGACGGCATCGATGAGCTTGGTCTGGAGCGAAGGCACGATGTCGGCCGTCTCGAGCGGCACGGCGTCGAATCCGGCGGACTTGTAGATCTCGACCTGGTCCGGGTTGCCGGACCAGGTGAAGAGCTTGAGCTTCTGGAGGTCGGGCGGGCGGTTGACGGATTTGTTGGCGAAGATGCGGACCCAGCCGGCGTCGGACCAGAAGAGGACGACGAATCCCTTGCTGCGGAGGCGCTCCTCGAGGAGCGGACGGAGTTTCTCGCCGACGTAGTCGACCTCGTCGAGGGAGCGGAAACCCATGGGGATGTTCTGGAGGCCGGCGACCCCCGGTTCGATCTCGGCAAGGCCGACGGCGGTCAGGAGGGCGGCCTGGAGGGCATTGACCTTCATGAGGCCAACCATTTCGGCCTCGCCGCCAAGCTTGCCGCCCGCGAAGAGGTTGAGGTCCGCGGCGCCGGCGGAGGCCTTGCGCCAGGTCTCGGCCATGGCCATGAGCGACTTGTGGTAGGAGGTGCCGACGGGGGCAAGGGTTCCGAGCTTGAGCTTGGCCGCGGCGTCGAGTCGCGCTGGCCAGGCCATGGCGAGGGCCAGGACGAGCAGGATCCAAGTGCGACGGACGAGGTTCGGGAGGACGGACGAATTCATTGTGATCGGGTAGATAGGAGGGAAATCAGGCGCTGCAAATTCACTTCACTTCCCGGGGGCACCCGTGCTCCCAGCAGGGGGAGGCGGCGCCAGAAAAAGGTCCTCCTGACGGTCCAGGAGCCAGCGGGCGCGCCGTTGCAGGACCGTGTTGGCCAGGCGGAAGTCGGGGTGGGCGTCCGCATCCACGGCAAGTGCCTGTTGGAGGAGTTCGCGGAACTCGGAGGCTTTCTGTTGCTCGACGCAGACGGACTCGGCGAGGGCGACATAGGGTGCGGCCAGGCGGCCGCGGGCGAGTTGGAGGGCGCGCTCGAAATGGGCCCGGGCCCGTCGCGCCGGGTCGCCCTGGCCTCCCTGGCGGCTCATTTCGTAGGTGATCAGGAAGGCATGGATCGATCCGTCACCCCAGGCCTCGTCGAGTTCGAGGGCGCGGTCGATCAGCGCTTCCATCTGGGGGATGTCGGCAACCAGCCCCGCGTCGTCCTTGCCCACCGAGATCGCGGCGCCCCAGGCGGCGGCCGTCCAGTACAGGAACGGGACGTCGGCCTTGACCGTGGATGCCAGCGCGGCGCGGGGGGCGGAGAGCAGGGCGTTCGTCAGGCCGGGATGGGCCGCTTCCAACCCGCGGAGCCCGTAGTTTCGGGCCCGAAGGTAGAGGCGCTTGACGCGGGAGCGGGCGCCCTCGGCGGCGGCGAAATCGGTGGCCTCCGCGCGGTCGGCGTCCTGCTGGACGAACGCATATCCGTACTGGGTGAAGCCGCTGGCGGCGGTTAGGAGCAGGCCCCGATGGCGGGGCGTCTCCGTGATCAGGGTCTCGACGAGCTTCAGGCTGAACGGCAGGGCGTCCCGCACCAGTTCGGGATCGTCGTCGGACGTGAACGTCGTGCCCCCGCCGGACAGGGCGTCGGCCACCTTGTTGATGGCGAGGCGGCGAACCGAGCAACCGGGGCCCGCGAGCGCGAGCCCGAGCAGAATTAGGAGGACGAGAGGAATACGGAGGCGCGGCATGGCGTGAATTCCGGGCACCCATTCGGCAGGCGAAGCCAGCGGCCCGCAATCGGAAAGTCACGACCATGCCGTCGGAGGGA
>CAZSOV010000147.1:0-18386 GCA_964608505.1 uncultured Verrucomicrobiota bacterium
GGTCCTTGCGCCGACGCGCGGCCTCGACGGCGATCTCCAGCCGTTCCTTGACCGTCGCCTGCCCGGTGAAGTCGGAGAAGAGCGAGGGTCGCAGGGTACGCTCCAGCTGGGCATCGGGCTTGTTCAGGACGTCGGTGACCAACCGGTCGGACATGCGGGGAGGATTCGGGGGATGACCGGGACGGGGCAAGGGGAATGGCAGGGGTTTAAAGCTCCAAGGGGACAAGTTCAAAGTTCCAAGGGGACAAGTTCAAAGTTCCAAGGGGACAAGGTCAAAGTTCCAAGGGGACAAGGTCAAAGCTCCAAGGGGACAAGGTCAAAGTTCCAAGGAGCCAAGGTCAAAGTTCCAAGGAGCCAAGGTCAAAGTTCCAAGGAGCCAAGGTCAAAGTTCCAAGGGGACAAGGTCGAGGTTCCGAGGGGCGGGCTAGTTGAGGCGGATGGCGCGCTGGATGCGGACGGGCGCGACGAGGTGCTGCCCGTCGGCGGGAAGGGCGTGGATGCGACGGACGAGGTCCATGCCCTTCACGATCCGTCCGAAGGCGGCGAAGCCCTGGCCGTCCGGGTTGCGGCGCCCGCCGAAGTCGAGTTCGGGCTGGTCCTCGAGGCAGATGAAGAAATGGTCCTGGGCGGTGTCCGCCTCGCGCCGGGCCATGGAGATCGTGCCGGCCCGATGGCGGAGGCCGGTGTCGCGGGTCCGCTCCAGCAGGATGGGGGCGGGGAACTCGTTCGTGCGCGCGGGATTGGCCCGGGCCTGGACGACGGCGATCCGGACGTCGTTGGTGGGCTGGTTGTCGGGCCGGACGACGCGGAAGAACTGGCCGTCGGCATAGAATCCCTGGTGGACGTAACGCAGGAAGTTCGTGGCGGAGCGCGGGGCGGCCCGGGCGTCGATCTCGAGTTCCAGATCGCCAAGCGCGGTCTGGATGAGAACGCGCGGGTGGTCGGGAATGGATTCGTCGCGCCACCGGAACCGCGGGGATGCCGCGGGATCGAACCCGGCGAGATGGGCCCGGTCGGCGGCAGGCCGGAGATGGGGTTTGAGATAGCGCCACGGGCGGTCGCCGAAGACCTCGCGGCACAGCGCGGCACCGGCAGGATCGTAGTCGACCAGTTCGGCGCGGGTATCGACGTGGTTGTGGAGGGAGTCGTTCTCGCGGTTGTCGTCGAACCAGGACTGGACGATCTCGGCCCAGTACTCCTCGTGGTTGGTGGCGGCGTAGGTGCCCTTCCAGAGCCCGCGCCGGGTGGCTTCCTGAAAGGCGGCAGCCAGGCGCGGGTCGAAGGTGGGATCGGTCCGGCTCAGGCCCATCGCATGGATGGCATGGGCGAACTCATGGATCAGGATGTTCTCGGTGGGATACGGATCGCCGGGGTAATCGAGCAGGTTTTCCTCGGCGCCGGAGACGGCCGGGGCGGTTGGGGTGGCCCCGAGGCCCCGGGCGCGGCGATCCCAGTAGACGCGGGGCTGGAGGTGGGCGTGCTCGGGGATGTCGGTGGTGAACTCGTTCCAGGCCATGATGGCGACGCGGGTGCGATTCGCGGCCATCGCGGCCAGCAGGTCGTCTCGTCCGTCGAGCATGCGGCGGATGATCCAGGCGGCCTCACGGAGGGCGGCGTCGGAGAGGTGGCTGGAACCGACGACGGGCAGGGCGCCGACGAGGAGGTGGCGCTGGTAGAACGGGGCGAGCCGGAACTCGGCCCGCAGGGATTCGGGAATGGGTGCGACGCCCTCCGCGGTCTCGGCGGCCCGCGCGGCGGGGAAGGCGAGGGCGGCCAGGGCGAGGGCCAGGAACGCGAGGGCCAGGAACCGCATGGTCGGGACGGCTCGAGTCCGAGCGCGCCGGCCACCACCGGGTCGATGACGGGTTGGCCCTCCTTGAGGCGGCGGTTCAGGCCGAAGCCTTCATCCCAGCCCCAGACGCCCCAGCCGATGCGGTTCTCGGCGAGGACCTGGCCGAAGTCGCGGAACCAATGGGCGCGGTGCTCGGGTTTGGCGTGGGGCGGGAAGACCCCGAATTCGCCGCAATAGAGCGGCACCTGGTGTTGGGCGCCCCAGTCGATGATCTGGCGGAAGCGTGCGGCGATGCGTTCCTTGTTCCACTGTTCCCGACCGTACTTCTCGACCATGGCCTTCGCGTCCGGATGGGCCTCGAGCCCGGGCAGGAGGGGGGCCACGGCGTCCGGGCTCGAAGGATAGGGCACGCCGCGCAGGGGTTTCACGGCCTCGCTGGACCAGGTGGCGCCCTGGTGGGTGAACGGGAAGGGGTCGTAGCAATGGAACGAGTAGACGACATTGCGGTCGGCCAGGAGCTTGAGCTTCCGAAGGCCGTCGATGCCGCCCCAGTTGGGGCCGGAGGTGACGAGGGTGTGCCGGGGCGCGTTCTCCCGAATGACGCCGGCGAGGCGCGCGTTGAGGACGTTCCATTCCTCCTCGCGCCGGTCGAACACGGGTTCGTTGACGATCTCCAGCAGGGTGAGCTCGGGATCGAACCGGGACAGCCGGGAGGCGAAGGCGGCCCAGAACCGCGCGAAGGCATCCTGCCACGCCGGGTCGAGTTCCGCGGCGCGATCCTCGTTGTGCAGGTTGACGATCACCAGCAGCCCGGCCTCGTGAAACCGGCGCAGAGCCGCCTCGACGTGTCGGGCACGATCCTCGCGCACCGCGCCGGTGGCGGGGTCCATGATGATCTTCGGGGCGACGCACAGCCGGACGTGCCGCAGCCCGATGCGCGCCATGAACCGGGCCTCGGACTCCGGGATGTACCCGCCGAAGTGCCGATCGTCCTCCGCGCGCGGAAACCGGAACCAGCGGCAGACGTTGGCGCCGGTGCCGAGGCGGTGCAGGCGTCCGGACGGTACGGCGAGGTCCGGTTCGGCCGCCCGAAGAAGCGTCCCGGGACGGGGCGCGATGGCCAGCGCGGCAAGCGTGGCGCTGGTCCGGAGGAAACGACGTCGGGTGGCGGACGTGGACGGATTCATGGCTGGGAGATGACGATGATGATGACGATATGGGCGGGGGACGAGGGCGTCCGCATGGGTGAGGGTTTGGAGGAGGATGTCGAACCGGTCGAGGTTATTGCCGCGGGCCGATCCTCCCTCACTCTCACTGGGCCTGGGCGCGGGACAGGTACTCGCCGATGAACGGCAACAGGGCGAACGTGGTGGCGTTGAAGAAGCCGTGGGCCAGGACGGCGTCCCAGACGGAACGGTGGAACCGCATGATCGCGCCCAGGCCGAGGCCGAGGATGCCGGTGGCGGCGACGCCCATCCAGCCCTGCGGAATGTGGGCGAGGCCGAAGAGCACGGCGACGGGGACGATGGCCAGCCAGGGGCCGAAGCGCCCGCCGAAGACGCGCGGGAACGATTCGCCGAGGAACCCCATCATCGCGGCGCGCCACAATTCCTCGCGCAGCCCGGCGAGGACGAAGCTGACCAGAGTGACGGAGAGCAGCAGGTAGACCGGATCCCGCAGGGCATCGACGCTGACCATCGCCTCGACCTTGGGCCGGAGTTGGTCGAGGTTACGGAGGGATTCGCCCGAGTATACCTGCCAGCCGACCAAGGCGGCGCCGAGGACCAGCCCGACGCTCAGGCGGAGGGCGACGGACCAGCCGAGGGCCCGGGGCCAGAGCCACCCGGTGCGGGGCCAGCGCAGGAGCAGATGGGCCCGCGGCAGGCGACCGAGCCACAAGGCGACGCCAAACGCGAGGGTGAAGAGGGCGAGTTCGGTTCCGCACACCACCAGCAGGCGTCCCACGGTGTCGGGCAGGAGAGCCTTGCCATCGGCGGGCGGGTCATTGCCGAGCAGGGCCGGCAGGGCGACGTAGGACCCCAACAGGACGAGCCCCAGGATGCTCCTCCAAACCGCGGCCCGCGGGGCCCCGGCGGGCACGTCCGCCGCCGCCGCGGGCAGGGGTGCGGGTGCACCCAGGATGGGCGGAAGCAGGGGCGGCGGAGCGTCAGGGGTCATGCCGGGTCCGGCTCACTGGAAGGGCGAACCGGGCACCTTCTCGGCCAGCGCCCGGGCCTCCTCATGCGTGGTCACCGGCGCGGCGAGCTCGATCAGGGACCATTTGAGGGGGAAATCCGTCTTCTTGCGCGACCGCACCCGCGCCTCGGCGCTCAGGGGCTGAAGCTCCGTCCGGCGCTCGTCCCAGTCCACCGTGACGCTGTTGCCGCCGTCGGAATAGGTGGCGCTGGAGTAAATCGGGTAATGAACGATGAAGAGCGTGCGGTCGAGCGCGTAGGCGACCCATTGCGCGTCGCTGTCGAGGCCGATCTTGGCGGCGCCCGATCCGGTCCGGGCAACCAGCACGCCCTCCAGGACGCGGACCCCGGGCACCTCGGGGCGGGTGCCGTCGTAGGCGCCCTTGCCGGAGTCGGGTCGACGAACCGCCCAGCCCGCGGCGAAGCGGCTCTTCTTGTTCACGGGCACGAGGACGAAACCGCCGGGACGACAGGCGATGCGATGCCAGAACGTGTGGGCTGCATCGCGTTCCTTGCGGTTTTCGAGACGATGAATGAAACCGAGTTCGCCCGAGCGCGGATCGAACATGACCTCGCGTTCGAGTTCGACGCCGATGGTCTTGTCCTCGGGGGCTCGGAGGGTCACGTGGTAGGTTTTACGGATCGAATGGTCCCACGGCCCGATGGTCAGGGCCGGATGGGCCGGGAACAGGGCGGATTCCGGACCGAGATCGCAATGAAAACCGCCGGGCTCGAACTCCGTTCCCGCCTCCGTGAAGGTCTTTCCGGCGGCTTCCGGGTTGACCCAGAGGATGTTCTCCCCGCGCAGACCGTAGGAGAGGACCCGCCCGCCGACGCCCGGGACCACGACGGCCTTGGGAACGGCGTCGCGGGATTCAAGCAGAATGGCTCCGCTCCAACCATGGAACTGGGAGGAGTTCGAGCCGTGGCTGCCGCGGGAGGCGGCGGAAACGGACGTGCCGACCAGGGCCAGCGCGGCGACAAGAATGGGAATGGAGCGAAAGGATCGGGAAACCTTCATGACGTGCCCGGAACACCGGGAACCCGAATGAAGCGGGAAATGCCGGGGGGCGGCAAGAAACGAAAGGGACCCGCCCACTCCCCGTTCCCGGGCCCCGGCACCGAGCCGGGCTTTCTGCCGCCAACAACCAGGGCCGTTGACAAAGTCCTGCGTGGAACTGCGAGGTGGGGCCGGCGACTGCCGAGTCGCAGGCTTCGCCTCTCGATTCGCCTGCTTCGATCTCCCCGCGACCCGGCCCGCCGTCGCGCAGACGCTATGGCGGGGAGCCGGTCGCGGGCTCCCATCGACTTTGTCAATCGCCCTGTGCCCACAACGGGGGTGGTTGATTTCCGGACTTGCGCCGTTCGGCCGGGGCGGTAGACAGCGCGGCCCATTCGAAATGAAAGAAGCCTTTGTCGCGCGGATCTCCTCGGAGCTGAAAGTGTCGTCCCAACAGGTGGCCGCCACGGCGCGGTTGCTGGCGGAGGGAGCCACGGTGCCGTTCATCGCCCGGTACCGAAAGGAAGCCACGGGCAGTCTGGACGAAGTGGCCATCACCGCGGTGCGGGATCGCATGGCGCAACTGGTCGAACTCGAGGACCGGCGGGAGTCCATCCTGAAGTCCCTGGCGGAGCGCAATTTGCTCACGGACGACCTCAAGGCCTCGGTCGGCGCGGCGGACACCTTGTCGGCCCTCGAGGACATCTACGCGCCGTACCGTCCGAAACGGCGGACGCGGGCCACCATCGCGCGGGAGGCGGGCCTGGAACCCCTGGCCAACCGCATCTTCGACGAGCAGGAGTCCCTGGATCCCCTGACCATCGCGGGCGAATTCGTGAATGCCGAGAAACAGGTGGCCGACGTGGCGGCGGCGTTGGCGGGAGCCCGGGACATCCTCGCGGAGCACGTGAGTGAGGACGCGCTCGCGCGAGCGAAGCTCCGGGACCTCTACTGGAGCTCGGGCGCGGTGCGTTCGAAGGTCATCAGCGGCAAGGAAACCGAGGGCGCGAAGTTCAAGGACTACTTCGACTGGTCGGAGCCGGTGGAGAAGATCCCGAGCCACCGGATGCTCGCGATCCGGCGGGGGGAGACGGAAGGGATTCTGATGGTGCGCCTCACGCCGCCCGAGGAGGAGGCCATCGGATTGCTCGTCCCGATGTTCGTGAAGGCACCGGGCAAGCCCGCCGGAGAACAGGTGCGCCTGGCGGTGGAGGACGGGTACAAGCGGCTCCTCGGTTTTTCCATCGAGGCCGAGGTTCGCATCGAATCCAAGAAACGCGCGGACACGACGGCCATCCGGGTGTTTGCCGACAACCTGCGGGAACTGCTGCTGGCTCCGGCGCTCGGACAGAAGAACGTGCTTGCCCTCGATCCCGGCTACCGCACCGGCTGCAAGACCGTGGTGCTGGATCGGCAGGGCAAGCTGCTCCACCACGACGTGGTCTACCCGACCGCCGCCGGCGCGAACCAGATCCGCGAGGCCGGCGACACGGTGCGGGCGCTGGTGCAGAAGTACTCCATCGAGGCCATCGCCATCGGGAACGGCACGGCCAGCCGCGAGACCGAGCAGTTCGTCCGCGCCCTGAAACTGCCGGCCAGCATTGCGGTGGTGCTGGTCAACGAAAGCGGCGCCTCCATCTATTCCGCGAGCGAGGTGGCCCGCGAGGAATTCCCCAAGGAGGACGTCACCGTCCGCGGTTCCGTCAGCATCGGGCGCCGGCTCATGGATCCCCTGGCCGAGCTGGTGAAACTCGATCCCAAATCCATCGGCGTGGGCCAGTACCAGCATGACGTCGACGAATTCGCGTTGAAGCGCGGGTTGGATGACGTGGTGGTGTCGTGCGTGAACCGCGTCGGGGTGGAACTGAACACGGCGAGCAAACAGTTGCTGAGCTACGTCTCCGGACTCGGACCGGCCCTGGCGGCGAACATCGTGTCGTACCGCAACGAGCACGGCCCGTTCCGCTCCCGCAAGGCCCTCCGCGAGGTCCCCCGGCTGGGGCCCAAGGCCTTCGAGCAATGCGCCGGTTTCCTGCGCCTCCGCGATGGCGAGCATCCCCTCGACGGCAGCGCCGTGCACCCGGAGCGCTACGAACTCGTGGACGCCATGGCCCGCGACCTCGGCTGTGACGTGAAGGATCTGATGCGCGACCCCGGCCTGCGCGCGAAGATCCAGCTCGAGAAATACGTCACCGACAGCGTGGGCCTGCCCACGTTGAAGGACATCGTCGACGAATTGGCCCGTCCCGGACGCGATCCCCGCCAGCAGTTCGAGCTGTTCGCGTTCCAGGAGGGCGTCGAGAAGATGGAGGATTTGAAACCCGGCATGAAACTGCCGGGAATCGTCACCAACGTGACCGCGTTCGGCGCCTTCGTGGACATCGGCGTGCACCAGGACGGACTCGTTCACGTGAGCCAGCTTGCCGACCGGTTCGTGAAGGATCCGGCGGAGGTCGTGAAGGTGGCCCAGAAGGTCCGGGTCACCGTGACCGAGGTGGATCTCGAACGGAAACGCATCGCGCTGTCCATGCGCGCCAATCCCCAGATCGGCGCCGCCAAGGAACAGCGCACCTCGCCGGGCGGAGCCCGTTCCGGCCCCGGCCCCGGTGCCCGCCCGCCGCAGGGCGCCAAGCCGAAGCCGACCTTCAACGCCGCCGCCGACAGTTGGAGCGCGCTCGAGGCGGCGTTCGACAAATCGCGCGGCACGAAGTAGCGCGCCGGACGAGGCGGACGGAAACGGCACCGTGCCAGCGACGCGGGGCCCGCGACGGCCCGGTCGCAAGGGCCGCCTGCGGGAGGCGGGCCGGAAGCGGACGGGCACCGCGCCCGGGTTTCAAGGGACGCGGAAGACCTCCTCCGGCAGTCGCCCGACGCGGGCCCGGGGCAGCCGGGCGTCGTAGGAACCGGGAACCGACCGGCGCCGCGCGACGTGGCCGTCCACGAACGCCACGTTGCACCGGTCGACGTGACGGAAGTGCACGGTCGGTTCCAGGCGGTCGAGGTAGTAGAATTCCTCGAGCAACGGATGCTCGGGCGAGGCGGGGGCCTGAAAATCGTTGACCTGCGCGGCGTCCGCGAACACGGCGGCCTCGCAGGGGCGTGCGAGGGCCGCGATTCGGATCGGCGGCTGGTCGAGGGGAGCAGCCAGGGCGAGACTGTAGCCGTACCCGCAGGCACCCCCCATCGCCTTGGGCTTGAATCCCGGCGCGCGCGTGTCGAGGGCCGGACAGACCTCGACGCCGCGTCCGGCCAGATAGGGCCACAGCGCCCCTGGAACGGGATCGAAGCGGCGCGCGCCCTCCGCACCGCGCTCGAGCCAGCCGAACCAGTACAGGTCGCCGCCGTTCGTGACTCCAACCCGGTACCGGAAGGCCGCCCCCTCGTGATCGTCCCAGTACAACTGCGCCGCGAAATCGAACTGCCGCAGGTTGGAGGCGCACCCCGCCGAGCGCGCCCCGTTCCTCGCCCCCACGAGCGCGGGCAGAAGCAGGCTGGCCAGGATCGAGAGGACGCCGAGCACCACCAGGAGCTCGACCAGCGTGAAGCCGCTCCCGCACGGGCTCGCGCGGCGGCGGTCCCGCCCGAAGCACGGCCGGCCGGGCGCCGCTTCCACCACCCGCCCCGTGCGGGGGGATGTCTGGTGTTCAGGCCATGTCATGGCCGGTCCCACTCGAGGCGATAATACGCCGCGGGTTCGGTGGTGGATGGGCTCCAGCGCCATCCGGCCGGGTGCGCCGCGGAGGCCTCCGCCGGCGGGTGCCAGGAGCGCAGATCATGGGACTGCATCAGGGTGGGTTGCCACCCTGCCAGCGCGCGACATCCGAGCACGGGCCCTCCGCCGTTCGCACGACTCCACTCGAGGGACGGCAGCCCCGGATCCGGATACTCCATGACCAGGTTGTCGATCCAGCCGCGGGCCAGGATTTGCCCCCCGTAATTGGGGGGTTGATTCGCCCCGCTGTAACTCGTGATGGAGACCGTATCGACGCGGAAATCGTCGGGCACGCCGAAGATCCGGGTCGTGCCCTGGCCGTACGGTTCGCCCCGGCGCCGGACGGCCAGGGACAGGGAGCTGCCGGCGGCGGCGTAGTCGAGTTCCACCTGGAACTCCTCCCCCGGCGTCAGTTCCAGCGGATAGAGATTCACCATCGACCAACGGACGTAGTTCGTGCCCACCGCGACGGCCGAGAATGTCGGCGCGATCGCGGTGGACCCGGGGAAGTAATCGAACTCGACGATGTTCCTCGGCCCGAGGCGGGGATGGACGCCGGCGCCGCGGAAGAAGTTCGTCTGGAAGGCTTCCCGGCGGCGGAGCAGCCCGACCGCCAGCTGGAACGTGCCCGCGGGAACCAGACTGCGCAGTTCCTCGAGCCGG
Organism: uncultured Verrucomicrobiota bacterium; assembly: GCA_964608505.1. GTDB lineage: Bacteria > Verrucomicrobiota > Verrucomicrobiia > Limisphaerales > CAIMTB01 > CAIMTB01. The sequence goes on from CAZSOV010000147.1 coordinate 9,363, forward strand.
AGCTCGAAGGCGAGCCGGAAGGATTCGTCCCGGCCGAGCACCGTGCCCAGGGGACGGTGAAAGAAGGAATTCGTCCGGGCGGAATCCCAGGTCACGTCGAGCCGTCCCCGGGACGCGCTCCAGGAGAACAACGAGGCATCGCCGTGGACGCTCCAGCCGCGGCGTGCGGGGTCGCTCGTGAAGTCCTCGCGCCAACTGGCGCCCCAAGCGCCCGGCGCCAGGAGCAGCGCCAGGATCGTCAGGACGGACGCGTTCATCGGAGCGACGGACGGGACGTTGCCCGGCGCGGGTTTCGGGCGAGGACCATGGCGCCGCCGAGCACCAGCAACAGCGTCGAGGACGGTTCGGGAATCGCGGCGATGGCGTCGATTTCCGAACGGCCGGACAGGACGTCGATGCGGACGAACCGGATGGCCTCGAGACCGGCCGGGCGGCCCTCCGGATCGCGGGCCCAGGCGAGGTCATACCCGGTGCCGCCGGCCGAGCCGTCGTAGAGCGCGCGGATGCCGGCCAGATCGCGATCGGCTAAATCCGCGGAGCGCAGCGCGGGGTTGACCGCGCGCGAGGCAAGACCCTGGCCGTCGGTGGGAAAGAGGCCGTCCACGACCGGGGCGAGGGCGGGATCGAGCAGGAAGTAGCTGAGACCGTCGCGACTCACGGAGACCTGGGTCAGCCCGCTATTCTGCCCGAACAGGGAGCCGTCGGTGACGCCGCCACCCGTGAAGTCCCCGTTGACGATGGCGAAGGCCGAGGCGCCGAAGATCTGGAAATCGAGGCCGAAGGGATTCCCGGGAAGGTCGAGGACCGCCCCGGCCAGCTGGATCGTGACGGAGCCGCCGGCGCCGACCGACAGGATCTGGTCCGACTGCCACGGGGCGCTGAAGGGATCGACGGGGCCGCCGAATTCCCCGGGCGTGATCTGGGAGGGCGGACCCAGGACGGCGGCGGTGCGATCATATCCGGCGGCGGCGCCCGTGCCGGGGGTGTACTGGAGGACCTCCACGCCGAAAAACGAGTCGGCGGCGGAAGCCGGGAGGGTGAACGAAACCAGGGCGGAGGACAGGGAAAGGAAGGCGGTGGCCCTTCCTCGCCGCGCCACGATGGGAACGGGATTCGGATGCTTCATCGGTCAGGTCTGCGGACAAGCCCCGGCGCCCAGGCCGGAGCGGGTTGGGCGAGACCAGAGCGACGACGGGACAGCGAAGGCCCGCGACCGACGCGCGACGGGAATGAAGGCATCCTCCGAAGGGCCCGGCGACCGGCCGGGACCGTCTGGCCTCATCCTTCTCTTGGGCGGAGAAGTGCCCCGCACGGGCCGCCGCCCCGCGCCCCGCCGGACGTGGAATACGCCGGGGAACGAGGGACCCATGGCACCCTGCGGAACGGACGAGTTCCAACGAACCGGTCTCCTGACTTGGGGCTTCGAACCTCGCCCCCGCCTTCCCGGCTTCGTAGCCAGTGGCACAATGGGGGTCTGTTGCCCGATACAGTGGCGCTACCGTCCCCGATTCTCACGGGGTTCCCGTACATTCGTCGGAATGAGATTTGCAGCTTGGAGTCTCGACCGTGCCGGCCCGGGAAGGGACGAAAGGACCTTTCCCGACCGCGGCAGGACCGAGGATTCAAAGAACGCCTCTCCGCTAACGTGGCGGGGAGGATCTGACAAGGGGAAAGACGGAGGGAACGGGCTTCAATTGGGCCGGAACGTGGTCCAGTGCAGGGCCTCGGGCGTCGCGCCGCCGGAAGTGACGCGGAACCGGAAATGACGCTCGACACCGCCAAACGGGGGCAGCAGGCGGAGATCGAGCCACGCGAAGGCGGCGGCGAGGGCGCGGGTGGTGGGCTCGGTCAACGACGCCCAGCGCTGCAGCGACGCGGAGGGCTCCGGCGAACGGGCCACCGATTCGAACCATTCCCGGAGCGTGACACGTTCCAGATCGTAGACGAACCAGCCCCCCCCGGCCCCCCCCGCGGCCTCGATGGCCGCCTCAACGCCGGGACGTTGCAGCAGGGGCCGCGCGACATTTGGCGGGCCCGCCAGGAACGACTCGATCAGGGCGCGGCTCCCCGAGGCCGCGATCCAGTCTCCCCGCTGACCGAAATGGTATTGGCCGGGCCCGATCCAGGGAATGGGCGGCCATTCCACCGAAACGAGCGGGTGCCCGGCCACGGTCTGAAGCGTGCGTTTCGGGGCCGGATCGTCCGGGGGCACGAAGGTCGCCAGATAGGTGGGCGCGAGAATCTGGGTCAACCCGGTGCGGACGCGCGTCGCGTTGGTGGTGCCATGCAGCAGGAGCTCGGCCGTGAGCAGGTTCGTCGCCGGAACCCGCGCGGTGAGCGCCACCCAGTCGTCGCCCAGCAAATGCAGGAACTGCTTCTCGAAGTCGAAATCCGGGTCCTCCGTGCGCCCCGCGTAACCCGTGAAGAGCTGGAGCACCCCCAGCCACGCGGGGTCCAGATCCCGCAGGGTCCGCTCGAACGCCGCCCACTGGCGCGGTCCCGGAAGGCGAAGCCGCCGCGCGACCAGGACGTCGTCGCCCAGGAAGGGCAGGGGGCCGGCATCGAGACGGCTGGTTTCCAGAAGCTGCAGCAGGCCCTTGCGAGCCTCGCGCGGCACCGCGACGTGGAGATCGTGCCGCCAGCCGTTCGTGACCGTGCGCGCGCTCCACGAAACCGATTGCACGCCCGAAAAGCCAAGGGCCTCGAGAATGCGCGGCACGGGCACGCCCGAGTGCGCCAGCGCCGCCACGGCCGGCGGCATGGACCGGGTCAACTGCCGCAGGCACGCCGGACCGTCGAGCCAGGCGTGGAGGACGGTATTCGTGAACCGGGACGGATCTGTCGCCGCCGGCGATGGCGCCACCAGCGCGGGCGGCGCCCCCGCCAGACGCGCGACGATGCCGGGCAGATCGTTGGTGGACGTCAGCCCCAGCAGCAACGTTCCGAGGCGCACCGCATGCAGCGGCACGGGCGGGGCTTCGACCCGCACCGACGCGGCCCGCGCCGGCGGGGTCTCCCCCGGAAACGCCGCCTCGAACAGGGACTCCAGCCTCGTCGCGGAGAGCCGGTAGGTGGCGCCCGTCGAAATCCCGCTCCACGACCAACCCGTCGCCGGCATCGGAGCCGCGGGTGCGGGTGCGGGTGCGAGCGTGGCGGGGGCGTTCGTCCCCGCCCGCGGACGTGGCTGGAGCGTCGACTGGAACAGCGCGGCGGCCTCGTTCGTCCGCGCCCCGGCGTCGACCAGCAGCACCTGGACCAGGTTCGATCCGCCCGGCCCCGGCGCGAGCAGGGCGTAGGTGATCTGCCCCTCGGCGAGCGCGAAAAGCGTGCCGACGTGCCAGCCGGTGAGTTCGGCCAGCGGCGCGAGGAGCTGACGTTCCAGGCTCCGCTCGAATCCGTCACGGAACGGCTTCAGCGCCGGATCCGCCCAGGCCCCGAGCAGGGATTGCCGTGGCCATTCCTGACGGTAACGGATGGCCGAGGGGACGGTGACGTAGGCCAGGGTGTTCGTCGGAAGCCAGGCCTCGGCCGGTGGCGCCCCGCGACCCGGCGTCGCGAAGGCGGTTCCGGCCAGGACGCAGGCGATTCCGGCCAGCAGGGAAGCCTGCCGCCGGATGGAAGCGCGGAAGATGCGGTGCATGGTTCAGGCAGACGGAGGGCGCGAGGATCGGCGAGCGCCCGTCGCTGCCGTTCGGGACCGGAGTTCCTCGAGATCGGCGGGGGTGTTGACATTGAACAACTGCGGGCGCAGGCGGGCGGGAACCTCCCAACGACGGGCCCCGAGCGCCTCGGCCAGTTCCCGGAGCGAACGTCCGCCCTCCGACCAGAGTCGCTGCACCGCCTCGCGCTGGGAAGCCCGCAGCAGGAACGGGAATCCCAACCGCCCCTCCACCGTGGCGAAGACCGCGGTCGTCCGGGGCCCCAGCGCCATTCGCAGGCGCCGCAGCAGATCGCTCGAAATCTCGGGCATGTCGCACGCCAGGAACAACACCTCCCCGGCCCGCGTCCGTCGCAGGGCGGTCAACACCCCGCCCAAGGGCCCGCCTCGCGCCACGGCGTCCTTGCGCTGGACGCGGACCGGCACGCCGAGCGTCGCCGCCGTCCCCCGAATCCGCGCCAGAAGCGTCCGCCCCGCGAGCCGGGCCCGGGCTTTGTCGCGTCCGAATCGCGAGCTGAGGCCGCCGGCCAGGATGACCACCTCGAGCGGGTCCCCCGACGCGAGCAGGGCGGCCGGCGCCGGGGGCCCGCCTCCGGTCCGCGCGCGGTGAAGCCACTGGTAGCCCTGGTAGGCGAACGTGCACAGGGAATGGTCCACCGCCAGGGCCGGGACGTATTCCCGGCGGGCGACCGGCGCGGGCACCAGCATCGGCCCGTGCTTCTCCATCGTTTCCAGAACGTGTTCCTGCTGCCGGATCCAGGTGATGACCCAGGCGTGGGCGGTCGTCCGCCACAACCCGGCGACGAACAGCGCCGGCTGACCGAGCCGGTGCAACTGCCGCCAGGCCCACAATGCGTGATCCTCGCAGTCGCCCTGGCGCAGTCCCTCGAAGGCGGCCGGGTGCTGCCAGTGATCCTGCGTCCGGAACAGGGTCAGGTCATCGATGGCCCGGCATCGCCGCAGGAACCTGCAAATCTCCTCGAGATTGCGCACGCTCCTGTCCACCGGCGGCCCTTCCAGATACGCGTGGAATTGCCGGTGGCTCGCCAGCCCGAAGACCTGCGGGGGCAGGGCGATCTCGAGCCGCTCCCAGGGGTCCGCGTCGGGACGGAAGAAGCGCGCCAGACGCCGCAACGTCTCGTCGCGGCGCAGCGCCTGATTCAGGAAGGCGGACACGCACGCCATGCTCGACGGAACGCGGCGTCGGCGTCGAATCCGGAATCGAGGGGTCAACGCCGGTCCCGGCACGCCTGATGCATGTAATTGCCGGCGTCGTCCCGGTACCGTGGCGCGTCGCCGCAGTCCTCCCCGCACAGCACGCAGATCTTGCCTGCGGCGCCGCGCCCGCTGCCCGCCGCGCCCACGGCAACCACGGGCGGATCGCCGCGTTCCCCCGTCAACCCGGACGCGTGCTGCCGGAATTGGAGGCGCGCTCGTTCCAGCGCTTGCGTCACCCGGAGGGCGTTGTCCTCGGTTCCCGTCCAGAATGGCGACAGGCGAAGGATGCTTCCGTCCCGGCCCTCGACGACCGGCACGCCCTTGCTCCGTCCGCCGTTTCGTCGGAAGCGCGAGACACGCTGCACGCTGAACTGTCGAATGGCATCGACGGGCAGCCGCACCGTGCTGGGTCCGGGGAAGGCGCGGGTTCCGATCCGGGTGAAGGTTCCCGTCCCGTGGTCGAAAACGAACTCGGTCCGACACAGGTACTGGAGCGCGCCGAGGAACGGCAGCAGGACGAAAAGCATGCCGACCAGGACCTCGTCCAGGGGTTGCTTGGCCACCGTGCGGGGCAGGGCGGGATCGGCGAGAAACGCCCGGATCTGGCCGGCCAACGCCTCGTGGACCTTCCTGGAACTCGTGTAGTACCGCGACACCGGATGGCGCCCGCCCTGCCCGTCGACCAGCACGACCCGGTAGGTACTCGACGTGCGCGAGTGCCTCCGGCTTCGGATCCGGACCGATCCCACCTGGACGCCCCGCGCCTCGTCCCCGAGCTCCGGATGTGCTCCCGGTTGGAACGGATCGCTCCGTCCGATGACCTCCTCGAGCTCGGCATCCCGGATTCCGTGGATCACCCGGGGCGCCGAAGCGAGGCCGAGTCGATGGGAGCGGACGGCGGCCCGGACCGTCCCGTCCGGTTGGCGAACGCATTCGACCGAGTGCGTGGCGCCGAAGACGACGAAGACCAGAAACCCGAGGCCGCCGAAGCCAAAGGTCCAGAGGGCATGGATCGACTGCCGGATGCGCAGGCGGCCACCTCCGTGCTCGATGCTCAGACTCATGGGGGCGAGGACACCGCAGGTTCCGGCGGGTTGCGGCGGGTTACGGCGGGTATGGCACGAACATCGCCGGGCTCCGAACCGGACGACGCCCACCGCCGGCGAACCGGTTTGGTTCAGCGCGCGGTCAGCAGCGCTTCCGAGGCCAGGCGGCGCGTGATGAACTGGCGGAGCATCGGAATGCGGGCCCGGGTCAGCAGTTCCAAACCGCCCGTGGCGTCCGCCCCGACGACAGGTTCGAGCGCGAACCAGTACATCAGCGGGAGATTGTGGTCCGTGGCGTCCTCCGCGCGGGCCACCAGCGGTTCGAGAATGGGCCGCCGCCGGGCCACCGGCGTGCGCTGCAACGCCGACGCGAGGTAAAGGCGCACGAAGGCGGAACCGTCCTCCCGCGCCAACCGGGCGAACTCCGTCAACGCGGCCTCCGAGGGGTTCCGGGATTCCGCGAGGAACTGGATGGCCCATGCCCGCAGATACTCGTCGCGATCCCGGAGCAACCCCAGCAGCAGGGCCTCGTCGGCCGCGCCGCAGACCTGGAGGGCCCACAGGGCGCGGAGGCGGGAGGGCGTCGTCCCGGACGGGGCCAGCGCGTCGCGGAGACGGCGGGGGGCCTCCGGGCCGAGTCGCCCCGCGCCGGCGCGTTCCTGGAGGATGCGACGGGACTGGCGGACGGCGAACTCGTTCGTCCCGACGGCCAGGGCCGCGAGCCCCGCTTCGGACATCGAGGCATAGTCGACGCGCGACACCGGCTGGCGGTTGTACACGATCTTGTAGATCCGTCCGTTTGCGCGGTCATGGCCGTCCTCGCGGTTGTGATGGCACTGGTTCTTGTCGTACCAGTCGATGATGTAGACCGACCCGTCCTGATCGTAGAGCTGATGCAGCGACTGGCTCCACGTGTCGTTGAAGTTCAGGAAATCCGGCGCGTGGGTCCCCACGTAGCCCGACCCCTTCCGCACCGGAACGTCCACGTTCAACCGCTGGCCGTGGATGTTGCCGATGAACACCTGGTTCCGGTACTGCGCGGGCCACGAGGCGCCGAGGTAGACCATGAGCCCGGCGTGGGCGTGCCCGCCGCCGACAGCATCCGAGCGCGCGTTCGCGGCGTGGGGTCCCTTGGAACCCGCCCAGTGCACGTGGTCGCCGTGGGTGCGGATGTGGTCGTAGATGAAGGGGTTGAGGTGGCGGGGCGCGTTCTGGCCCAGATGCTTCCGGCACCGCTCCATCTCCTCCAGCGTGATGGCGAAGTGCTGCCCTCCCTGCCGCTCGTACCGGGCACCCTGGATCATGTGCCAGAAGTGCGGAATCACGCAGGCCTCGAGGAAGAACTGCCCGTGCTCGTCATGGTCGATTCCCCACGGATTGCTCGTCCCCTCCGAGAAGATCTCGAACTCGTGCCGGACCGGGTGGTACCGCCAGACCGCGCAGTCCACCCGCTGCCGGCGTTCCCGCGGCGTTCCCGGCTTGCCCACGTGCGACGGGCAGAACACGCCATGGCAACCGTAAAGCCAGCCGTCCGGTCCCCAGGTGAAGGTGTTCAGCGTCTCGTGCGTGTCCGCGGCATAATCCCATCCGTCCAGCAGGATCCGCGGTTCCCCCGCGGGTTTCGGATCGTTCCAGTCCGTCACTGGCACGTGGAGCAGGTAGGGCGCCGCCCCGATCCAGACGCCGCCGAAGCCCACCGCCAGCCCGCTCACCAGATTCACGTTCTCGAGAAAGACCGTCCGCTTGTCGAACCGATGGTCGCCGTCCGTGTCCTCCAGCACCAGGATGCGATCCCCGCCGCCGAGAATGTCCTTCAGTTGCGCCGGCGTGGGCCGGGACAGGTCGTCCCCGACGGCCCGCTCCTCGCGGGGCGGCGACCCCTTCCGTTTCGGGTAGGTCAGTCCCTCCGCGACCCAGACCCGGCCGCGTTCATCCAGGCAGAACGCAATCGGCTGCCGAAGATCGGGTTCGGACGCGAACGCATGCGCGCTGAACCCGGGCGGCAGCGTGATGGCCTTGACCGCCTCCGCGGCGGTCAACCCGGCGAAGCGCACGAGGTCGGCCGGCGGTTCCGCATCCGCGGCGTGCAGCGTGCCGGAGCGATCGGACAGGAGAAGCGCGAGCGCCAGCGGGAGCACGGCCAGCGGGGCGAAGGGAATCCGGGGTGCGTTCACGAGGCCGGAGGATTCGGGGCCGGACGACGCGAGGAAAGCAAAAGTTGCCAAAAGCACGATCCGGGATTTTTCCATTGAGTTCGGGGCGGGGCGGGGCAGGCTCGGGGGCATGCCGACCGGTCGATTGCTCGCGCCACCTGATCATTCCGCCGCCGTCTATCACTGCGTCTCCCGCGTCGTGGATCGACGCTTCATCTTCGGCGCCCCGGAGAAGGAGCACTTCGTCCAACTGCTCCGGGAGGCCGAGGAATTCTGCGAGGTTCGCATCCTCACCTACTGTCTGATGTCCAATCACTTTCACGTGCTCGTGGAGGTACCCAAGGCACCCGAGCCACACCTTCGACCCTCCGCGGAGCGGGTGCTGGCCAAGCTTGGCAGACTTTCCGGCCACCAGAACGTCGGGTTGGTCCGCCAGCGTTTCGCGATGTACCGCGACGCCCGGGACGAGAAGGGATTGGCGGAGTATCTGGCGACGTTCCATTCCCGGTTGTGGGACCTGAGCCAGTTCATGAAGCTGGTGAAGCAGCGCTTCACGCTCTGGTACAACCTGCGCGTGGGGCGGACGGGGACGTTGTGGGAGGACCGCTTCAAGAGCGTGCTGGTGGAGGGCCTGGGGCAGGCCTTGGTCACGATGGCGGCCTACATCGACTTGAACCCGGTGCGGGCGGGGTTGGTGAAGGATCCGAAGGACTACCGGTGGAGCGGGTACGGAGAGGCGGTGGCGGGGCGGAAGCGGGCGAAGGAGGGCATTCGTACGCTGGTGACGGCGTTGCAGCGGGGACGGGAAGAATCACCGGGCAAGTCGTTGGAGCTGTACCGGGTGTGGGTGTTCCGGGAAGGAGACGAGGGGCGGGCGGGGAGCGGGGAGGATGGGCGTCCGTTGCGAGGCTCGATGTCCCGGGAGGCGGTGGTGGAGGTGCTGGAGGGG
>CAZSOV010000148.1:0-18213 GCA_964608505.1 uncultured Verrucomicrobiota bacterium
CGTGGATCTCGGCTCCAGCAGCTACACCGACGCCACCCAGGGCATGGACCTGACAACCGGCGCCGTCACCGCCCTGACCAACGTCAAGGCCGCCATCACCCAGCTTACCTCCGACCGCGCCACCATCGGCGCGAACCTGGCCCGGCTCAACTACACCAACGAGCAACTCGGCGTGCAGAAGTCCAACCTCTCCGCCGCCAACAGCCGGATCAAGGACGTCGATGTCGCCGAGGAAAGCACCCGGTACGCCAAGTTCAACATCCTGGTGCAGTCCGGCACCGCGATGCTCGCCCAGGCGAACACGCTGCCCCAGGCCGCCCTCCGCCTGATCGGCCAGTAGCCGCAGTAGCCGTAGTGCCCCATCCCCCACGCCGCTTCGGCGGCGACCCCCCCGACCCCGGTCGGCGGCCCCCAAGGCTGCCACCGGGGTTTGCCGTTCCGTCACTTGGTCTGCGCGAACAGCATCATCACCCGCGGACCCCGCGCCGTCTCAACCTGGAACTGCTCCTCCATCATCCCGTGCGGCACCGCCAAGCCGTCGCACGTCTTGTCGAACGTCGGCTTCCCGTCCACCAGCAGCATGTAGTGGTGCGTCTTGTTCCCCGGAATCTGGTTCAACGTCACCGCCCACGCCCCCTGCTTGCCGTCCTTCTGCATCTCCACCGGCTGCCAGTGGGAGAAGGAACCCACGATCTGGACCAACTTGGGCTCCTCCGTCACGCCGTCCGGCAGCTTCCAGCGAAAAACTTTGCTGAAAACCTGCTTGTTGGCGTCATGCGGACTTCGCGCCTGCCCCCCGCCCGAACGGGCGTCGCGCATCATCCCACTGCCCTTCGGCGGCGTTTTTTTCCGGATCAGATTGCCTAGCGTCTGGAACATATGCTCGTGGCCGCGGCGGAACCTAGTGGAGCCCTCGCTCCCCGACAAATCGAGAGACGAATTTTTTTCGCTTCCGCTCCCGCCCCGTCCCTACCCTCCCTCCATGCGCTCCGTCGCCTGCCTCGGTCTCGCTCTGCTTTCCCTCTCCGTTCCCCTCCCCTCCGTTGCCGCCGAATCCCGGCTCCTCCGCTTCCCCGCCATCCACGGCAACCGCGTCGCCTTCTCCTACGCGGGCGACCTCTACCTCGCCCCCGCCTCCGGCGGCGTCGCCCGCCGCCTGACCGCCGATCCCGACGGTTACGAGATGTTCCCCCGCTTTTCCCCCGACGGACGCCACCTCGCCTTCACCGGCCAGTACGACGGCAATACCGAGGTCTACGTCATGCCCGCCGAGGGCGGTGCACCCCGCCGCCTCACCCACACCGCCACCCTCGGGCGCGACGACATCGCGGATCGCATGGGCCCCAACAACATCGTGCTCGCGTGGCGCGACGACGACACCGTCGTCTTCCGTTCCCGCCAGGCCCAATGGAACCCCTTCAAGGGCAACCTCCTTCTCGCCCGCCTCTCCGGTGGCCCCCCCGAACTGCTCCCCCTCCCACGCGGCGGCTGGTGCAGCTTCTCCCCCGATGGCTCCAAACTGGCCTACAACCGCGTCTTCCGCGAATTCCGCACCTGGAAACGCTACCGCGGCGGTCAGGCCGACGAGATCTGGCTCTACGACTTCGCCTCCCAGGCCACTTCCCGCCTCACCGAGGATCCCGCCCAGGACCTCTTCCCCATGTGGAAAGGCAACCGCATCTACTTCGTCTCCGAACGCGACGAGAACCGCCAGGCCAACCTCTTCGTCCACGACCTCGGCTCCAAGGTCACCCGCCAGATCACCCGCTTCACCGAGTTCGCCGTCAAATTCCCCTCCCTCGGCGACGACGCCATCGTCTTTGAAAACGGCGGCTTCCTGTATCGCCTCGACCTCGCCACCGAAAAAGTCGACCGCATCCCCATCGATATCCGCGAGGATCTCGCCGCCGGGCGCGGCGGCGTCCGCAACGTCTCCAAGGAAACCTCCTCCTTCGACCTCGCTCCCGACGGGGCCCGTGCCGTCCTCGGCGCCCGCGGCGACGTCTTCACCGTCCCCGCCAAACACGGCCCCACCCGCAACCTCACCCGCTCCCCCGGCGTCCACGAACGCAACGCCGCCTGGTCCCCCGACGGCCGCTGGATCGCCTTCGTCAGCGACCAGTCCGGCGAGGACGAAATCTGGATCCGTTCCCAGGACCTCCCCGGCGAGGCCCGCCAGCTCACCGCCGGCGCCGATACCTACAAATACGAACTCGCCTGGTCCCCCGATTCCCGGCGCATCGCCTGGTCCGACAAGAAAAACCGCCTCCAGTTCGTCGACGTCGATTCCAAGGTGGTAACGCTCGTCGCCCAATCCGACGCTTGGGAAATCCGCGACTTCGACTGGGCCCCCGACAGCCAGTGGATCGCCTACACCGGGCCCGAACCCCGCCGGTTCTCGCGCATCTTCCTCTACGCCCTCGCCGACCGGAAAACCATCCCCGTCACCGATGGCTGGTTCGACGTCGGCAACCCCGCCTTCAGCTCCGACGGCAAATACCTCTTCTTCGTCTCCGAACGCTCCTTCCAACCCACCTACGGCGCCACCGAGTGGAACCACACCTACTCCGATCTCCAGCGCCTCTACTTCGTCACGCTCGCACGCGACACCAAATCCCCTCTCGCGCCCAAATCCGACGAAACCAAGGTCAAGGAATCCGCCCCCGCCGCACCGACGCCCCGGAACACCCCACCCGACGTCCAACCGACCGACAAGCCCGTCGGCACCCTCTCCGCCCTGCTCGGCGATCCCGAGTTCCGCAAGGTCGTCACTGCCCTCAGCCGCGCCGCGGCTTCCGACACCAATCCTCCCCCCGCGTCCCCCGCCCCCCCGCCGGCCACCAACGCCCCCGCCGCCGGCGCATCGTCCACCAACAAGTCCGATCAGGTGGTCGTGAAGGTCGATGCCGAGGGCCTCGCCCAACGCATTGCCGTCCTCCCTCCCCCCGCCTCCAACTACGGCGCCCTCACCTCCGTCGGCGACAAACTGTTCTATCTCCGCAAGGGCAAGCTCCACGTCTTCGATCTCGACAAGGAAAAGGAAACCGAACTCGGCGACGTCGCCGGGTACCGGGTGTCCGCCGACAAAAAGAAGATGCTCGTCCGCGCCGGCTCCGACTTCGCCATCGTCGATCTCCCCTCCGCCAAGCTCGACCTCGGCGACCGCAAACTCTCCCTCGCCGACCTCGTCGTCGACCTGGACCGCCACGCCGAGTGGAACCAGATCTACGCCGAATGCTGGCGCCAGATGCGCGACTTCTTCTACGCCCCCAACCTCCACGCCGTCGACTGGCCCGCCATCCGCCGCCGCTACGAACCCCTCCTCCCCCACGTCCAGCACCGCGCCGACCTCACCTACGTCATCGGCGAGATGATTGGCGAACTCAATGCCGGCCATGCCTACGTCGGCGGCGGCGACCAGCCCAAACCCGAGCGCATTCCCCTCGGCCTCCTCGGCGCCCGTCTCTCCCGCCATCCCTCCGGCTACTACCGCATCGACCACATCCTGCCCGGCCATAACTGGGATCCCCAATACCGCAGCCCCCTCACCGAGATCGGCGTCGGCATCCAGGTCGGCGACTTCATCCTCGCCGTGAACGGACGCTCCGTCCGCGACCTGTCCGACCTCCACGTCGCCCTCGTCGGCCAGGCCGGGAAACAGGTCCGCCTCCGCGTCCACGCCGAACCCCGGGAGGACGGCGCCCGCGACGTCACGGTCGTCCCCACCGACAACGAACAACCCCTCCACTACCTCGAGTGGGTCCTCGGCAACATCGCCCGCGTCGAGAAGGCCACCGACGGCAAGGTCGGCTACGTCCACATCCCCGACATGGGCGTGCCCGGACTGAACGAGTTCACGAAATTCTACTACCCCCAACTCCACCGCGAAGCCCTCATCGTGGACGCCCGCGGCAACGGCGGCGGCAACGTCTCCCCCCAGATCATCGAACGCCTCCGCCGCGAACCCGCCATGTGGACCATCGCCCGCAACGGCGCCGTCAACGTCGACCCCTCCGGCCAGGTCCTCGGCCCCAAGGTCCTGCTCCTCGACCAGTTCAGCGCCAGCGACGGCGACATCGTCGCCTGGCGGTTTCGGACCCATAAACTCGGCCCCATCATCGGCCAGCGCTCCTGGGGCGGCGTCGTCGGCATCCGCGGCTCCCTCCCCCTCCTCGACGGCGGCTACCTCAACCGCCCCGAGTTCAGCCGCTTCGACCTCGACGCCCGCGAGTGGATCATGGAAGGCGTCGGCGTCTCCCCCGACATCGAAGTCGACAACGATCCCGCCCGGGAATTCGCCGGCCAGGACGACCAACTCGACCGCGCCGTCGCCGAGATCCGGAAGCTCATGATCGAGAAGCCGGTCCGCACCCCCGCTCCCCCGCCCTACCCCGACAAGAGCCGGTAACCGCGCCCGCCGGCGCGGCGGACCCGAACGCGTCCTCTCGAACGTCCATGGACGATGGACGTGGTCCGTCGCCCCGTCCCGCGGCGAGCCATCCACCCCATTTTCGGGGACTCCTGCCCACGTCATCCTCAGGGTGGCGTCGGTGGGTCGCGATCGCCGGGATCGTCCCGCGGCGCCGGCCCTCCGGTCGTCCACCTGCCCTCCTGCCATGAACCGCCCACTGCAACCGCGCCGCCCGGTGAGGGCCCCTGGCCTGCACGGTGCAGGCCGCCTGCCCCCTCGCGGCGACCTTGCGTCCGCGGTTCCGTTCCCCGAAGCGCGCGACGCGCCTCGCCAGCGGGATGCCTCGACACTCTCGGTGCGATGCACGCGTCCGACCCTCGCCGCGACGTCGCGGAGCGACGCACGAAGGTTGCCGGGGCCTTCAGGCCCCGGTTGCGCCCTCCCTTTTTTGCCCCGTCGCGGAGCGACGTCCGACCTGGGGCGCGGGAGAGATGCTCGAAGGGCGGAGGCCTCGCCTCGGCTACCCATGAACCGAGCCCAGACTCCCATCCCGGATCCTCCTCCTACTCCTACTCCTACTCCTAATCTTACTCCCCCCTCCCTCCATCGTTCGGTTTCATGGTCTCAATACGTGTCCGGATCTCGGAAAAATTCCCTCCCCATGAACCGTCTACTGCAACCGCGTCGCCCGGTGAGGGCACCGGGCCTACACGCTGTAGGCCGCGTGCCCCCACGCGGCGACCTTGCGTCCGCGGTTCATGGCCACAATACGTGTCCCGAGTTTGGAAGACCTTCCTTCCCATGAACCGGACCGAAATCTCCCGGGAACTTCGGCTTCCAGCCGGCGACGTCGTCGACGCCAGCAGGAGGCCGGCGCTCCCGGGCGCATGGTCCCCATGCGCGTCCGCACTTTGGCAAACGTTCCGCTCATGAACCCATCCCTCCTCGCCCTCCTGGCCTCCGTGCTGGCTTTCGGTTCGGTCGCCCGTGCCGCCGAACCGCTCGCCCTCCCGGGACCCTCGTCCCGGGTGACCGGGCGCCTCGAGATCGCCCCCGACGGTCGTCTCACCTGGTCGCTCGACGTCGCGGGCACTTCCGTCATCACCCCTTCGCCGCTCGGCATTACCGTGGAGGGCACCGACCTCGGCCTCGGCGTGACGCTCGGCAACCCCGCCGCCCCCCCGCCCCGCCGGCCGGCCACCGACCCCGCGCGCGGCGCCCCACGCCGCGCCCCCCCCGTCCGCCATGCCGCCTCCGGACGGGACTGGATCCTCGAAGCGCGCGCCTTCGACGACGGCTTCGCCTACCGCTACCGCGTCCCCGGCACCGGCCCCCGCACCGTGCAGGGCGAATCCTCGAGCTGGACGCTGCCCTCCTCCGCCGAGGCCTGGATCCAGACCAACACCGGCGACTACGAAGGCGCCTACCATCGCGTCCGCCTCCCCGAGGTGCCCGTCGAGACCCCCTCCGACAACGGCCCACGACCCGTCCGCATCGGACCGCCCGTCACCGTCGCGCTGCCCGGCACTGGATACCTCCTCCTGACCGAGGCCAATCTCTTCCGCTACAGCGGACTGACCCTGCGTCCGACCGGCACTCCCCGCCTCGCGGCGACCTTCGAGGACGACCCCTCGGGCTTCGTCCTCGACGGCGAAATCGTGTCGCCCTGGCGCGTGACCCTCGCGGTTCCCGATCTCCAGGGCCTCGTCAACTCCGACGTCCTGCCGAGCCTCTGCGACCCGCCCGATCCGGCGCTCTTCCCCAAGGGCGCCGACACGGACTGGATCCTGCCCGGACGCGCGCTCATCACCTGGTGCGTCTTCGGCAATGACGGCGCGCAATGGCACCTGCAAAAGTGGTTCGTCGACCAATGCGCGGCCCTTCGCTGCGAGTACCTGCTCGTCGATGCCGGCTGGCGCACCGAACGCTGGGGATGGCTCGCCAACGGCGGCGACGTGTGGGCGCGCCTCGGCGAACTCTGCGCCTACGCCGCCACCAAGGGCGTCGCCATCATGGTCTGGCACGCCTATCCCGAAGGCCGCGACGACGGCCCCGGCCTGACCCGGCCCGAGGCCCGACGCGAACTCTTCCAACGCTGCGGCGCCGCCGGTGTGAAGGCCGTGAAGATCGACTTCTTCAACTCGGAACGCCTCGAGGTCGTCCGCGTCTACGAGGAACTCTCCCGCCTCGCCGCCGAAAACCGGGTCGCCATCAACTTCCACGGCGCCCACAAGCCCACCGGCGAGGTCCGCACCTGGCCCAACGAAATCACCCGCGAAGGCATCCGCGAACAGGAATACGTCCTCTGGGATTCCCTCCCCCTCGACCACTGCACCGCCCTGCCCTTCACCCGCATGGCCGTCGGACACTCCGACTTCCTGCCCACCTACGTCCGTCCCAAGTACCTCCGCAACACCACCGCCACCTTCCAGGCCGCCACCGCCATCGTCGCCACCTCGTCCTTCATCAGCTGGCCCGATCATCCCGACGACTACCTCGCCAGTCCCTTCCTCGGCCTCGTCCAGGCCATGCCCCTGCTCTGGGACGAAACCCGCGTGCTGCCCGGTTCCGAGATCGGCCGACTCGCCGCCTTCGCCCGCCGCTCGGGCGACGACTGGTTCGTCGGGGTTCTCAACGGCCGCGCCGAGACGATTCAGTGGCAACTCGACACCCGCTTCCTGCCCATGGACCGCGAATACGTCGCCACCCTGTACCGCGATCAGCGCGGACTCCGCACGGTCCCGGACATCGAGGTCGGTCGCGCCTTCGGACGCGGGGTCCGGGAGCCTCTGCCCGTGGAACTCGCCCCCGGCGGCGGCTTCGTCGCGTGGCTGCGCCCCCAGCGAAAACCCTGAACCGCCCCCGGCAATCGCGCCGCCCCGCGAGGGCACCGGGCCTACGCGCTGTCGGCCGCGTGCCCCCACGCGGCGACGTGCCGTCCGCGGAATCGATTCCCGAAACCCGCGACGCGCCCTGCCAACGCGAGGCCTCACCCTTCGCCGCGGCCCGCACCGGTCCGCTCCGGCAGCGTGTCGCGGAGCGACGTCCGAGGGTTGCCGGGGCCTTCAGGCCCCGGTCGCACCCTCTCTTCTTTCCCCGTCGCGGAGCGACGTTCGACACGGATGCCTTGGGAGGGGCATGAAGGCCGAAGGCTTCGGACGTCGCTCCGCGACCAGGAAGCCACGGACGGACACCCCCTTACGACTCCCCATGAACCGAGCCCAGACTCCCATCCCGGATCCTCCTCCTCCTCCTCCTCCTCCTCCTAATCTTAATCCTACTCCTACTCCTAATCTTACTCCCAATCCTCCCCCTCCTTCCATCGTTCAGGTTCGAGGTCTCAACGCGTGTCCGAAATCCGGTAATCTCGGCCCCCCATGAAAACGCCCGGGACTTCGGAGGTCCCGGGCGTCGTCAAAACGAAAACGGTCGGAGGGGAGGATCCGGCGACGTGCGCCCCTGCGGCCCCGCCTTCGCCGTCCGCTCCTGATCCGTCAGCCTACTTCTTCTCTTCTTCGCGCTTGGCTTCCCAATCACGCTCGTTCTTCTCGCCGTTGCGCTCGACCTCGGTCTTACCCTTGATCTTGTCGCCTTCGACCTTGCCTTTGTACCCCATGACGAACTTGTTGCCGTTGAACTCGCGCACCACCTTGAACTCGATGTCCGCCCCCTTCACCTTCCCGTCCGAGATCTCCGACTCCATCGTCTGACCGTCGCGTCCGGGAGAGATCACCTTGCCGGTCAGTTTCTCGCCCTCGACCTTCAGCTTTGCCGTCATCTTGCGCTCCGGCCCGCCGTTGCGTCCGGGCATCGTCCATCCCCACGTTCCCGTCGCGCCCTTCGCCGCGTCCGCCGCCGTCGAGGTCAGGGGTAACGTCCACGCCGCCGCCAGCAATGCGACCGCAAAGGCGGGGAGGGTCAGGAAGGACTTACGGGTGATGTTCATGATGATGATGGAACCGATCCGATGGTTGGTTGGCCGTCCACCCCCCTGACTTCGTCGGGTCACCCATCCCCGGAGACTTTCCGGGGTCGGCCCCTCGACGACGACAAGGACGCTTCTCCATCCGGAAAAGCTCGAGTGGAACGGCGGTGGCCATTCCCTCCTCCCATCCCGCCCCCGAGTCAACGCCGAAGACGGGCAGGATTCTCTTGCTCTTGCTGTTCAGGACGATGGACAAAGTCGATTGGGGCCCGCGACCGGCTCCCCGCCCTAGCGTTCGCGCGACGGCGGGCCGGGTCGCGGGGCGATCGAAGCAGGCGAAACCGGCGACTCGGCAGTCGCCCGCCCCACATCGCCGTTCCACTCAGGACTTTGTCAACCGCCCTGCTCTTGCTGTGCAACTGGGGCACCCGGAAGCCGCAACCGGATGCGATTCACCCCAGCCGGCCCCGACCCGGCCCGGGAGCTTTGAGCCTGGAACCTGGGACTTCGCCCGCCCTGGCCGCCTGGCGAATCGCCAATGCCCGCGCAACACCCTTCCGCGCGGGGTGCCGCACCGCATGCCGAATCACCCACCGGCGTTCCTCCGAAGCGCCCGGTAACCACGCCTCGCACAACCCGAACGCCAGCTCCGGATGGTCCTTCGCGATGTCCCCCACGTGATTCGCCACGCTCCGGCGCACGTACAGTTCCTCGTCGTCCTTCAACGCTTCCAGGATCGGCAGCACCGGCGTCGGATCCGCCACGAACGCCGTCAACCGGGATGCCCACGGCAGTCGTGGTCGCGTCCCCTCGGAACACAGGCGGCGCACGTGCGCATCCGGATCCCGCGTCCACTCCCTCAACCGCGCCAGCGTCCGCTCCGGCCACCGATCCAGGAACGCCCGGATCGAGAACTCCGCGCTGAACCGGCGCGTGATCTCGTACTGCGCCCGCATCGACGCCTCGAACGGATCCCGCCCGGCGTTGCCCTCCGGATCCAGTCCGTACCGCGCCACGAAGAAGACGTGGGGCAGATGGAAGAACACTCCCAGCCCCAGATCCTCCGTCGCCGCCAAGGGGGGCGTCAGCGAATCCACGAGCACCTCCACCGCCTCCTCGTACACCGCCGGCAGATGCTCCCGCATCACCCCCGCCAGATGCCGCCCCCGATCCATGATCCCCAGCGACTCCAACCCCGCCCGCGCCTGCCGCCCGAACCCCGCCCGGTCCAGCCGGGGATACGCCAGCGACAAGTTGTGCACCAGGCACTCGATGGCGTCGGCGTCCAGCAGGTCCGCCAGCGAACTCCCCTTCTGGATCGACCGCGGGCCACTCGGCAGCCGCGGGCCTCCGCCGCGAACCGACCCTTCCCGATGCTCGTTCGTCGTGTCTGCCATGTGCGTCCGCCAAACTACCCGGCCCCGCCCCGCGGGATCGAGCCCTCCGCTCGCGTCCGTTTCCTCGTCCCCAGGGCAACTGACAAAGTCCTGCGTGGAACTGGGATGTGGGGCCGGCGACTGGCTCCCCGCCACTGCGATCCCGATTTCGCGATGGGCTGGCCCGCCGTTACCCGGCATCCTTTTCGCCATGTCCCCTACGGCACGCCTCGTCCCTTTTGCCTGCGCCCTCCTGGCCTGGGTTGCTGCCTCCTGCCCGGCGGCCCCGTCGGCGGAATCCCTCCCCGAACTCACCGACGTGTTCGTCAACGGCAGGGACGGCTATCCGGCCTACCGCATTCCGGCCCTCGTCGTCACCGAGCGCGGCACGCTCCTGGCCTTCGCCGAGGGCCGCGCCACCCTTCACGACCACGCCGAGAACGACATCGTGCTCAAGCGCAGCACCGACGCGGGCCGCTCCTGGCTCGGCCTCCAGGTCGTCCACCAGGACGGCGGCAACTCGCTCGGCAACCCCACCGCCGTCGTGCTCCGCCCCTCCGGACGCGTCCTCCTGATGTACCAGCGCTACGCGCAGGGGTTCGACGAACACAAGGCCGAGCCCGGACTCGACGGTCCGCGTGTCTGCCGCACGCTCCTCCAGCACAGCGACGACGACGGCCTCACCTGGTCGGCGCCCCGCGAAATCACGGCCCAGGTCAAACGCCCCACGGAAGTGACCAGCACCGCCGCCGGCCCCGGTATCGGCATTCAACTCGCCCGCGGCCCGCATGCCGGGCGCGTCCTCTTCCCCTTCAACCAGGGTCCGTACGGGCGATGGAAGGTCTATGCCGTGATCAGCGACGACGCCGGTGAAACCTGGCGTTACGGGGACACCGCGCCCGAAGGCGCCCCGGGATTCGCCAACGAGGTCCAGTTCGCCGAACTCGACGACGGCTCGCTCCTGCTCAACGCCCGAAACCAGGGCGGGGGCGAAAAGATCCGCAAGATCGCCCGGAGCACGGACGGCGGGCGCACCTGGACCGCCACCACGCACGACCGCGCGTTGATCGAGCCCGTCTGTCAGGCCAGCCTGTTGCGGCACCCCGACCCCGCCCGCCCCGGCCGGTCCGTCCTGCTCTTCTCGAACCCGGCGACCCAGACCGCGCGCACCAACGGCACCGTGCGGCTCAGCCGGGACGGCGGCGTCACCTGGCCCGCCTCCCGCATCCTGTACCCGCGCGGCTTCGCCTACAGCTGCCTCGCCACGCTGTCCGACCAATCCCTCGCCTGCCTCTTCGAACGCGACCAGACGACCCGGATCACCCTCGCCCGCTTCACCCTGGACTGGGTCGAGGCCGGACGTTGAAGCCCGCCGCGCGCGCCCTTCCGAACTTCGCTCGAACCCCCCAGTTCCCGCCCTCATGACCTCTTCCAAGCCGCCGCTCTCCCTCGCCCGTTACGCCTGGCTCGTCGTCGCCCTGCTTTGGCCGGTCGCGCTCCTCAACTATCTCGATCGCCAGATGCTGGCCGCGATGAAGTTCTCGGTCATGCAGGACATCCCCGACATCGGCAGCGACGCGAACTGGGGCAAGATGCTGGGCCAGTTCAAATGGGTGTACGCCTTCTGCAGTCCGATCGGCGGCTACCTCGCCGACCGTTTCAGCCGGCGTTATACGATCTGCGGAAGCCTCTTCGTCTGGTCGCTCATCACCTGGGTCACCGGTCACGTCACCACCTACCAGGGACTGCTCCTCACCCGTTCGCTGATGGGCATCAGCGAGGCCTTCTACATTCCCGCCGCGCTCTCCCTCATCGCCGGATTCCACGTCGGCGACACCCGTTCGCGTGCCGTCGGGCTCCACCAGATGGCCATCTACTGCGGCGTCATCGTCGGCGGATTCAGCGGCTACGTCGCCGACGCGCCCAGCCTCAGCTGGCGCTTCGCCTTCGACGCCTGCGGCATCTTCGGCGTTCTCTACGCCATCCCCCTGCTCTTCCTGCTCCGCGACGCCCCCCGCCCCGCCGCCACCCCCGGCGCCCCGGACATCTCGGTGCTCCACTCCACCCGCGAGCTCCTGACCAACGGCTCGTTCATCCTCCTTGTCCTCTATTTCACCCTGCCCGCCCTCGCCGGCTGGGTCGTGCGCGACTGGATGCCCGCCATCCTCAAACAACAATTCAACATCGGCCAGGGCAAGGCCGGGGTCTCCGCCACCCTCTTCTGGCAGGCCGCCGCCATCGTCGGCGCCTTCGTCGGAGGCTGGCTCGCCGACCGCTGGATGCGCCGCGGCGAACGCGGACGCATCCACGTCAGCGCCATCGGCATGGTCCTCATCGTCCCCGCCATGTTCGGCGTCGGCAACGCCGGCACCCTCGCCACCGCCGTCGCCTTCCTCGTCCTCTTCGGCCTCGGTTGGGGCTTCTTCGACTGCAACAACATGCCCATCCTCTGCCAGATCGTCCGGCCCGAGCTCCGCGCCACCGGCTACGGCCTCATGAACCTCGTCAGCATCAGCTGCGGCGGCTTTGCCGACTGGGGCTTCGGCATCCTTCGCGACCGCCAGGTCCCCCTCAACATGATCTTCGGCATCTTCGCCAGCGCCGCCATCGTCTCCGTCGCCCTCGTCCTCCTCATCCGCCCCCGCCGAACCGAGGCCGCCGCCCCCCAGGGCGATTGACAAAGTCGATGGGGGCCCGCGACCGGCTCCCCGCCATAGCGTCTGTGCGACGGCGGGCCGGGTCGCGGGGCGATCGAAGCAGGCGAATCGAGAGGCGAAGCCTGCGACTCGGCAGTCGCCGGCCCCACATCGCGGTTCCACGCAGGACTGGGTCAACGGCCCTGCGCCGCCCCCTGACCCGGCCTTCCTTCGACTCGCCTTCGTTCCGGTCAACGGCTAAAGGAAGCCGTGACCGAAAACGGCAGCCGCCGGTGGCGCTGGCCCCTGCGGCTCCTCGCCGTGGCCGGGTCCGCGATTGCCTTGGCCCTCGTCCTGCGCCGACTCGATCTCGCCGCCCTCCGCGCCACCTTCGCCGACCTGCACCCCGGCTGGTACCTGGCCGCCGTTGCCACCTTCGGCCTCGGCCTGATCGGCTCCGCCCTTCGCTGGCACCTCATGCTGCGCCTCAACCACGAGGCCGTCGTCCACGGCGCCGCCTCCGTGCGCATGGTCTTCATCAGCCAGTTCTTCAACACCCTCCTCGGCGGTGCCGGCCCCGGCGACATTCCCAAAACCGCCCTCTACTCCCGCTGGTATCAGGTCCGGGCCTCCGACGTCCTCGCCGCCTCCGTCCTCGACCGCCTCGTCTCCACCGCCGGCGGCCTGATCTTCGCCGTCGCCTCCCTCGCCGTCGGCGCCTCCGTCGGCGCCTTCGGGTTCTTCCGCAAATGGGAATGGCACCTCCCTGGCGCGTGGGTCTGGGTGGTGCTCTCCGTCGCCCTCGCCCTCACAGCGGGACTCCTAACCTGGGGTTGGCGCCGACCCGGTTCCTTTGCCGGGCGTTCCCTCCGTTCCCTGCGCGGTTCCGCCGCCTTCCTCGTCGCCTGCCCCCGCCGGTCCGCGCACGCCCTCGGTTGCGCCTTCCTGACCGCCACGCTCTTCAACCTCACCCAGATCCTCTGCCTCCAGGCCGTGTCCCCGGGCCCGGTTCCCTGGCTCAAGCTCTTCTGGATGTTCCACCTCGTCACCGCCATCGCGTCCCTTCCCGTCACCGTCGCCGGCACCGGCCTGCGCGAAGGCGCCGCGATGCTCCTCCTCCGCCAATACGACATCGAGGCCACCACCGCCGTCGCCGCCGCCCTCCTCACCCTCACCGTCCACGTCGGCTGGGCCCTCGTCGGATCCTTCCTCCTCGCCCGCGAACAGGCCCGCCATCGCCAACTCGCACTCCATCCCCGCCTCCCCCTCCGCACCATCTCCGCCGTCATTCCCACCCTCGACGAAGCCCGCGCCCTCCCCGACGCCGTCGCCGCCCTCCGCCTCCAACCCGAGGTCACCGAAATCATCGTCGCCGACGGCGGCAGCACCGACGACACCGCGCGGATCGCCGAAGCCCTCGGCTGCCGGCTCGTTCCCGCCCCCCGCGGACGCGGCCAGCAACTCCAGGCCGGCTGCGCCGCGGCCACCGGCGACGTGCTCTGGATGGTCCATGCCGACACCGGCGTCGCCCCCGGCGCCGGCGCCGCCCTGCTCCGTTGTCTCCGCGATCCCCTCGTCGTGGGCGGCGGACTCTGGAAACGCTTTCGCAACCCGCCCCTCGTCATGCGCGGATCCCGGCTCCGCTGCTGGCTCCGCCTCTGGTGGAATGGACGCATCCTCGGCGACCAGACCTTCTTCGTCCGGCGCGACGCGCTCGACGCCGTCGGCGGCGTGCCTCCCCAGGCCCTCATGGAGGACGTCGAACTCAGCCGCCGCCTCAGGCGCGTCGGACGCCTCGCCCTCGCCGGCGCCACCGTCACCGCCTCGGAACGCCGGTTCCTCCGCCACGGCATCTGGCGCACCTACTGGACCATGTGGAAGGTCTGCCGCGCCCACCGCCGCGGCGTCGATCCCGAGCAACTCCGCCGCATCTATGAGCACGCGAAACATTGAACGCGTCGTCCGCTTCGCCCTTCTCCTGCTCGTCGCCGCCTGGACCGGTCCCTCCGCCGGCTTCGCCGCCGACGCCCCGCCCCGCCCCACCCTGCTGGTGCTCGGCGACAGCCTCGCCGCGGGCTACGGACTCGACCCCGCCCAGGCCTACCCCGCCCTGCTCCAACGCCACCTCGCCCGGGCCGGACTTCCTCACGAGGTCATCGCCGGCGGCGTCAGCGGCGACACCACCGCCGGGGGACTCCGCCGCCTCGACTGGCTGTTGAAACGGCGCATCGACGTCCTTCTCGTCGCCCTGGGCGGCAACGACGGACTCCGCGGCATCGCGCCGTCCTCCACCCGCTCCAACCTCCTCGCCATCGTCCGCCGCGCCCGCACCCGGTATCCCGAGATCCGGGTCGTCCTCGCCGGCATGCAGATGCCCCCGAACATGGGGCCCGACTACGTCCGCGAGTTCCAGGCTGTCTTTCCCGAGGTCGCCCGCGAGACCGGCTCGCTCCTCGTCCCGCACCTGCTGGAAGGCGTCGGCGGCAAGCCGGAGCTCAACCAACCCGACCTCATCCACCCCACCGCGCGCGGTCACGAGATCATCGCGAGCAACGTCTGGGCCGTGCTGAAACGGGACCTGACACGATGACTTGGCGGTCGGCTCCGGCAAACCGTGCGGCGTCGCCGCCCCTTCCCCATCCCCGACCGCTCCACGCCGCGCCGCGAACCGACCGGCAGCCCGTCATTCCCCTCGCCGCGCCGCCCCGCTACCCTAGGCCCACGTGGCAGTCAGAAGTTTCATCCCCGGACAACGTTGGATCAGCGAGGCGGAACCCGAACTCGGCCTGGGCACGGTCGTGTCCGCCGGGGACGGGCGGGTCCTGATCCGCTTTCCCGCCAGCGGCGAACAGCGCCAGTACGCCGGTGCCTCCGCGCCCCTCAAGCGGGTCCGCTACCGCCCCGGCGACCGCATCGCCACTGAGGACGGACGCGCCGTCGCCGTCGAGTCGGTCGAGGAACGCGACGGTCTCCTGACCTACCACGCCGCCTCCGGCGACCCCGTGCCCGAGGCGCGCCTCAGCGACACGTCGTCCACCCATTCGCCCGACGAACGGTTCCTCGCCGGGCGCGTCGATCCCTCCGCCCTCTTCGAACTGCGCTGCGAGGCCCTCGAACATCAGCATCGCCGCCGCAAATCCCCCGCCCGCGGCTTCGTCGGCGGGCGCATGGACCTCATCCCGCACCAGCTATACATCGCCCGGGAGGTCACCCAACGCATCGCCCCGCGGGTCCTGCTCGCCGACGAGGTGGGGCTGGGCAAGACCATCGAGGCCTGCCTCATCATCCATCGCCTGCTCCAGACCGGTCGCGCCGCCCGGGTGCTCGTCGTCGTCCCCGAACCGCTCGTCCACCAGTGGTTCGTCGAACTCCTGCGCCGCTTCAATCTCTGGTTCCACCTCTACGACGAGGAACGCTGCGACGCCGTCGAGGCCGCCGATCCCGGCACCAACCCCTTCCTCGACGAACAATGGGTCCTGTGCGGGCTCCCACTGCTCCTCGACCCCCGCCGCGCCGCCCAGGCCGTCGAGGCTGGCTGGGACCTGTTCGTCGTCGACGAAGCCCATCACCTGCGCTGGAGCGCGTCGGCACCCAGCCCCGAATACCTCGCCGTCGAAGCGCTGAGCCGCCGCTCCGAGGGCCTCCTCCTGCTCACCGCCACGCCGGAACAACTCGGGCTCGCCGGGCACTTCGCCCGACTGCGCCTGCTCGATCCGGATCGCTACCACGATCTCGCCACATTTGAGGCCGAGGCCGCCCGGTTCGGGGTCGTCGCCAGCCTGGCCAACCGTCTGCTCGGCGAGGCCGAACTCGGCCCCGCGGACCTCGCCCGGCTCCGCCGGGTGTTCCATGCCGAACCCGGCTCCGCCCAGGACCGCATGGAATCCCTCGCCCGCGGCAACCCGGAGAGCCGGCAGGAACTCATCCGCGAACTGCTCGACCGCCACGGCCCGGGGCGCGTCATCTTCCGCAACACCCGCGCCGCCATGAAGGGCTTCCCTCGCCGCGCGCCCCAGCCCGTTGCCCTGTCGGCACCCCGCGACGGCGCCCCCGCGCTGCTCGACCGCCTCGCGGCGGAGTTCGCCGACGACCTGCACTCGGGCCCGCCCACCGCGCGGCTCCAGTTCGCGGAGGATCCGCGGATCGCCTGGCTCGCCGATTTCCTCCGCGCCGCCAAGGGCGCCAAGGTCCTCCTCATCTGCCGCCGGAAGGAGAAGGTCTTTGCCATCGACGAGGCCCTGCGCGCCCGGCTCGCCGTCGCGACCGCGCTCTTCCACGAGGACCTCGAACTCGTCCAGCGGGATCGCAACGCCGCCTGGTTCGCCGACCCCGAGGGAGCCCGGATCCTCCTCGCCTCCGAGATCGGCAGCGAGGGCCGCAACTTCCAGTTCGCCCATCACGTCATCCTCTTCGACCTGCCCCTCGACCCCGAACTCGTCGAGCAACGCATCGGACGCCTCGACCGCATCGGCCAGACCACCGACATCCGCATCCACGTTCCCTACCTGCCCGACAGCCCCCAGGAGGTCCTCCTCCGCTGGTTCCACGAGGGACTCGATGCCCTCGGCCGCCCGTTCCACGCCGGACGCGAACTCCTGGAACGCTTCGGCGACGAGGTCCGCGACCTCGCCCTCGATTTCCACGAAACCCACGAATCCCGTCGCCCCGAACTCGACGCCCTGCTCGCCCGCACCCGCACCGCCCGCGAGGAGGTCGAACGCCGGCTCGAGAAGGGCCGCGACCGCCTGCTCGAACTCAACTCCTTCCGTCCCGAAATCGCCCGGACCGTCGTCGATGCCGTCGCCGCCCTCGACCGCGATCCGCGACTCGAGGATTTCCTGCTCCGGACCTGGGACCATTTCGGCGTGCCCGTCGAGGACCTGGGCCCCCGCGCCTACCGGATCGGGGCGGACGGCGTCTACGCCGACAGCTTCCCCGGTCTGCCCCCGGAGGGCCTCTCGGTCACTCTGGATCGTGCCCGCGCCCTGGCGCGCGAGGAAATTGCCTTCCTGACCTGGGACCATCCCCTGGTCACCGGCGCCCTCGATCTTCTCGTCGGCGGCAAACCCGGCACCACGTCCATCGTCGTCTGGCCCGACGCCCCGCGCTCCGGCCTCTGGCTCCAGCTGGTCTACGTGCTCGAGTGCATCGCCCCAGCCCGGATTCATGCCGACCGGTTTCTGCCCGCGACCCCCGTCCAGGTGGTCCTCGATTCGAGCCGCCAGGATCTCACCGACCGCGCGTTGCCCGCGCTGGCTCGGGCCCAGCTCCAGGATGGGTCCGTTCACGAGGTGCTCGACGTCCCCGCCGCGCGCCCGCTCCTCGCCTCGCTGATCGCCGCCGCCACCGTTTCGGCGGAGGCGCGGGCCAAGCCCCTCGTCGCCGCCGCCGTCGCGGCCCTGGAAACCCAACTCGGCCAGGAACTCGAACGACTCCAGGCCCTCGCCGCCGTCAACCCCGGCGTGCGCCCCCAGGAAGTCGCCGCCCTGGTCGACCAACGCGACCAACTCCGCCATCACGTCGCCCAGGCCCGACTGCGCCTGGACGCCCTGCGCCTGATCGTTCTCGAAGCCTGAGCGGGCCGGGGGTACCCCGAAGCGGCTGCCCCTTCGACCGTCACGCAGCCACGGACGCCACAAAGGCAACTGCGTACGACCGGCGGTAAGGAATGCGCCGGTCCGGTCCGCCTGCCCCCTGACCCTTCCAAAGCGGCAGAGGACTGCCGCACTCCAGGACCCTGGCGGGCCGACCGAGCCACGACCGCCCACACGCATCACGACACCCCCGGACGCGGGAGGCGCGAAGCGTCTTGGAGTGCGGCAGTCCCCTGCCGCTTTCCACGCCTGGCCCGCGAACCAACCCATG
>CAZSOV010000149.1:0-18210 GCA_964608505.1 uncultured Verrucomicrobiota bacterium
AATGGTGGGCGAAGATCCCGCGTCGGAAGACCCCGGACGAACGGTACGCCCTCCACGTCCGGCTCCGGTTGAAGCGGTTCGCCGAGTTCGTCGCCGAACACCAGAAGGGCGCCACCGAGTTCATCGAGGTGAAACCGGCCACGGCGCAGGCGTTCATGGACGCCGAGGCCGACCGGAACGTGTCGCCGAAAACTTGGAACGACACGCTCAAGCTCCTCCGGGCGACCTTCAAGCACCTCCACCCCCAGCTGGCGGACGGCAGCAATCCCTTCCACGGGCTCGTCACCAAGGCCTCCGAGACGGTCAACCGCGAGCCGTTCTCCGTCGAGGAATTGAAGGTCATCGTCGACACCTGTGCCGGAGACGACTTCATCCGGCCGATCATCGTCACCGGAATGTGTACGGCGATGCGCCGCGGCGACTGCTGCATGCTGAAGTGGGCCGACGTGGACCTGAAGGCCGGCTTCCTCTCCGTCGAGACCGCCAAGACCGGCGAGCGCGTCGACATCCCGATCTTCCCGATGCTCGCGGAGGAACTGAACCGGGCGAAGGCCAAGGCCGGCAAATCGGAGTTCTGCTTCCCTGAAGCCGCCCAGATGTACCAGAACAACCCGGACGGCATCACGTGGCGGGTCAAGCAGGTCATCGCCCGGGCGCTGGAGTCGATGCCGAAGCCCGGCACTCCCGCGCTACCACCGCCCGCATCGGCAGAGGAGGTCCGGACCCGGGTCGACGCCTACCTGACGAAGCTCGGCGAGTCGAAGCGTGCCCCAAGGCTGCGCGCCGTGTTCGACGCGTACGCGGGCGGTGCCCCGCTGGGCGAGGTCATGGCGACAACCGGGTTCAGCCGCGGCGCGGTCTCGAACTACCTCAACGAACTCGAACGCGAGACCGGCACCTCAATCGTGCGAGGCAACCGGAGAGCGCCGAAGACCGACGCCCTGCAGGAGGAACGCAAGGTGGGCCTGCGGCGCGCCTCGCTGCACGACTTCCACAGCTTTCGGGTCACTTGGATCACCCTCGCGCTGGCAGCCGGGGTTCCCCTCGAACTCGTTCAGCGCGTCACCGGCCACCGGACCGTGGCCGTAGTCCTGAAACACTACTTCCGGCCGGGGCGCGAGGACTTTCGGCAGGTCCTGGTGAAGGCGATGCCAAAAATGCTCGCGGATGGAGGCCCGCGCTCCCCTACGGACGCATTGGTCGAGATCCTTAAGAGAATGACGCCGCGAACTTGGGCGCAGGACCGGACCATACTGCTCAGACTTTTAAAAACAACGTGATCATTCCCCGCGAACGATACATCTCTATAGCAATCGAACGGCCTGCCGACCCTATCGGTGAAAACCGCTAGTCATCCTTGCCCGGGCACCTACTGATCGCCTACGTTCCCACCATCGAATTCTGTCGAAGGGCTTTACTTCCAACAATGACACGTCATCTCTGGAAATCCCACCTAAGCAAAAGTCACTGCCCTCCGTGGCCCTGCCCAGCCTGCGCAACCCGCACAAAACGTGCACGCGGCGTTGTGCGACTAGCCAAAGAATCATTGACGTTCCACGAAAGTGCTAGGTCTCTAGCTTGCCATGGAGACGAAGGATGGTCGCGGGAGCAGCTTGAGTACGTTTTTACCGCCTGGGGAAAGTGCACCGATCCGCGATGCAATCAAATGTTCGCGATAACAGGATTCGGTGGCGAAGAACATTATGATCGCTCAGCGTGGGTGGATACAGGCGAGGAAGAACGCGAATTCATCGAAAACACTGGATGGGAAGAGTACTTCATCCCGATATCGTGCTATCCGATGCCGTTCCTGATCGAGATTCCATCGCAATGCCCTAATTTCATTCGCGAGACCATAAGAAGTGCATTTTCCTTGTACTGGAGTGATCGGGCAGCATGCCTTGGGAGACTAAGGGTCGTACTCGAACAGTTGCTAGATCACCTCAAAATCCCGAGAGTTCGAAAGAACCAAAAAGGAAACGACGTCCGGCTTGATCTCAGCGAACGCATCAACGAACTCCCGACTCAACCGTGGGGCGACCTCAAGGAGGCGCTACACGCTCTGAGATGTTTTGGGAACACTGGTGCTCACGGAGTATCCGTATCTCAGGATGATCTTCTAGATGCTTTCGAAGTAATCGAGCACTGGTTAAGCCAGATCCTACACACGCCAGACCCGAGACCAAAACAACTTGTTCAGAACTTGAGCCGGAAGTTCCAAAAGCGATAACTAATCCATCGAACACTAATAATTGCCGCAAATGTCACTGAGTATCTTTGACCTTGCAGCCCTCAAGTCTTCCTCCCGCTTCGAGGCAACGCCGAATTCGCCGCACCGTCAGCGGCGCGATATCTCCCTTGAGTTGGTGTTCCCAAATTCGAAGAACGTTCCACCCCAGACTTTTCAACGTTCGGGAGACCAAGCGATCTCGCGCTCGGTTGCGGGTGAGCTTTCTCGCCCAAAACCCCTCGTTTTGCCGCGGCAATGTACCGTGCTGCGGACAGCCATGCCAAAAGCACCCATCAACGAATACTACGAGTTTTTCGGCCCTAAAGACGAAGTCTGGCCGGCCGAACAGAGGTAAGTGTCGCCGCCACCCTTTGATCCCGTATGTTCGAAGCAACTTCTCAAGCGCATGCTCAGTGCTTCGGTTTCCACGCGACCCGATCCTCGCCATCACCATCGATCGCTTTGCAGCAGAAAAGATGTCAGCCATCGCATCTTATAGATCCTGGAACTCTGAGTAGTTCGGACAGTACTCATGCAGACAGGCAACCAAGCTCCAAGATCGTCTCGACTTGTCCTGGCCAACGATTCCGAGCGCCTAAGTGCCACCTTTCTCATCAACGAGCAAATAACCTGGCCTAGAGCCCTGATGCGACAGCCAATTCCGCAGATCAGCAAGAACCGGTTCTTTCAGGCGCGCTATCGCATTCAAGAACGGACATGGCCTTCCAGCTGCCAAACTAAAGACGAGGGCGCTAGAGAAAACCAGCATCCAGTCTGTTTCTGCATTTAGCGCCGGAACTCTGATAAAGTCCAAACATCGCAATGCGCTGTACCCTTCTTCCTTTCTCGTCTTCAGCTGGTTGATTGACCCGCGAGGCACCAGTAATCCAGCAACGAGCCTCATAATCGGGCGCTTACCTTGCGCGAAATCACAGCTCGGCGAGACCTCCAGCAAAACCGCCCGACAACTCGCGGCCCACGTCGAAAACTTAGCCTCACTCGCGGGCTCCAATAGTTGCTTTTGGCAGAACTCGCGGACCGAGCGGACAACCGACACGCCGGTCGCAGACTCAAAGTCATCGCCATTTTCCACGTGGTAGAGCGTACCGGGTCTAAACGCATCACTCGGAGCGCTGCAAATCCCGGTGAGCAGCATCGTATTTAGGGCAACGAGCACCTCCGCCTTAGGTTTGGAATGCTGGGGTCCAGGATTCAATACTAATGCAGCCGCAGGCAACTCCGGCTCGGGCACCAAGTTCTCCAACTTGTCATGGTGCAAGGGTGCGAGAATGCTCAGAAAGGCGGACGCCGCCGCTTCCTCGGTCAGCGACTTTCCAGCTTCAGCCTTTACGAGGAAGTGTACGATTGAATTGAGAGCAGAAAGCATTTTCGCACGTTCCTGACTCTCATTGTCGCTTTGCGAAACATCGCTTTGAAGCGCCGCCAACCGGCACAACTCCGTCGTAACACAGGACGCAGCTCGCTGAACAAGCGAATCCCAATTCCAAAGCAACGAGACGGGTGCCAGAAGGGCCAATTCCCGCTCGATATCCGTGCGGAGCTTAGTCACGTCGATTCTGGCCGGCGGCTGAGGCTTATCTAGCCGTACAAGAAACAGGCGACCGCAGAAGTCCGGACATGCCTGGTACAGCGATGTTCTAAAACTGTCAGCGAGATCGGAGTACTTTGTCCAGATAATGACCACAATCGGAGCGCTCTCTGGTGATACCACTCTTGCGAAGACTGCAGCAGTTTGCGCGGTAACTGACCTGTGATCCATCCCACCATGGGTGCCTAGATGCATATCCAGGAAAACTAAGCGCAAATTCGGGAACGGCTTAGCAGGTAATTCCTCAATTCGGTCTCCGCGTATTAGTATACTCCCGATCCTAAGCTCGTTTAGAACGCATAGTAACCGCCGATACTCTCTAGGCTCATCGTCGATGATGCAGACTTGCGTCGAGAACAGCGTTTTCATGCTTCTTTTGGAAACTGGAATGCAACGATCGCACCGCCAAACTTCGC
Source organism: uncultured Verrucomicrobiota bacterium (assembly GCA_964608505.1). GTDB lineage: Bacteria > Verrucomicrobiota > Verrucomicrobiia > Limisphaerales > CAIMTB01 > CAIMTB01. Next base: position 4,256 of record CAZSOV010000149.1, read on the forward strand.
CGGAAGTGACAACTCGCTACGGTCAGGAAAGAGTAGGCGACCCTTCCGTCCATCACAGCTGTGCCGCTGTGCCGCTTGGTCTGCTAAATAGAGACCGAGTCCCATGCCATCGGCGCGACGTGTGAAGAAGGGCTGGACAAGGGCTTCGGGCTCGTCCTGAAAGCCTGGACCGTTGTCCGCAACTAAAATGCACGGCCCGCCGTCTAGCTTGCGAGTTGTGCCTACGTAGATTCGACGCTTGTCACGAGCACCAGTCTGCAGCCAAAAGATGGCATTATCGAAGAAGTTCATCAAGGCTGCTACAACAAGCCGCCGACTGCAGTTCACCAGGAAATCTGGGTCCCCGGTCTCCAACCCATTAACGACCTCAATGGAATGCGCACGGAACCGGAAATCGCAATTGAATAGCGCCTGACGAATAAGGACGCTTGCCTTCTCGTTAGCCGTGCCACTCCGGCGGAACAAATCTCCCAAGCCATCAATCAGCCTCGCCAATTGCTCCACCAATACTCTTACGCGCTTAATGCTACCATCTTCCTTGGCGACACTGAGCAATTCCTTAACCAGCTTTTCTGCTTCATGAATCACGGTTCCGAAAGTTAGTCCTGGAGCGGCAGCGCGCAGCATTGTATCTTGAAACGCCTGGAATTGACGCTCAATCGTTTTGAGCTTTGGCTCCATTTCGTCGAGGATGCCTTCCTTCTGTAAGGCTTCTCGAAGCTCCGCGATTTCTTCCATTACTGGGCGCGCAGGCCCAACGCGAGCATAGAACAGGCGCACATGCTTCTGGTCCTTTCGACGCTCTGCCTCGATGTGAGTGAGGGTGCATAGCAGAGCTGCCTGGAGCGCAGCATATGCCTCATTCTCGATGAAGCCTTCCCGGTTAGATTTCTCAATCAGGGCACCGCTGGTCTCCCCTTCCAAGACCAAGGTGCCAAGGATCTGACGGTTGCTGACCTTCCCAACCGGTTCATTTACACGACGGCCATCAAGATTGAGCCAATCATTTCCTGGTTCGCCGAAGTCGAACACCCGCACTCCGTCCCTGTAGATCCTGATCCCTCCATTCTCTTTGAGGTAGGACTTGAAGCCTTGTACATCCTCCATTGCCAGCTTGAGTACTTCTGTCTCCAGGTCAAAAATGTAGAACTCGAACCGCACTTTCCCGATTGAGACTGAACTTTCACCGGTTCGTTCAACGGCGTCGAGATTGATGATGATGCTAGTTTCGCCGGATTCGTGATTACGATGCCCCTTGGGACTCTTGGCCTTCCGCTGCGTTAGTACTTGCTCCTGTCCCGGAGCCGACCTCGGCTTTACTTTGCCAACCATCTGTGGGAGTGGCCTAAACTCATAGTCGTAACGCACCGTCGACTTCTCCATCTCGCCCCTCGCATAGTAAAGAGCGCATTCGCGTACATCCTTCGGATCAAGTAGTCCATCCAGCCAGTCAGAATCCGGCTCCAGACTCAGTCTGACAGCGAAGTCGCTCGGTCCGAAATATGGAGAGCATAGAGAACTCACGGCCCTTTGAAGTGTCCTAGCTTTAGCGCGGTCCCAAGCTTCACGAAGGCGTCGCACCTCAATTCGGGTTCCATGCTGCTTGCCTTTGAAGACTTCCGGCCTTCTGGTTTCAACGGAGACCTCTGTTTCGGATAGGTCTTCTGCCAGTTCCAGACGATCCCAGTCGATGTCGACAATGACCTCGGGGCTGTTCGGGGCACGAGTAATCAGGGTAACGCTCCTCCCGAGTTTGTGGACAGCGAGCCTTCCGAGGCCCTTGTTACCCAGCGGAAACCTTCCAAGCTTCGTCCGCTTTCTAGAATGACGCTGCTGGGCACGAAAATCTGTTGCAATTACCATCCAGACGTCGCGTACCGTTTCAGCCGACATCCCACAGCCGTTATCCTGCACGATGATCTCGCCTCTCGACTCCGTCTCCAGGTCCATCAAATGCACATCACATTGCGTAGCGTCAGCGTCGTATGCGTTCTTCACGATCTCGAACACTGCAAGCCCAGGATCGCGAATGAGTTCATCGCCGAGGAGGCGCAGAATTCTTGCCTTGATCCGGAATGGGTGGGAATCCCTCGGCATACCCTTAATCAACCCGCGGTTGAGGTTGTGAGTGAGGCTACCGCATGCTCAAACGCGTGCCTGAACTCCGCAACTGACTGGCACCGCTTGGTGGCATCTCTTTCCGTGGATTTAAGAAGCAGGGCTCCCAGAGAATCCGGAAGCCCATGGGATGCACGTTCAAACGGCGGCCAATCGGGACTAAAAAGCTCCCAGAGAAGTACGCCAAGACTGTAAACATCGGCCTTTGCATCAACACTGCCGAAGTCTCTCCATTGCTCTGGAGCCGTATAGGGTGCAGTACCAAACGCGTTCCCGGTTTGGGTTCGGAAACTAGAGCCGCGATCTGCGTCGCAAACGAATTTGGCCAAGCTGAAGTCCGCAAGCACCCATCTCCCTTCTGGCAACCTCAGTATATTCTTAGGGTTGATGTCGCGGTGTAGTATCTGAGGCTTCATGTTGTGCAAAGCCTCGACTGCCAAAATCACCGAAAGCATAATCTCATGCGCACTCCCAAACGGGAGTAGAGGCTTTTCGGTGGAGCTTTTTTTCTTAGGCACCGTGGATTGAACGTGATCGAAGAGATTGCCCTCAGCCAAATCCATCACGAATGCTGGGTACTTGTCGTTTTCATCCAGGTTATCGTCGTATATTCGCATGACATTTGCATGATCGACCGATCGCAATGTCTTCATTTCTCGACGAAATCGGCCTAGCAACTCCGACCCCGTTAGCTCTCCAGTCCGAATTATTTTGATTGCGTACTGCTCACCGTCGTCTGGATTGACGCACGAGAAGACCGATCCGAAAGAGCCCTCCCCAACACAGTCTAGCAGCTCGTACTTGCAGAAGGCCCGGGGCACTCGCACTGGTTCGGGCTCGAAAAGCGTGGGTGTCGCAGCCCTCTCGGCTTCTCTGAGGAACACTTGTGCGCAGCTTCTTAGGGCATCCACTTTGTGAACCCAGTTTTCAAATGCTTGCTTGCCCTGGGGTCCGATGTGTCGGAGCCCCCTGCCTCTGGGGGTGCGATAACCATCGAGACTGGCAAAATTCTGAAGCCTCATCACAATCGAGGCAGGTGTCCGGCCAAGAAGTCGCGAAAGTTCCAGAACGTATGTCGAGTCCTTGTCGTGGGTCTCGCCACGGTGTGTAAAATAGTAGTCTAGAGCCAGAATGTACTCTCTCTCGCTCCAAGGCCTTCCATAGAGATCTCCAGGATTTGGCATCTAGTTTCCTCGAGTGAGTAAGGTGAGGATTACTGACTTCATGACCGGCGGGCAGACGGCGTTGCCGATCATCTTGATGCGATCCCGGCGTGTGCCAGAGGTGAACCGCATAGCGGGCGGCATTCCCATCGCAGCCTGTAACTCCGGCACCTGAAGCATTCGCATCACGTGCCCGTGGAGCGGATCGGGCCTGACCACTGCGAAGCGGTCGACAGTGGTAATGGTACGCAACGGTCGGTTCAGCTTCTGCCAGCCTCCGCCGCCGTCGGATCCGTAATAAACGAGCAAGAAGGGTTTGACTGGACCAAGTGCAGCGAATCCTCGCTCAGCACGTTCGAGGGTGGCGCGAGCGCGATTTGGCATTCGCAGCGGGGTCCACCTGTACTTACCATTCAAGTCCAAGAGGTCGGAGACCTTGCTTGGCGCCGTTTTGACCGGGGGAATTTGGGGCGGCATCCTCTTTCTGTCTGCCACCAGGAACAACCGGCAACGGGACTGCGGGACGCCAAAGTGGGCGGAGTTCAGAACCTGCTCGTTGATATGGTAGCCGAGGCTCGCCAAGCTTGCCTTGAACTCGGCGTAGCGAGCCCACTTCCGCATGTTGACGACATTCTCGACGACAATCCACCTCGGCTTGAAGGCCTCAGCGAAGCGCGTGACCTGAAACGCCGTCTCCTTGCTCTGCTCGCAGCGAGGCTTATTGCCTTTCGCCGGGCTGTGGTTCGTGCACTCCGGGGAAGCAAGGATTAGATCGATTCGACCGAAGCGCCTCACGAGAGCATCAACATCGTGCTCCTCCAACCTGCCGGGGATGAACTCAGTTTCCGGGAAGTTGACTTGGTGGGCTTCGCCAGCAAGCGGCCAGAGATCGAACGCGGCGACGACTTCGACACCGGCCTCCCGTGCCCCCCAACTGCTCCCTCCGGCACCGCAGAACAAATCCAAGGCACGAGTCTTCATTGGTGTGGGGCATCGTGCCAAGTCCCGAGCCGCAGACCAGGCTGAAGTTGACCTTTTGGTTTCCGCACGAAGGCGTTCATGGCAGGGACGGGCAAGTTGTAGCCATGACGGATTCGATCCGTCACGTGGAACTTCCTCTCCTAAAGCGGCAGGGCGCAAGCCCGGCTAGGGTTGCGGGGCCACGGAAGAGAGCGCCGCCTTCCACAGAGGGCGGTGCTGAAGCCAACGCCGAATCGCCTCTCGAATTCCTATGTCGTGGCCGGCGTGCTTCGACGCGATCCACTTCAGCTTGAGGATCTCCTCCCTCTCCCGCAGGAACTCATTCCAGAAGCGGTTTTCGACTGGCGATTCGACGGGCTCGGAAAGGGTCGCGCCGGAATCCTGCGCAGCTTTCTGGCGCTCCTCGAAGTCCGCGAGCGCTGGCACCGCAAGCTCAAGGAATTCGGCAACCTCAGCCACGATGTCAACGGGCGCCAGCGCTTCAGGATGGGGTTCCGGGCGCAGAACCAGCCCCCCGCCCTGTTCGACATCCGTTTTCGCCAGGAGGGCGAGGTACCTGCTTCGCGGCATTCCGAGCGACTTTGCCCGGGCGTCGATTCGAGCCAGGAGGTCCTTGGGCAAGGAAATGCTGACAGCCGTCTGATCTGGAGACCGATCCTTCAACAATTCCTAGGGTAACCCGACGAAAACGACGGTCAAGCAACAGCTGTGTTGACGGAATATTACGCAATAGTACCATGAACGTTATGCATAGCCCGAAGGTCGTCCACGCGGACCCTTTGCGTCGTCGGACTGGGCGTCCGGCCGGCTCTGCTTCTTCTCGCCTCCACTACCCAACCTTCTGTCAGCCAAAGGATTCCGTGTCGAGTTGCAGTCGATTGGTCCGTCAGCCGATCCAGGCATGCATCCGGCCAGGAATGTCGTCCCGAGCCCGAAGAACCCCGCGTCCGCCGAATCCTCAACCCCCATCGGCGGTCATCGTCTCCAGAGCCCGATACGCCCCCATGAGCACCACCACCGAAACGGGACTTCCACCCCCCATTCCCGGCGGCGAAGCCCTCCTCACGAAGGCGCAACTGGCCCAGCATCTGGGCAAGTCCGAACGCACGATCGACAACTGGCGCAAGCAGATCGGCCTACCCTGCTTGAAGGTGAAACACTCCGTGTTCTTCCGCTTGAGCGATGTGATGCGGCACATCGAGAAGACCAACGGTCACGCGACGCATCCCGAGCCTCCCGCAGGTTCCCCCATCAACGGCAAGTCAGCCGGGTCCGCTCCCACGACCTGACCACAGCCCTCTGGTTTCGCTCACACTTGGCCCTCTCCACCGCATGCGTGGCAGAGGGTTTTCGTTTTGAGCGGCACTTTTCGTGTTCCGCCGACGCTCGCAGCGGCTTGTCCACGCGAACCCGCATCGTGCCCTTCGTGGCCAGATCGCGTTCCGAGCACGAAAACGCTGTCAATCCCGTTTTCGCTTCGGGAATTGGCTGATGGCTGCGGGCCGTTGCGGGTGCCTGCGAGAATCTGCGGGTCCCTTTTTCGCCCTCCGCCCGGGCGCGCCAAGGGATGCCTTATGAATGGATCAGGCGCACGCCGATCAGCGCACCCGACATGGGTCAGGTGGCCGGCCTGCCGGCGAGGAACAAGCGATGGAAGCGGGCGAAAAGCAAGTCGAGCCGACCGGGTCAATTGATCCGGCGGTCGAGGGCTTCATCGACAAGCCCGAGGTCGGCCGACGGCTCCGCGCCGGATTGCGGACGGTTGAGGAGTGGATGCGACTCGGCCTCCTGCCCTACTACAAAATCGGCAACTCGGTTCGCTTCAAGTGGAGCGAGGTCGAGTCCCACCTCGGCCAGCATTGCCGCATTTCGCCGCAATCCCCGACCAAGCCATGACGGGACTCGAAGACCTCATGCAAGCGGCGATGACGGCCCCGCCCGATCGGCGCGAAGGAGCGTTGCGAATCCTCCGCGGGCAGCTTCCGAAGGCAGAGCCGTACGTGACCCTGCGCGAGCTTTCCCGCCGCCTCGGATTTGGCGTCACGACGCTCCGCCGCTGGCGGGTTCCGAGCCATGTCATGGGAGGAGCAAAGCGCTACCGAGTTGCCGAGGTCGAGGCCTACTTCGCCACCGAGGACTTTGCACGCCGCCAAGCCGCCGTTCGAGCCGAACGGCGCGCCCTGGGAAACCCGCCCGGGACTTCCAATCTGGCAACGACCACCGCCGGCCGGGTCGTTGTCCGCCCCCCAGACCGAGGCCGCAAACCCTAAGCACCAACCCAGCCATGGCAGTCCTCCGACAACCTAACAGTCACTCGAACCCGTTCACCGAACAGATCGGCGATGTCCTCGCCCCGGCAGGGACCTTCGTCGCCACCGTCATCGACGTCCGCGACGAGTTCGGCATCCAGCGCCAGCGCTTCCAGTCCACGGAGACGGAGAAGGTCGACCTGACCTGCTTCCTCTTTGGCTTCCGTGACGCGCAAGGCAACCCCCACCGGATCGCGAGCCGGATGATGCGCATCAGCGGCAACGAGAAGGCGGCCCTGTTCGGCTTCCTCAAGAACCTTCTCGGGCGTGCCCCCGCCTACGGCTGGGACTACTGCTCGATCAAGGGGCAGAAGTGCCTGCTGACGGTCGAGCACGTGCAGAAGCGCGACGGTAGCGGTGTCTTCGCCGCCATCGCGGCGCTGTCGCCGGTCCCCGAGGGCTTCGGGGCACCGCCGCCCGCTAAGCCGGCCGCGATTCCGCAACCGCGGCCTGTGCAGGCTCCGCCCGCGCCGCCGCGGCCGAACCCGGCCGCAGCCGTCGATCCGCTCGTCGAAGACGAAGTGCCCTTCTGATCGCCCGCAACCATCCACCGCGCCGTGGACGACTTCCCGAGTCGTCCCGGCTTCAACCCACCACGACAATGGCTGTACTCACCAAAAACAAGGCCCCCTCTGGCCATTGGTATCGAGCCGATGGCACGCCCGTGCACCGTCTGCCAACTGCCAACGGTCAGGGGGAGCGTCCGACTACCATCCGCGATGCCAAACGGCTCGGCCTTTACCCCAGCGTCACGAGTATCCTCGGCATTCTGGCCAAGCCTGGTCTGGAGAAGTGGAAACTCGATCAAGTTGCCGTCGCGACACTCCGGACTCCGAAGCAGGACGGGGAATCCGAGGACTACTGGTGCAACCGGGTTCGTAACGCCGCCTTCGAGCAGGTCGAACAGGCCGCGGACCTCGGCACCATGATCCACGGGGCGCTGGAACTGGCCATGGCAGGCGAGCCCTACGACCCGGAGTTCCGCGTGTACGTCGAGCCCGTCCTCGAATGGAAGGCCCGGGTGGGAATCGAGTTCATCGAGCGGGAGATCCGCGTCGTGAACCGGGCCGAGGGCTTCGCCGGCACCGCCGATGTGCTGTTCCGGTACGGTCAGAACGGCATCGGCATCCTCGACTACAAGACCCGCAAGACTCGAAAGGGCGAGGAGGTCGTTGCCTACGACAATCAGGCGATGCAGTTGGCCGCTTACGGCGCCACTTATTGGGGGCCGGAGAACGTCGAGCGCATCCTCGCCGCCAACGTGTTCATCTCGACCACCGAGCCCGGGCGCATCGAGGTGGTGAAGCACGAGACCTTGGCCCGGGATTGGAAAGCTTTCCGCCTCGTTGCCTCCCTCTGGCGCTACCAGAAGGGCTACGACCCGCGCGAGGCCAACCCCGCCCCCGAGCCGTGAAACGCAAGCGCCGCGTCTTCGGGCGGCTCTGGACCGCCTGCCAAGCAACGGGCAAGCCCGTCCGCGTCGAACTCACGCCGGAGGGTATTCGGGTGCGAGCGAAACGCTCGCGCCAAGTCCACTACCTGCCGTTGTCCGAAGTCGTGTCGCTGGCAACCGGCCAGGGGGTGTTCCGCCTGTGAGGCGGCTCGGAATTTCCCCGCGGCGCCGGCCCAGACGATCACCACCGCTCCCGGCCGTTCGCCCATCAAAATAGGAGAACCCATCCATGGCTTGGATCGAATCGCACCAAACCCTAGGCGGTCACCTGAAGCTCCGACGGCTGGCCAAGGCCCTTGGTGTCCACCGGGCGCAGGCTATCGGCCACCTGCATTACCTCTGGTGGTGGGCGCTCGATGGGGCGCCTGACGGCGACCTGTCCTCCTTGAACGCCGAGGAGATCGCCGGAATGGCCGAATGGCCCGGGGACCCGGAGTCCTTCGTCGCGGCGCTGCGCGAGTGCGGTTGGCTCGACCCGGACGGGAGCATCCACGATTGGCAGGACTACGCGGGCAAGATCACGGGACTGCGGGAGGCCAACCGGGACCGTCAACGCCGACGCCGAAGCGCAGCCCGCGAAGGGGCTGTCACGCGTGACAACACCGTGACGTCACGAGCACGTCACGGGGCCGAGTCTCCACCCGGTCACGCCGCCGTTGCTGCTCCCAGTCACGGAGCCGACACCTCCGCTGGTCACGGGGCCGACTCACGCGCTGTCACGGGGCTACCCAACCCAACCCAACCCAACCAGACCCAACCCAACCCAACCGTGTGTGTGCCACACACTGCGCCTGAACCCGCGACGGACGTGCACTCCGAGGGCACCCGTACCGAAGAGGCGCACACACCGGGAACGGCAAAGGGGCAAGTCTGGCCAACGCTCGAAGAGGTGCTCCGCCGCATCGAGCTCATGGGAATCACCCGGGAGTGCGCTGAGAAGTGGTGGTACGTGTGCGACAGCCGGGGTGGATGCGACTCCCAAGGCCAGCCGATCCGCCAATGGGAATCCAGTCTTCTCGCCTTCGCTGCGAGCTGGCGGGCCAGGGAGTTCCAGCAAAAGGCCTCGACGACCTCCCGACCGCCTGCCCGTCCCAAACCCGACTACTCGAAAGGATTCCTCCACGGCACGTCCTTCGAGAACCACCCCCTTGTCACCGGAGGAAAGGCCCCCGCATGAGCCAAACCCCATCCACCACCTGTCCCCCGACTCCCGCGATCACGCATGCCTGCCAGGGATGCGGGCAGCCGTTTGTCGCCATCCCTATCGTGCTCAACGGCCGGATAATCTACCCCAAGCGATACTGCGACCCCTGCGTGCAACGCCGCGACGAGGCCCAGGTCCTCGACCAGAAGCAGCGGCAGGCTGCGCGTCTCGCCGAGGCCTGGGAGCGCATCTGTCCGCCGATCTACCGCGACAGCGACCCGTCCCGGTTGCCCTGTGCGCTCGCGACCCGCGAGGCGGTTCTGCGCTGGGAGTTCAAGCCCCAAGGGCTGTTGCTCTACGGCCCGACGTCCTCGGGCAAGAGCCGCCTCGCCTTCCTGCTCCTGTCCCGCCTGCACCACCTCGAAGCGCGCAAGGTCGCCGCGATCGCCTCGACGGCCTTCTCGCACCAGGTGTCCGCGCTGTTCGGCGAGGGCGGCGGCAAGGGTGAGGCGTTCATCGACCGGCTGGCCAACGTGGAGGTCCTGCTGATCGACGACATCGGCAAGGGCCGGCTCACCGACCGCGTCGAGGCGGAGTTCTTCCACATCATCGAGCATCGGGCCTCCCACCTGCTGCCAACGATCCTGACCACGAACCTGTCGGGCGATGCCCTCACGGCCGCGTGGTCTCCGGACCGGGCCGACCCGCTGGTGCGGCGCCTCATTGAGTTCTTTCAGGTCATCCTGGTTTCTCCGGCGCTATGAAGGGCCTCTCCCCCACCCAGCGAACGCTTCGTGCTCTCCGCGAGCAGGGCCTCGTCTGCGCCATCGTCGAGAAGTGGAACCCCTACGGCGGGCCTCACGGCATCCGGCAGGACCTCTTCGGCATCATCGACATCCTCGCCCTCGACCCTCGGCGCGGGGTCGTCGGCGTTCAGTCCACCGGTCAGGACTTCGCCGGCCACCTTCGCAAGCTGACCGGGGAGAAGGCGCAGGAGTGCCTCGACTGGCTGACCACGCCCGGAACCGCGCTCGAACTGTGGGCGTGGCGGAAGGTGAAAGCCCAACGCGGCGGGAAGGCGATGATCTGGCAACCCCGGGTCCAAGTCCTGACTTCGAACGATTTCAAACCCCAACCCCAGCAGGAGGTGACGCAGTGAAGGAGGAGTTCCACGAAGGCATGCTCTCGGAAGACCTCGATCCCATCGACGCCAACGGTCAGGGCTTCGACTGGGAGCAGCTGTATCGTCGGCTCGGCGAGGATGCCGGTAAGAGCGACAACGACCGTCGTCTCGCCGAAGCCGTCGCCCGCCTCCTGGAGACGCTCGTCGACAAGACCAACCGGCCCATGCACCCGCAGAGCATTGGCCTTCGGGTCATCGCGTTGGCCTGGGTCCTCAACCCCGGCTACTTCGACGGCAGCCCGTCCCTGCGCGAACTCGCCGAACGCTGTCGCGTCACGCCCTCGACCCTCGGGCGATTCACCGGCGAGGTCAGCCGCTTCATCCGCTGGCGCAATCGAGCCCAGCGCCACGCCTGGAATTGGCACGCCTTCGAACGTTCCGACCTTGGGTAGAAGCGATGACGCACGCACCGACAACGATGGGCTCTGGCGACCTGTGGAAAGGCGCCCAGCGACCGGCACCTCGAACGTCCTGCGTTCTGGCAGTGAGACGCAGTGTTGAACGTTCCTGGCGGCGATTCGCCGTCCTGCCTGCGACGGCAGGCGAGAACCGCCATCTCGCAGGCGAGACGGGCGGCCTCGCCCCCGGGCCGGTGGGGGGTAGGAGTCTTCTTCGGCCCCCCGGTGGGGTGGAGGTGTGGCGTCAGCCCCGACAACGCGCATGAACGACCGAAAACCGAAAAAACGCGCCGCGGTTCCAAGCCCGGCCTCGGAAACCCACGCCAATTCGCCCACCGGCCCGGCGGTCAACTGCGCCTTCGACGAGCTGGTGCCGCTCGAAAAGGTGGTGCCGAACCCACGCAACCCGAACCAGCACCCGCAGAGCCAGGTCGCCCTTCTGGCCAAGGTCATCGGGCATCAGGGCTGGCGCTCGCCGGTGGTCGTCTCGACCCGGTCCGGGTTCATCGTTGCGGGCCACGGGCGGTACGAGGCTGCGAAGGCGCTCGGGCTGTCGATGGTGCCAGTCGACTACCAGGACTTTGCGACTGAAGCCGACGAGTGGGCTCACCTGATCGCCGACAACCGGCTGGCCGAACTCGCCGAGGCGGATGACGCCGCGCTCCGGTCGTTGCTTGGTGAACTCAAGGCCACCGACCTCGACATGGATCTGTCCGGGTTCGACGCCACCGCGCTGCAAGGCCTCCTGTCCGGCGGGGCAGAGCCCGAGGCCCCGGCCGACTTCCCCGCGGTCGATGAGAACGTGCCGACCGAGTACCAGTGCCCTCGGTGTGCCTTCAAGTGGTCGGGCAAGCCATCGTGAAAATCGAGAAGCCACCCTACCGCGTCCCGAGCATGGGGGAGATCGCCTCCGTGCCGTGGAACGGCTTCACCGCCATCTCGACCTTCAGCGGCTGCGGCGGTTCGTGCCTCGGCTACCGGATAGCAGGGTTCCGCGTCGCGTGGGCGAGCGAGTTCATCCCTGCCGCGGCTGAGGTGTACCGGGCGAACCACCCCGACACGATCCTCGACACCCGCGACATCCGGGAGGTGAAGCCGTCCGAGATCCTCGCGGCAGCGGGGCTGAAGCCGGGCGAACTGGACCTCATGGACGGGTCGCCGCCCTGCGCGTCGTTCTCCACGGCCGGCAAGCGCGAGAAGCACTGGGGCAAGGCGAAGAAATACTCCGACACCGTTCAGCGCACAGACGATTTGTTCTTCGAGTTCATCCGGCTGCTCGACGGCCTGAAGCCCCGGGTGTTCGTGGCGGAGAACGTCAGCGGCCTCGTGAAGGGCGTGGCGAAGGGCTACTTCCTCGAAATTCTCGCGAAGCTGAAGGCCTGCGGGTACCGGGTCGGGGTGAAGGTCCTGGACGCGCAATGGCTGGGCGTCCCGCAGGCGCGGCAGCGAACGATCTTCATCGGCGTGCGCGAAGACCTCGGAAGAGCACCCATCTTTCCGAAGCCGCTGCCTTACCGGTACACGCTCCGCGATGCGCTGCCGTGGATCGTGCGGGGCAAGTACGGGCCGACGTGGAAGCCAGCGGATGCGCCCTCGCCGACTGTCAGCGCGCACGGCTCGTACAACCCGGTGACAAGCCATCAGGGACTCGAACTCGTCGAGGCGCGGATCACCGGCGGCACCGGCGCGGCGTTTGATCAGAAGGGCCAGGCTTTCGATCCCGACCGTCCGTGCCCGACGGTACTGGGCACCAAGCCGAACCAGTTCGCGGTCGAAGGCCTCGACATGTCGCGCTTCGCCATCGGCAAAGAGTGGGACCGACTCAAGCCCGGCGAATCATCCGACCGCTACTTCAACCTGGTGCGCCCACACCCGGACGCGCCGTGCCCGACCATCTGCGCCAGTCACGGGCACCCGGGAATCGCGAGCGTCACGCACCCGACCGAGAAGCGGAAGCTGGCCATCGCCGAGTTGAAGCGCATCTGCGCCTTCCCCGACGACTTCGTCCTGACCGGCACCTACGGCCAGCAATGGGAACGCCTCGGACGAGCGGTCCCACCCCGAATGATGGCGGCCATCGCCACGACTATCCGCGATGAAATCCTCACTTGAGATTCCGAAGCACTGGACGTTTCGCAGCCGGGCGGTGGCGAAGCACTTCGACCAGCACGTGCGCGAGCAACTTCCGTGGTATGACGTCGCCACCAACGCGGTGGCCCACTTCGGCAGGCACTACATCGCGAACGGTGGCCGCGTGTACGACATCGGCGCCTCCACGGGCAACGTGGGCAATGCCCTGCGCGAGACGCTGGCGCAGCGGAAGGCGAAGTTCACCGCGATCGAGGAAAGCCAGGAGATGGCCGACAAGTACGCCGGCCCTCCGCAACTCGTCGTCGCCGACGCCGCCAGCTTCGCTTACGAGCCCTTTGACTTCGCGGTGGCGTTCCTGGTCTTCATGTTCCTGCCTGTCGCCACGCGGGGTTCTTTCCTGCGCCGGTTGCTCGGGCTGACCAAGCCGGGAGGCGCTCTCGTGATCCTCGACAAGATTCAGATGCCGCCCGGTTACGTCGGCACGGCGTTCAGCCGGCTGACGCTCCAGCAGAAGCTCGCGGTGGGCGCGGACCCGGCCGCCATCCTCCAGAAGGAACTCTCCCTGGCCGGCTACCAGCGTCCGCTCGACACCCGGCTCCTACCGAAGACGGCGCGGGTGTTTTTCCAGGTCGGCGAGTTCGTCGGCTGGATCATCGAGGCACCGGAGGCCTGATCCGTGGCCGATCCCGGCACCATCGACACCGCCCAGTTGATCCGGCTGTCCGGCCTCACCGACCGGCGTCTGCGCGAACTCGCCCGCGAAGGTTGGCTCCCCGCGCCCGACAACGGCCGGTATCAGCTCGTGGCCGCCATCCAAGGCCTGCTGCGCTACTACCGCGAGCGCGACGAGAAGCGAACCGTTCAGGAATCCTACGACAGCATCACGTCCTGCGCGGCTGCGACCGGCATCCCCTCGACTTCGATCAAGCACGCCAAGCGGTCGGGGTGCGGGGCGTTTCGCGGGAGCCGGGTGTACCTCGCCCCGCTGATTCGCTGGCTGTTCGAGACGCCGAACCGGTCGCCGGTGAACTACGAGCAGGAGAAGGCGCAGCACGTGGTTCTCCAGAACGCCAAGCTGAAGGTCCAACTCCGGGAACTGAAGCGGCAGTTGATCC
>CAZSOV010000150.1:0-13289 GCA_964608505.1 uncultured Verrucomicrobiota bacterium
CCACCCGCAGATTGTACCAGAGCGTGAACCGCTGCTTCACCAGCTTCATGAACTGGCTCAGGTCCCAAAACCGCGCATGGAACGTGGTCAGGTATTCCGCCAAGCCCTTGTCGTCCTTCGCCTGGCGATACATCTCAAAGCGCTGGCGGACCAACCCAACGTTCTGGTGCCCAGACAGCTTCGCCAGCTTGGCCAGCACCCGCTCCGGCGAAGGCCGTAGCTGCGGTTCGGGCGGTTTGGGTACCTCCACGAGGACGTGGAAGTGATTGGACATGAGGCAGAAGGTGAGGATGCGCACCTCGCAGAACTCCTCGGCCTCGCGGAGGAGTTGGACGAAGTGCTCCTTCTCCGGGGCACCGAAGATGAAGCGCCGATCCACGACGCGGGACACGCAATGATAGACGGCGGCGGGATGATCGGGCGGGGCCAGCAGGCGACCGGTCGGCATGCCCCCGAGGCTACGGCCTCGTCCCATGACTGCAATAGAAATATCCCGGAAAATATAAACTATGATCAAACCAGCACCTTCACCACCGCCTCCCGCGACCGAGAGCCCCAGAGCCCCTGCACGAATAGAAATATCCCGGAATGTATCACCGCAGTTATCCATGCTCCCCCAGGCAGAGTTAGGCAGCGTTGGATATTTTCCTGACTGCCGGGACGCCGCGGCGCGCGTTGATAGAAAAATCCCGGAAGAGATCGGCCGATTCCTTCCGGATGTCCGTGCGGTGCGAGCGGGGGAACGGGGGCGACTCAAATCCCCGCCTGAGAAGCCACGGGGGCACGGAGCGCGCGGAGAGGGAGGGACAGAAGAGAATTCGGGGCGACGTCGATGTCGCGCAGCGCGGTTTTTGGGTGGACGCCCGAACCTCCCGATTCTCCGGGGCTCCGTGGGAAATCCCAGCCCGGCAGTCCGCGCTACGCGGGGAACCGGAGGCAATTCCGTGGGTTGCATTTTGGGCCGGGCCAGTGCATGGGGTGCCCGGCATGTTCAGGTTCTACATCTTCGGGTTCCCGGTCACGGTCGAGCCGATGTTCTGGATCTCGTGCTTCCTGCTCGCCGGCGGGTTGCACATGCAGGCGTGGTCCAGCGTTTCGAGCATCGCGGGGATGGGAATCTGGACGATTCTGGCGTTCTTTTCGATTCTGGCCCACGAGCTGGGGCATGCGGCCATGGCCCGGCGGTACGGGTGCACGCCGGAGATCATCCTCCATGCCTGCGGAGGGGCCGCGATCCCGCACGGGGCCCGGTTTGATCGGAGACAGGACCTGTTGGTGGTCGGAGCTGGGCCGGCGGTTTCCTTCGCGATGGCGGGCGTGGCGTGGGCCCTCCTGACGTGGCTGCCCATCGGGCAGACCGAGGTCCAGATCACGCTGGGGATGCTCTGGGTGATGAACCTGAGCTGGGCCATTTTCAACCTGCTGCCGATTCTGCCTCTGGACGGCGGGCAATTGCTGCGGACGGCGCTGGGGGATCGGCGGCTGCGCCTGACGGCTACGATTGGCCTGGTTTGTGCCGTCGGGGTCGCGATCCTTGGGTTGCTGATCCACGCGGTTTTCATGACCCTCTTCATGGCGCTGTTCGCCTACGAGAACTGGCGTCTCCGCCAATCCACCCGTTAGTCGTCCATGCCGCCCGAAGGGCGCGCCTCCCCATCGCCCCGCCCCCGTGCACCTGGCCCACCTTCGACTGCGCGACTTTCGCAACTACGCGCGGCTGGACGTCGATTTCGGTCCGGGGTTCCACCTGTTGATCGGCGACAACGCCCAGGGCAAGACGAACATCCTCGAGGCGGTCTATCTGCTGGCCACGCTGCGGTCCTTCCGCGGCGTGGGCGGAGCGCAGATGATCCGACACGGAGCGCGCGGGTACTTCGTCGGCGGACGACTGGTGGCCGAGGCCGAGCATGTCCTGAAGATGTACTGGTCCGCGTCGGAGAAGAAGCTGACGCTGGATGACCAGCCCGTGCGGAAGGTGGGGGATTACTATGGGAAGCTTCGCTGCGTGGTCTTCTGCACGGAGGATCTGTTGCTGGTGAAGGGCACGGGCCGCGTGCGGCGGCGCTTTCTCGACCTGTTGCTGGCCCAGACCCAGCCCGGATACCTCCACGTCCTCCAGCGGTACATTGCCGCCCTGGCCTCCCGGAATGCGCTGCTGAAGCGGCCGGATCCCGATCCGGCGGTGATGGCGCCGTTCACGGAGGAACTCGTGACCACCGGGGTCCAGTTGATGGAGCGACGGCGGGAGCTGGTCCCGAAGCTGTCCGCGCTGGCGCGGCTGTCGTATCGCCGGATCAGCCACGACGCCGAAGATCTTCGGGTCGGGTATGCGGCCTCGGTGAAGAACGATTTCGGGATCGAGCTGGCGCAGTCGGTCGGACGGGAGCGGCAGATGCGCGCGACGGTGGTCGGGCCGCATCGGGACGATCTCCTGCTCCAGTTGAACGATCGTTCGGCGACGCAGTTTGCCAGCGAGGGGCAGAAGCGGTCGCTGGTCGTGGCCCTCAAGATGGCCCAGGCCGAGTATCTGACCGGAGTGGTAGGCACGCCGCCGGTGTTGCTCATCGACGACATCATGGGGGAGTTGGATGCCCGGCGGCGTGCCGGCCTGATGCCCTTGCTCGAGAGGGCCGAGCATGCCCGGGGTCAGGTCCTGATGACCTGCACCCAGGAAAACTGGCCGCGGGAGCTGGGACGCCGGCTGCAACGCTGGGACGTCCGGGGCGCGACCCTGGCAGCGGGGGCGGCGACCGCAGGTTGAGGGAGCCTGCACGCGCACGCCCGCCAGTTGCCGGCGACGGGCCGGTGCTGCCATCCTCGGGTCCATGCATTCCCCTTCTTCCGTGATTGCCGCGTTCGCCCTGCTGCTCGGCGCAGCGTCGAGTTCGAGCCATGCCGCCCCTGCGCCCATTCCCGCCCAGCCGCCTGCGGGTTCGTTGCCGGACGGGTGGCGGCTCGCCTGCGAGCAGCACTTCGACGGTCCCGAATCGCTCGCCGCGCTCGCCTTCACCGATCCCGGGGCGTGGGCCTATGCGGACGATGGGCACACCCGGTCCCTCGAGCTGACCCGGCAAAGCAAGTACCAGCCCCCGTTTCGTTCCCCCCTCAACATGGCCCTGCTTGCCGAGCCCGTCCTCGGCGATTTCATTCTCGAGGTGGACCTCGTCCAGACCGGTCGCGAATACGGCCACCGCGACATGTGCCTGTTTTTCGGGTTTCAGGACCCGGCCCATTTCTACTACGTCCACCTCGCCACCGCCGCCGACGACCACGCGCACAATGTCTTCATCGTGAACGGCGCTCCCCGCACGAAACTCGCCCCGCCAGCCACCTCCGGCGTCCAGTGGGGTCTCGGTGTCTGGCACAAGATTCGACTCGAACGGCGTCTGGCCGACGGTTCGATCCGGGTTTTCTTCGACGACCTCGCCCAACCCGTTTTGTCGACCACCGACCGAACCTTCGGGGCGGGGTGGATCGGTTTCGGCTCCTTCGACGACACCGGAAAAATCGACAACGTGCGCGTCTGGTCCCCGACGAAACCGGAGACCAAGGCGGTGCCGTTCTTCACGCGGGGGCGGTAGTTGCGGCGACGGGGGAGGGGAAGGGCGTCCTTCGTTTGCTGCCGCGCCGCTGGCTGGGGTTGCCGAGCCGAGCGGATCGGACCGGGCACGGCGCCCACCCACTCACTTGGCGTGCTTTTCGAAGAAGGTCTTGGCTTTGCCGACGAAGTCATCCGGGTTGCGCGCGAACTCGGGGCTGTCCGTCTCGATGGCCAGCACTCCGGGCCAGTCGACGCGCCTGAGTTCGGCCAGGAGCTGGTCGAGCTTGCCCTGGCCTTCGCCGATTGGGGTGTCGAACGAGACGTCCTCCCCTTCGGTCTTCTGGACGCGTTTGTCCTTCAGGTGGATGTCGAAGACCCGGCCGTTGTATTCCTTGAACACGCGGGTCGGGTCCATGCCGGTGGAGGTGATCCAACCGGCGTCCATGCAGACCCCCATCCGGGGATCGCGATGCTTGAGCAGGGCGCGCACCACCGCGGGATTGCCGTAGAGGGAACGAATGCCGTGGTTGTGCACGGCGATCCGGATGTCGTACTCCTTCACCAGTTCCTCGAGGTTGTCGAAGATCTGGTAGTCATTGGGTTCGACCACGATCACGCGGATGCCGAGCAGCTTCGCGAACTCGAACAGTTTGCGGTTGTCCTCCTTGTCCAGCGAGGTCCCGGCGACGCCGAACGTGTAGATGCGCAGCCCCGCCGCGTCGAGAACCGCCTTCTTGCGCCTGGTTTCCTCGAGCGGCGCCTTGGGGTCCATGTGGTTCCCGATCATCTGCAGATTCCGGATGCCGTGCTTCTTCGCGAATTCGACCACCTGCTCGAAGTTGAGATTGCGCAGGGTCCAGGTCTGGATGCCCAGCTGTTCGGTCAGGTCGGACGCGGCGGCGCCGGCGGCCAGGGCGAGCGCCGAGATCAGCGTCGCGATGCGGGTCGGGATTCTCATGGGGATGCGGTGGGGAACGCGGTTCGAGTGTCGTGGGAGCGGCGGATTGAAGAGGCAGCGGGGGGCGGATCGCAAGTCGGGTTTTTGTCTCTGGATCGCCGCGGCACGGGGACGACGGGAGCGATTTTGCGGCGGAGCCCCGGAGGATGGGAGGGCCGGGGCGTCCACACGAGAACGGTGCCGCACTCGAGGCGCGTCGCCGGGGCAGGTTCCCGGCCCGAGTTCGATCCGCCTCCCGGGCGGGCCACCTTCCCATCGCCAAGCACCGAGGCGGGCGCCAGAGTGGGCGGATGCGCCCGCCGTGCCTGTCGCCGTGCCTCGCCCTCGTCGGTTTGTTTGCCTTCCTTGCCGCGCCGCCGCGCGCCGCCGCCTGGGACTACGAGGGCCATCGGCTCGTCAATCTCGTGGCCTTGAAGCAGCTGCCGTCCGGCTATCCCGACTGGGCCCGCTCGCCCGAGGCGCGGGAACGGATCGCGTTCCTCGGCGGGGAGATGGATCGCTGGCGGAACACGCCCCACTACCCGCTGCGCCACGCGAACAATCCCGATCACTTTCTGGATCTCGAGGATCTCGAACCCCTGGGGCTGGCGATCACCAATCTGCCCATCTTCCGCTACGAATTCGTGGCCCACCTGGCGCGGGTCCGCCTCCAGCACCCCGACCGGTTCCCGCCCCTGCCGGCCAACGACCTGGATCGGACGCGGGCACTCCCTGGTTTTCTGCCCTGGCTCATCGCCGAGCAATACGCCCGTCTGAAGTCCTCGTTTTCGTCGCTGAAGGTCTTCGAGGAACTCGGCACTCCCGAGGAGATCGCGAATGCGCGCGCCAACGTGATTTACACCATGGGCGTGATGGGCCACGCCGTGGGCGACGCCGCCCAACCGCTGCACTCGACGCGAAGCTACAACGGGTGGGTCGGCGCTAATCCCCAGGGCTACACCACCAATCGTTCGTTCCACGCCTGGATCGATGGGGGGTATCTGCGCAAGCTCAAGCTCGGCGAGGAGGAGGTCCTGACGCGGTCGCGCCCGGCCCGGGTGCTCCCGTTGGTTCCGCCCGGACCCCAGGACGATCCCGCCTTTCGCGCGGCCTGCGGCTTTCTCGCCGAGCAGTTCGCAAAGGTCGAAACGCTCTATCGGATGGACAAGGAGGGGCAACTCACCGGTCAGGAGCCCCGGGGCCTCGAGGGTCGTCCGTTTCTGGCCGGGCAGCTGGGACTTGCCGCCTCCTTCCTCGGCGACCTCTGGCTGACGGCGTGGGAGCAGGCCCCGGTCGACCAGTTCCTGCGGAGCCAGCTCCTCTCCCGCCGCGACGCGCCGGTACGCTGAGCGGCATCGTGCGCGGCTTCGGCGTTTGCCGGGTGGATCGGAGCTTTCGCTGCCGCCACGGGAGTGAAGGCGTCAGGACGTCCTGGAATTTGGCGGCTCCGCCAGGTCGTCGGGCTCCACGTGGACCGTCACGTCGGTGATGCGTTGACCGCAGGACAGCAGCCGATCCTTCACCCGGTGGGCGATTTCATGACCCCGACGGACGGTCTCGTCGCCGTCCACGGTGACATGGATGTCCATGGCCAGGCCCAGGCCAGCCTTGCGGACGCGGCATTTCTCGATACCCAGCACCCCCTCCACCTCGTTCGCGGTGTCGCGGATCGTGGTCAGGCGATCCTCCGCCACCGAGGCGTCCATCAGGTCGTCGATGGCCTCGCGCAGGAGCCGGAAGCCATTGGCCAGGATGACCGCGCAGGCCACCAGGGCTGCCCAGTCGTCGGCGGGTTCGAAGCCCGGACCGCCCCACAGCGCGACGCCGATCCCGATGAACGCCGCGGCCGAGGTGATGGCGTCGGACCGATGGTGCCAGGCATCGCCGCGAACCGCCGCGCTGCCCAGGATCTCGCCCACCTTCATCACCCGCCGGGAAAGCCATTCCTTGACCACGACGACGGCGGCCAGCACGGGCAGCGTGAAGCCGGCGGGCGCATGGTGCGGCACCCGGATCTCGCGCACGCTCGCCACCCCGATCCAGGCCCCGGCTCCGAGGAGCAGGGCCGCCACCGCCATGGCCGCCAGCGGCTCCGCCTTGCCGTGCCCGAACGGATGCTCGGCATCCGCCGGACGCGCCGAAATGTGAAGCCCGCCCATCACCACCAGCGAGCTGACGATGTCCGCCGTGGACTCGATGCCGTCGGCCACCAGGGCATAGGAGTTTCCCAGGATGCCCGCGGCGATCTTGACCGTCGCCAGGACGAGGTTCACCAGCATACCGACCAGGGCGGCCTGGACGCCCTCGCGATGTGTCGTGGAGGCGGACAAGGGCGTTTGCCTAGTGGTTGGATTTCGTGATTGCCGGGCGGATTCCGCTGACCGGGGCGTCGTGCACCCGGACGCCGAGGCCCCGGATTTGCTCGAGTTGGCGGGTCCGGGCCTCGGACCCGAGCGGGTTGTCGGCCAAGTAGAGATTGAGAAAGGGTGCCATCCGCTGTCCCGGGTCGCTGCCCAGCCAATCGATCAAGGCGGCCAGATCCTGAATCCGGTTTCGCTCCAGAAACAGGTATTGCACGCCGCCCAGGCCGCGCAGCGGACGAAGGTCCGCGATGCGGTTCCCGCTGAGCGACAGGCTGCTCAGGGACCGCAATCCACCCAGGCCTTCGATGGAGCGCAGTCGGTTGTCGTCGAGGTAGAGCGACGCGAGTCGGCGCAGTCCCAGCACGGGAGCGAGGTCCTCGAGCCGGTTGCCGGACAGATAGAGCGCGGAGAGGTTGGTGAGCCCCGCCACGGGGGCGACCGACCGAAGCCGGTTCGAAGCCAGGTGCAGATATTGCAGGGCCACGTTGGTGGCGAGGGGGGTCAGATCCTCGACCTGATTTCCCTGCAGGTCGAGGAACTGCAGGCGCGGCAGTCCGGCCAGGGGCGCGAGATGGATCACTTGATTGCCCCCGAGATCGAGCATCGCGAGGTTTCGGCACTTCTCCAGCCCGTCCAGCCGTCGGATCCCGCGGTCCCGGGCTTCGACGGTGGACACTTGGACGACGTCTGCTTCGGACAGCGGTTCCAGCGAATCGCGCTTGGCGAAGACCTGGCGGCGCACGGCCGCTTCCAGTTGAGGATCGGGGAACAACTGGGCCACCGCGTTGGCCATCGTCGCGAGCCCCACGGCCAGGCCGAGGGATCCCACGGCGGTCCGGACGGCCCGTCCAACGACCCGGGGGAGCGAGCGGGCACGGGCAGGGGGAGTTTGCATCGCGCCCGTTGTGTCAAACACCCCCGTCCCGAGCCAAGCGCAGGTTTTCATGGGGAACGACCACGGTCCGCGAAACGCGCGTTGGGACCACGAACCGAACCGCGGACGGCACGTCGCCACGTTGGGGGCACGCGGCCTTCAGCGTGTAGGTCCGGTGCCCTCACCGGGTGGCGCGGTTGAAGAGGGCAGTTCATGGAGCAACCGGCGACTCGGCGGTCGGCGGTCCCGCGGCGCGGTTAAGTACCGGACCTGTTCAATGGCCCTGGGCCAACCAGGCGAGGATCGCCTTCTGGACGTGCAGGCGGTTTTCAGCCTGGGAGAAGATCGTCTCGGCATGGGCCTCGAAGGTCTGATCGTCGATCTCCTTGCCTCGGTAGGCGGGCAGGCAGTGCATAACCAGCACGTTGGGCGCGGCTTGTTTCACCAGGCTCTCGTTGACCTGGTAACCCGCGAGCTCGCGAATCCGGTCCTGGGTTTCGGACTCCTTGCCCATGGACACCCAGACGTCCGTGTACAGAAGGTCGGCGCCCCGGGCGGCGGCGACGACGTCCTCGGTGCAGACGATCCGGCCTCCGGCCCGGGCCAGGAGCGAGGCGGAGGGCTGGTAGGCCTTGGGAGCGGCGATGCGCAGTTCAAAATCCAGCCGCGCCGCCGCCCAGATCCAGCTGGCCGGGACGTTGCAGGCTCCGTCGCCGACGAACGTCACGACCCGTCCCTGGATCGGGCCACGCCGTTCCTGGAAGGTGTGGACATCGGTCAGGATTTGGCACGGATGCTCGTCGTCGGTGAGGGCGTTGACGGTGGGGATGCGGGAGAATTCGGCGAACTCGACGACGTCGGATTGGGCAAAGGTCCGGATGACCGCACCGTGCACCATGCGGCCGAGCACGCGGGCGGTGTCGCGGATCGGTTCGCCCCGGCCCAACTGGATATCGTTGGCGTTGAGGAACAGGGGACGGCCTCCCAGTTCGTGAATGCCCACCTCGAAGCTCACCCGCGTCCGGGTCGAGGATTTCGAGAAGATCAAGGCCCACGACTGTCCCGCCAGCGGTTGGGCATGTCGTCCGCGGTTACCCTTGAACTCGGGGACCCGGGACAGGATGGCTTCCATGTCGCCGCGCGACAGATGTTCCAGGCTCAACAGGTGCTTCATGTCACACTCCGACGCTGTCCTCGCGACGAACCGTCGCGGGGAAAGGGGCACGAAATAGAGCAAAAGTCCGGTCCGCGTCACGTACGAACATGAACGAAATACGGACGGGGTTGGGGGGCCGGACGCCGGAAGCGGCGCGAAGCGAACGGGGACGGGCCTGGCGACCCGCCGGGAACGGGGGGCAGGCAGTCCAGGTCGCGGGCTCGAGCTAGGCGAGGAGGTGGCAGAACATCGCGTCGCGGAGCTTGGGTTCGAACCAGGTGCTTTTCGGGGGCATGATGCCGCCGGCGTCGGCGATGGTCATGAGGTCCAGAATGCTGGTGGGGAACATGCTGAAGGCACAGGCGTATTCGCCGCCCTGGACGAGCTTCTCCAGCTCGCCGGTGCCGCGGATGCCGCCCACGAAGTTGATCCGCTTGCTGGTGCGCGGGTCGTCGATGCCGAAGATGGGTCCGAGGACGTGCTTCTGGAGCAGCGTCACGTCGAGCTTCTCGATGGGATCGTCGGTCGCCGTCCATTCGGCGCGGAAGTGCAGTCCGATCCATCGTCCGGCGAGGTAGAGCCCGAGTTGGTGCTTCCCCGCCGGGCTGGGCTGCCCCGGCTCCGTCACCGTGAAGATCCGGGACAGACGGTCCAGCAACGCGTCCGGGGAAAGTCCGTGTAGATCCTTCAGCACCCGGTTGTAGGGGAGGATCTGCATCTGGTCATGCGGGAAGATGACGGTGAGAAACCCGCCGCTCTGACCCGCTCCCTTCCGGCTCTGGCATACCCGGGCCGCCGCGGCGCTGCGGTGATGGCCGTCGGCGATGTACAGGAACGGAATCGAGGCGAAGGTCCGTACCAGAAACTCGATGTCCGGCGCGTCCGCGATGCGCCAGGAGGTGTGCCGGACGCCGTCGGCGGACGTGAAATCAATCAGCGGCGCCCGGGTCGAGACGCGGGCGACGAAGGCGTCGATGGAAGGTTGTGCGCGGTAGGTCAGGAAGACGGGGCCGGTCTGGGAGTCGAGGGTCTCGATGTGGCGCACCCGGTCGTCCTCCTTGTCGACGCGGGTCAGTTCGTGCTTCTTGACGATCCCATCAAGGTATTCCTGGCAGCTGGCGGCGGCGACCAGCCCGGTCTGGACATGGCGGCCCATGATCTGCCGATACAGGTAGAGGGCGGGTTGGGAGTCCTGGTACAGGGCTCCCTCCTGGATGAGGCGTTGGAAGTTGCCGCGTCCCTTGGCGTAGACGTCCGGGCTGTAGAGATCGGTGCCGGGGGGAAGATCGATCTCGGGCTTGCTGACGTGCAGGAAGGAAAGGGGGTTTCCGGCGGCGAGCCCGCGGGCTTCCTCGGACGACATGACGTCGTAGGGAAGCTCGCAAATGCGCGCGGCGAGATCCGGTTTGGGAAGCAGGGCGGCGAAGGGTCGGATGGTGGCCATAGGCTCGTAAGGCGGGCGGACGTTAGGAACGAAGGGGAAGGGGACCAAGAGCAAAGTCCCGGGCGAACGCGGGGGCGAAGTTCCAAGTTCAAAGCTCAAAGTTCCAAGGACGGGAGCTTGGGCCGTGGGCGCAGTGCGGGCGAACGCGCGGGCTCGCGCCCGAGTCTTCATGCCCGAAACTCCAGGCTCGAGGGGCCCGGCTCGGAACGACCCTGGGTGCGTGGGATTTTGAGCTTTGAACTTGGAGCTTTGATCCGGTGCGGAGCTGCGGGGTGGGGCGGGGGCGAAGTTCCAAATGCAAAGCTCAAAGTTCCAAGGACGGGAGCTTGGGCCGTGGGCGAAGTGCGGGCGAACGCGCGGGGTCGCGCCCGAGTCTTCATGCCCGAAACTCCAGGCTCCAGGGGCCCGGCTCGGAACGACGCTGGGTGCGTGGGATTTTGAGCTTTGAACTTGGAGCTTTGATCCGGTCGCTTATCCCGGCGAGGACGGGGAAGTATCGGCCATCGCGAGGAACTCGGGCTCGGCCAGGATGCGGATGCCGAGTTGCCGGGCCTTCTCGAGTTTCGAACCGGCGTCCTCGCCCGCGAGGACGAAATGGGTCTTGCGGCTGACGCTGCCCGAGACCTTTCCTCCCCGGGATTCGACGAGGGCGGTGGCCGCCTCCCGGGAGAGGGTGGGCAGGGTGCCGGTCAGGACGAAGGTGAGCCCGGCGAAAGGGCGGGGCTGGGAGGCGTCGGCGGCGGGGCGATAGAGCGAGGAATGGACGTTCAGGCCTGCCTGTTCGAGCCGGGCGATGAGGCGACGGTTGCGCGGGTCCGCGAACCAGCGCTCGACGGTGGCGGCGATGACGTCGCCGATGTCCTCGACCTGGGTGAGTTGGGCGGCGGAGGCCCGGGCCAGGTCCTCGAGACGCGGAAAGGCGCGCGCCAGGGCTTTGGCGACGCCGGAGCCGACGTGCGGGATTCCGAGGCCGAAGACGAAGCGCCAAAGGTCGCGGCCGCGGCTGGCGGCGATGCCGGCGAGGAAGTTGGCGGCCGATTTCTCCCCCATTCGTTCGAGCGCGGCGACCTCCTCGAGACGGAGTCGATACAGATCCGCGACGTCGAGGACCAGGCCCATTTGGACGAGTTGACCGACGAGCACCTCGCCGCCCCCCTCGATGTCCATGGCCCCACGGGAGCACCAATGAAGGATGCGTCCGCGGACCTGGGCCGGGCAGTCGGGATTGGGGCACCGCCAGACGACCTGTTCCTCGGCGGAGGTGTCGGTGATGCGGACGGCCTGGGAGCCGCACTCGGGGCAGGCACGGGGGAAGGCGAAGGGAGTTTCGGCGCCGGTGCGGCGGTCGACGAGGACGCGCACGACGGCGGGGATGACTTCCCCGGCCTTCTCGATGACGACGAGGTCGCCGAGGCGGATATCCTTGCGGCGGAGTTCCTCCTCGTTGTGCAGGGTGGCGCGGGCGACGGTGCTGCCCGACAGGAAGACCGGTTCGAGTTCGGCGACCGGAGTCAGGGCGCCGGTGCGCCCGACCTGGATGGAGATGGCTTTGAGGCGGGTTTCCGCCTGTTCGGGGGCGTACTTGTAGGCGACGGCCCAGCGGGGCGCTTTGGCGGTGACTCCGGCGCGGACGCGCAGATCGAAACGGTTCAGCTTGATGACCGCGCCGTCGGTTTCGTAGGCGAAGCCTCCGCGCAGGCGGTCGAGTTCGTCGATGGCGGCGAGAACGTGGTCGATGTCGGGGCACAACCAGTGGCGTTCGGGCGTGGGGAAGCCGAGCTCCGCGAGCCAGCGAAGGGTCCCGAGCTGCTGGTCGGGGACGGATTCAGCCCGAACTTCGCCGAGCCCGTAGCAGACCATGGCCAGGGGGCGTCGGGCGACGGCCCGGGAATCCAGTTGTTTGAGCGTGCCGGCGGTGGCATTGCGTGGATTGGCAAAGCGATCCTCGCCGGCTTCGGTGCGTTCCTGGTTCAGGCGTTCGAAGCCTTTGCGGGTCATGTAGACCTCGCCCCGGACCTCGAGCACGTCGGGGGGAGGCGAATCGGGTTCGGAGCGGAGTCGCAGCGGGATGGAGCGGAGGGTGCGCAGGTTGGCGGTGATGTCGTCGCCCGTCGTGCCATCACCCCGGGTGACGCCGGTCACGAGGATTCCCTGCTCGTAGCGGAGGCTGACGGCGACGCCGTCGACTTTGGGTTCGACCACGAACTCGAGCGGTTCGTCGGGCAGCAGGCGGGCGAGCCGTTGCACGAAGGCGCGGACCTCGGCGGGCGAGTATTCGTTGTCGAGACTCATCATCGGCACCGCGTGGGTGACGGGCCGGAAACCCTCCATCGGCTGACCACCGACCCGCTGGCTGGGGGAATCGGGGGTGACGAGGTCGGGATAGGCCTTTTCGAGGTCGAGGAGTTCGTGCTGCAGCCGGTCGTATTCGCGATCGGAGAGGAGGGGTTGGGCGAGGACGTGGTAGAGGTGATCGTGCCGGCGGATTTCGGCGGCGAGTGCGGCGTGGCGGGTGCGGGCTTCGGCGGGGATCATGGGATAGGACCGGAGGGACGAACGGGGCCTACGGGCAAAAGGGCGCCGGAAAGCAAAAAGGCGCCCCGGAGTTTCCTCCGGGGCGCCAGCATGAATGTTGGGCTAGGCAGGCTCCAAGCGGCGATTAGTTCGCGCCTTTGCCGGGCTGCGAGTAGCGGTTCAGGTTGTCGCCCGAGTTCTGGAGCGTCTCCCGAAGCCGCGCGGCCGTGAGCTGCTGGACGGAACCGTCGGAGAGGGCGGCGTTGCCGGCGTTCTGGTGCATGCCCTTCTCGTCCCACTTGATGTTCTTCAGCTGGGTGAGGTTCGTGCCGAGGTTGCCGATCTGCCCGTTGTTGTTGTTGAACAGGAATTTCTGAACGGTGTCGGGGGAGTTGATCGAACGATCCGCCGCGAGGATCATCTGCGGACGGGTCTCGTCGGATTCGATGCCGAGGCCGTA